>JBOGZW010000029.1:0-14316 GCA_050697575.1 Gaiellaceae bacterium | reverse complement strand
CGGTCTGGGCGTGTACGACGGGGTGGTACCCTAGGTCTCATGCCAGGCTGGATCGGACCGGGTGAGATCGTCATCCTCCTCGTCGTCGCGCTGCTCGTGTTCGGCCCGAAGCGGCTCCCGGAGATGGGACGCTCGATCGGCAGGGGCATGCGCGAGTTCAAGACCTCGCTGACGATGAGCGACGACGACGACGCGGTGCCCGAGCTGCCGATCGAAGAGCCCGCCCAGCCGGCGAAGCCAAAGCCCGACAGCACGTCGTAGGTACGCCATGCGCCGTGTGATTCCACGGCGGCTCGCCCCCGGGGAGGAAGCGCCGCTCGTCGACCACCTTGGCGAGCTTCGCACGCGGCTTCTCTGGTGCCTGGTAGCCATCGGCGGCGCGTTCATCGTCACCTTTACGTTCCACGACACGATCATCGGCTGGCTCAACAGGCCGTTGGATCCGGGTACGAAGCCGACTACGTTCGCGGTGGCCGAGCCGTTCATCACGTCGTTCATGATCAGCTTCTGGGCGGCGGTGGCCATCGCGATGCCGATCATCCTCTGGCAGCTCTGGAGCTTCCTCGCGCCCGCCCTCTACGAGCACACGCAGCGGGTTGTGCTCGGCTTCGTCGCCTTTGCCACCGTGCTCTTCCTGGGCGGACTCTTCTTCGCGTACTTCGTCGCGCTGCCGGCGTCCATTCAGTTCCTCACGAACTTCGACTCCGATCTCTACGACATCCAGCTGCGGGCGCGGGACTACTACACGTTCGTCCTCTGGGTGCTGATCGCGCTCTCGATCGTGTTCGAGTTACCCATCTTCGTGCTCGCTCTCGCGCGGCTCGGGATCGTTCCCTCGAGCAAGCTGCGCAAGAACCGGAGGATCGGCTACGTCGCGGTGACGGCGCTCGCGGTGGCCATGCCGGGCGTCGACCCGGTGACGCTGCTCTTCACGATGATCCCGTTGCTGCTCTTATTCGAGATGTCGATCTGGCTCTCGGTGTTCTTCGACCGCCGCTGGCAGCGCGCGGCCGACGCGCGCGCGGCAGCGTTCGACGCGGGAGTTGATGTATGAGAGTCATCCTCCCGGACAAGTCCGGGCTCGAACTCCCGGACGGCGCCTCCGGTCTCGACGCCGCAAAGGCGATCGGCCCGAAACTCGCCGAGCAGGCGGTGCTCGTGCGCTCGAACGGCCACGTCCAGGACTTGCGGCTCCCGCTGACCGACGGCGGCGAGATCGAGATCCTGACGACGCGCAACCGTGACGACCCCGACGCGCTCTACGTCCTCCGGCACTCGGCGGCGCACCTACTGGCGGAGGCTGTGCGGCGGCTGTATCCGGGCGTGAAGATCGCCATCGGCCCGCCGATCGAAAACGGCTTCTACTACGACTTCGAGTTCCCGGAGCCGATCCACGAGTCCGACCTCGAGGGGATCGAGGAGGAGATCCGCCGCGAGCTCGAGGAGGGGCGCGACTGGCAGCGGGAGGAGATCTCACGCGACGAGGCGCGCAAGCGTTTCTCGGCCGAGGGCGAGCCATACAAGATCGAGCTCGTCGATACGGCCGAAGGCGACATCTCCCTCTACACGCAGGGCGAGTTCACCGATCTCTGCCGCGGCCCGCACCTCCAGGACTCGAAGCCGATCAAGGCGCTCAAGCTCACCGGCCTCGCCGGCGCGTACTGGCGTGGGGACGAGAAGAACACCCAGCTGACGCGGATCTACGGCACAGCGTTCTACACGCAGGAGGACCTCGACACGTACCTCGAGCGCCTGGAGGAGGCGAAGCGCCGCGACCACCGCCAGCTCGGCCAGCAGCTCGACCTCTTTCACATGGACGACAGTGCACCAGGTATGCCGTTCTGGCACCCGAAGGGGATGGTGCTCTGGAACATCCTCGAGGACCTCAGGCGCCGGGAGAACGCGAAGCGCGGCTACGTCGAGGTGAAGACACCCCTGATGTACGACACCGCCGTCTGGATCACGTCCGGCCACTGGGAGAAGTTCCGCGACGACATGTTCCTCGTGCCGTACGGCGAGGAGCGGACGCTCGGCCTCAAGCCGATGAACTGCCCGGGCCACATGCTGCTCTTCGGCTCTGACCTCCGCAGCTACCGCGACCTGCCGTTCCGCTACGCCGAGTCGTCCACGCTCCACCGCAACGAGCGCGCCGGCACGCTGCACGGCTTGCTCCGCGTCCAGCATGTCACGCAGGACGACGCTCATATTTTCTGCTCGCGCGAGCAGATCGAGGACGAGATCTTCGGTTGCCTGGACTTCGCCGCGTACCTCTATGAGCTGTTCGGCATGACGGCTCGCTTCGAGCTCTCCACCCGGCCTGAGAACAAGCTCGGCGCCGACGAGGAGTGGGACTTCACCGAGGGTGCCCTCGAGGCGGCGCTCGAACGGCGCGGGATCGAGTACACCGTCAACGAGGGGGACGGCGCGTTCTACGGCCCGAAGATCGACCTGCACATGACGGACGTGCTCGGACGGTCCTGGCAGATGGGGACGATCCAGCTCGACGCCGTCATGCCCGCGCGCTTCGGTCTTACTTTCATGGGCGCCGACAACGCCGAGCACACGCCGTACGTCGTCCACCGGGCGCTCTTGGGATCGCTCGAGCGGTTCCTCGGCATCCTCATCGAGCACTACGCGGGCGACTTCCCGCTCTGGCTCGCGCCGGTGCAGGTGCGCGTGATCCCGGTCGGCGAGAGCCATCGCGCGGCTGCCGAAGACATCCGGACGAGGCTCGTGGAGGCCGGCGCGCGCGCCGATGTCGACGAGCGTGACGAGACCGTCGCCAAGCGGATCCGCGACGCGGAGCTGGAGAAGATCCCACGGGTCGTCGTCTACGGCGACAAGGAGTCGGACGCCGCGCTCGCCGTGCGGGAGCGGGGTGGAGGCCAGGCGACCCGCAGCCTCGACCACCTCATCGCCGAGCTTGCTACCCTCTAGCTCTGCGAAGCAGGAGCGGCACCGTTCCTCACCTCCCGAGCTTCGGGCTCCGTGGAGGTTCAACCGAGTCGCAACGACGAGGTACCGGGCCGCTTGCATAGCGGTTTCGTCGTTCAATCAGGAGGATAGAGGCGGCTTGGTGACAACCCTTTGAGACCGAGACGGTTCGTAGAGCCCGTCCGTCCGGTCCCCCAGACCCGGGCCAACGACTCGATCCGCGTGCCACGCGTCAGGCTCATCGACGAGGGCGGCGAGCAGCTTGGCATCAAGCCGACTGCCGAGGCCCTCGAGTACGCGGAGTCGAAAGGCCTCGACCTCGTGGAGGTCGCCGCGCAGGCCGATCCGCCTGTGGCACGGGTAATGGACTACGGGAAGTACCGCTACGAGCAGGAGCAGAAGGCCAAGCTCGCCCGCAAGCACCAGTCCCAGATACACGTCAAGGAGATCAAGCTCAGACCGAAAATCGGGATCCACGACTACGAGACTAAGAAAGGCCACGTCCTGCGTTTCCTCGGACAGCGCGCGAAGGTCAAGGTCACGATCATGTTCAGGGGGAGGGAGACCCTTCACCCGGAGCGTGGCCGCGACCTGCTGATGCGGCTCGCCGAGGACGTCGCCGAGCTGGGCTTCATCGAGGCTCAGCCCGAGGTGGACGGAAGGAACATGGTCATGGTGCTCGCGCCGACGAAGGCCGCCGGCCAGAAGGAGCGGCCCGCCGGCGAAGTGGAGCCCGAAGTCCAGAGCGCAACCGGAAGCTAGAGGAACACATGCCGAAACAGAAGCCTTCAAGTTCCGCGAAGAAGCGGTTCAAAGTCACGGGCACGGGCAAGATCCTGCGCCGCCACGCGATGCAGAGCCACAACCTCGAGGGGAAGTCGGCGAAGCGCAAGCGCGACTTCGGCCGCGACGAGGCCGTGCACCCCTCCGACGTCCGCGAGGTTCGGAAGCAGCTGGGGAGGGGGAGCTGATGTGCCGCGCGTGAAGCGCTCCGTCGCCTCCCGCAAGAAGCGGCGCAAGGTCCTCGAGCAGGCCAAGGGTTACTGGGGTCTCAAGCACGTCAGCTACACGCGTGCGAAGGAGCAGGTCGACAAGTCGCTTGTCTACGCGTACCGCGACCGGCGCGTCCGCAAGCGGTCGATGCGGAGCCTCTGGATCATTCGGATCAACGCCGCCGCTCGCCGCGAGGGCCTCTCGTACAACCAGTTCGTAGCCGGCTGCAAGAAGGCCGAGATCGAGTTGGACCGCAAGGTGCTCGCCGACATCGCCGTCACTGATCCTGACGCCTTCAAGGCGATCGCGGCGAAGGCGAAAGCAGCTCTCGAGAACTAGACGTACGGTGCCCGGGTGATCACCTCGGCGGCCAACCCGCGGCTGAAGCTCGTCCGGCGCCTGCGCTCTGCTGCGCAGCGCCGGCGGCTGGGGCTGTTCGTCGTCGAGGGCGAGGATCTCGTCCAGGCCGGCCTCGAGGCCGGCCTCCAGCCGGTGGACGTGCTGACGGCCGGCGTCGACGTCGAGCCGAAGCTGCTGGCGGACGTCTCTGAGCTCGCACACCCCGGGAGGGTGATCGCGGTCTTCCGGCGCGATGGGCTCGACAAGGGAGAGCCGGGAGTCGTCGGGCTCGCGCTCTGGCACGTCTCGGACCCGGGGAACGTCGGCACGCTCATCCGCACGGCGGACGCGTTCGGCGCCTTCGTCGCGCTCTCGTCCGGGTGCGCGGACCCGACCTCGTCGAAGGCGCTGCGCGGCTCGGCCGGCGCGATCTTCCGCGTGCCGTTGCTCGACTTCGACAACGCGCCCACGCCGCGGTTTGCGCTCGTCATCGGGGGCCGTCAGCCGCTCAGGGAAGTGGAGCTACCCGAGCGGGTGACGTTCGTGCTGGGAGCCGAGCGCGAGGGCTTGCCGTCAGACGTGCTCGACCGGTGCGACGGGGCCGCGTCGATCCCGATGGCCGAGGGCGCCGAGTCGCTCAACGTTGCGGTCGCCGGCGCGATCGCCCTCTACGAGCACAGCCGCCGTCACTAGCTTCACCACGCTCCGCCACCGCCTCCTCCACCGCCGCCTCCACCGCCGCCGGAGAAGCCGCCGCCCGTGCCTCCGGAGCCGCTCGAAGCCGGCGGGGCGAGAGCTGAGCCGAAGCCCGCCGAGAGATCGCCGATCGCGAGCGCGCTGGCACCCGAGCCGAGGTCGCCGTGCGGGCTGATCCAGTAGATCGAGCTCGCCTCGGCCAGCTCCTCTGGCATGTGGAGCTGAGCGCCCTGGAGCACGCGCTCGGCGATCCCGAATGCGATGCCGTACACGAGGAACCGCTCCCAGAGCGCGAGCGTGGCAGGCGGAGCGACGTCGAGACGAGGGAAGTCGGAGAGGTAGCGGCGGAACGCCTCCCAGCGCTGCGCCTCGAGCTGCCCATCACGCGTACGACGGCGCCAGAGCTTCGTATTCCCGATGCCGATCACGAGCACGACGGCGTTGACGACCGCGCAGACGCCGAGCGCGATGAGGACGATGTCGTTCCAGCGCGGTGCCACGGGCCGGAAGCCCGCGATGCCCCTCCAGAAGAGCACGACCGCCGCGACGACGAGCGCGGCGATGATCAACCCGAGGGCCTTTGCGCCCGTGCCGACGTACCAGTGGCGCTTGCCGATCTCGTCAGAGACGTCTTCCTTGAAGCGCTCGAAGCGCTTGCTGTTCGAGGTACGGGTTGCCTCGATGCGATCGCGCATCTTCGACAGCAGCTCGGGGCCGTCGTCGAGGATGTGGTCGAAGACCTTGGCCACCGGCTCTTCGAACGTGGCCAACTCAACTTCTGCATCGCCCATCGACAGCTCAAGGTCCGCGACCTGCTCCGAGCGCAGGCCCGCCCACGTCTTCTTCTCGCTCGTCACCGGCTTCGCGACGTAGTAGCCGCGCCGGATGAGATCGAACAGCGTGGCCGTGAACTCGAGCGAGCCGGGGTACGTGCCCTGGCGCAGGAGCGGCGGCACGATGGCCGGCGCCTCGTCCGAGGGCGGCTCTTGCTCGTACTCGCGGTCGTAGCTGGTGCCCCGCTCACGTCCGAACAGGAGCCAGATGACGAACATGACGGCCAGCGCCGGCGCGAATGCGAACGCGGAAAGCGTAAGCATCGTTCGGCCGAGGTTGTCTCTCGCGTCCTGAAGCTTCTCGCGATCGTCGTCGTAGTCCTCAGCGCGCTTCGTCTGCCGGGCGACGATCGTCGCGAAGCCGTTGCCGTCGACCACGCGCGCTCCCCGCGTCGAGGTGAGGAGCCGCCGGGGGAAGACCGTGCGCATCTCGACGAACTGGCCCGCCGCGACGTTGGCGGCGCGCAACGACGTCCCCGTGCGCGAGCGCTCGACCACTCCGTGGACCCACTGGGGAGCGCCCCACACTCGGTAGCGCGTGCCGGTGAGCGCGATCGGCCTTGGCAGCTCCATCTCCGCGCGCAGGTCGTAGATGGCCACCGGCCAGTGGTCACCCCAGACCTTGAGGTTGACGTCGACGACGTCGTCGTAGGCAACCGCGAGGCCGCGGAACCGGTACCTGATCGTGAACGTCCTGATGCCGCCGTTCGCGCGGTAGTGCCACACGACCCGCACCTGGTCGTCGGTCTTCTCGACGCCGAAGACGTCCGGTCGGTCAAAGCTGCCGAGCTCGGTGTTGCCCCCCGGTCGGTAGCGGCGGCTGCCCTCGCTGACCGAAACGAGATCGATGCGCTCGCCGTCGCGCACGGGGATGTCCCGGTATGCGCCGCTGAACGAGCCCGCGTACGAGAACGTGATGTCCTCGCGCACGAGCAGCGAGCCGTCGGGCGCGATCTCCACGTGGACGACCGCCTGCGGCAGCGAGTACGACTTCGCCTGCGCGGCGCCCGGGACCACGAGGACGACGGCCGCGACGACACCGACGATGTACGCGATACGCGTTCTGATCAGGGGAAGCTCACCTGAGGAGCCTCGCGAATCGCGGCCTCCTCGACCTCGAAGTACTCGCGCGGGCGGAAGTTGAAGATGCCCGCGATGATGCTCGTCGGCACCGTCTCGAGCGCGGTGTCGTACGTCAGGACGGTGTCGTTGTAGACCTGGCGGGAGACTGCGATGTCGCCCTCGACCTCGGTCAGCTGGGCCTGGAGCTGCTGGAAGTTCTCGGTCGCGCGGAGCTCGGGATACGCCTCGGCCACCGCGAAGAGCCGACCGATCGCCGCCGTCAGCGCGTTCTCGGCCTGCGCCTGCTCCTGGACGCCCTGGGCCTGCTGCGCGCGCGTACGTGCTTGGGTCACTTCTTCGAACACGGCTCGCTCGTGCGCCGCGTACCCCTTCACGGACTCGACCAGGTTGGGGATCAGGTCGTAGCGCTTGCGGAGCTGGACGTCGACCTGCGCCCAGGCGTTCTCCGCGCGGTTGCGTACGCTGACGAGCTTGTTGTACATCCCGACGACGATCACGACGAGCGCGATCAGCGCGCCGAGGATCACCAGCCAGACCCACCAGCTCATGGCGCTAGCCTAGAGCAGGTCGGGTCGCGATCCAAATGGAATCCTCCTCGCCGGCCCACGGCCGCCGGTCGAACCAGCCGTAGCACGCGTCGACGGTGAAGCCGGCGCCATGGAGCAGCGCACGCCATTCGGCCTGGGACACCCAGGCGAGCGCCATCGTCGTCTCGCCGTCCGGGCCGCGCAGCGACAGCGTCAGCACCCGGCGCTCGGTGTCCCATTCGGCCCGCTCGAAGATTCCCGGCTCGCGCTCCAGCCAGCGTCCGTGCGTCTCCTCGATGTCCTCGGCGCTCGGTGTGAACACGTCGAAGACGAGCCGGCCTCCAGGCACGAGGAGCTCATAGGCAGCGCGCAGCGCCTCGAGCCGCTCCTCGTCGCTGTGGAGATGGAGGTACGCGCGGAACGGGCACAGCACGAGGAAAGTGGGCTCGGCCACGGGCGGCCTTGAGTAGTCGCCGAGCCGCAGGTCGACGAGACCGTCGACGCCCGCCAGCTCTGCCGCTTCCCGGCAGATGTCGAGCATGCCCGCCGAGGAGTCGACGCCGATGACGGAGACTCCTGCCGCGGCCACGGGGACGGCGATCCGCCCCGTACCCACCCCGAGCTCGACGACGGGCCCGGGCGACGCCCGCGAGGCCTCCTCGACGTAGAACGAGACGTCCTCGACAACGCTGCGGCTCCAGGGGTCGTAGAGCCTGGCGATCGAGTCGTAGGGCTGGGCCGCGGTGGGTTTCGCGTCCACGGACCGTAGGGTAGGCCAGCCCCCGTCGGCTACCGCTCAAGAAAGGGGGCGTAATGCTCTGCCTCGAGAGAGGCCGGCGCCTCATGCTGCTCACGGCGCTGGCCGTCGGCCTGCTCGCGGTGCCAAGCAGCATTGCCGGCCACGCGACCGACGGCATGGACGTCGAGGTCACCAACGACAACAACAACGCCGTCGGCGGCACGCCGAACCCGGGCTTCGACGCGCAGAACCGCAATCGACCGAGGCGACGATCGCCATCAGCCCCGTCGACACGGACATCGTGGCGGCAGGGGCCAATGACTACCGGATGGTGACGGTCACGCTCGACGTCTGGCTGGGCTTCTACGTCTCGGACGACGAGGGAGCAACGTGGTTCAACACGTTTGTCCCAGGGTTCCCGTCGGACACGTCGGCGGCTGGGAGCGCCTCACCGCTCAAGAATCTCGACGCATCGGGTGATCCGGTCGTGCGCTTCGCCCCAGACGGCGACCTGCTCGTGGCCGGCATCGCGTTCAACCGCAACTTCGACCAGCCCGATCGGCCGGTGGACAACCTCGTCTACGTGGCGCGATACGACTACACACCGGGCTCACCGGGCGGTCTCTCAACGCCCAACTCGGCGGCGAATCCGCCCGACTTCACGTATGCGGGAACGACCGTCGTCGAGCGCGGCGCCGTCGGCTTCGCTGTGCCGGGAGCGGCGGGCTTCGTGGGCACGTTCACCGACAAGGAGTGGATGGAGGCCGATCTCAACTCCGCGTCCGCCAGCGACTGCGCTGGGAATGTGTACGTGGCTCACACTGACTTCCACGCTTCCGGGAGCTCCGCGATCATGGTCAGTGTCTCGGATGACGGGGGAGCGACGTTCTCGCCGGCCAAGGTAGTCTCGACCGGTGGCCGGTCGGGCACGCCGAACAACCAAGGGGCGGACATCGCCGTGGGAGCGGACGGTGCGGTGTACGTCGCCTACAACGCGTTCGAGCGGAGCACCGGTGCGAACACGATCAACATCATGAAGTCGACCGACTGCGGCAGGAAATGGAGCCAGCCGGTCGTGATCGGCCCCGTCGTCTCGGGCCAGGCTCCCGGGGTCGTGTTCAGAACGCCGACCTTCGCGTTCGTCGCCACGGACGACACGGATGCCGACGTCGTCTACGCCGCGTACCAGAGCCGCGCCGGCGGCGGCGACTACGACATTTACGTCCAGCGCTCGACGAACGGCGGCGCGACGTGGGGCCCGGCCGTTCAGGTCAACGGCGAAGGAGCCTCGACCAGACACCAGATATTCCCGACGATCGAGGTGTCCAACGGCGCTCTGCACGTCGCCTGGTACGACTTCCAGAACAGCGTCACGGCGACAAACGAGGCACTCGACGTGTACTACGCCTGCACGAATTGCAGCGGCGCCGTCTATCCGGTCTTCGACGCCGCGACGCGTGTGACGGACGTCTCACACAACGGCAACTGTCTCACGTTCGGCGGTGGCACGTCGGCCTTTCACGGCGACTACAACGAGCTCGACGCCTACTGGAACGGCATGAACCACATCGTGCATGTCGCGTGGGCTGACAACCGCGACGTCACTCCTTGCGACACGGACCCGGCTCCCGGGCCGGCGTCGAACAACACCGGCAACCGCAACCAGAACATCTACGCGGACCAGCTGACCGTCGGGCCGTAGTCGCACCCGGCGACCGACTCCGAGAGGGCTCCTCCGGGAGCCCTCTCCGCGCTCAGCCAGGCTTTCGGGTCACCCACACGAACTCCGGGCTCTCGTCGTCGAACGGCCGCCGGTCGAACCACCCGTAGAGCGCTTCGACCTCCAGGCCCGCCACGTCGATCAAGCCTTCCCATTCCGACTTCGTCACCCACCACAGCGAGATTGCACCGCCGGCGTCGAGCTCGATGTCGACGCGGTTGTCGCCGGGTGCCTGCCGGATCGTGTGCGGGACGGGATCGTCCGGGTGGTGGCCCTCGAACTCGGCGGCTATCCGGACGTTGAAGCAAAAGGTATTCCACGCGAAACGCCCTCCCGGCTGCAGGCTCGCCGCCACGCGTTCGAAGGCCCGCCGCTTGTCCTGCCACGTGGGCAGGTGCAGCAGCGAGCGGAACGGGCAGTAGACGAGCGCGGCCGGCTCGTCGAGGGTGAAGTCGCGCATGTCGGCCCCTCGCAGCTCGAGATGGGCGCCCGTCTGCTCGGCGCGCACGCGAGCCTGCGCGAGCATCGCGGGAGACGCATCGATGCCGATCACTCGCCTGCCGGTCTCGAGTGCCACCGGCACCGCTACGCGGCCGGTGCCCACCGCCAGCTCGACGATAGGCCCGTCCGGCGCCTCCCGGGCGAGCTCGACGTAGTAGGGCACGTCCTCGGTCATCTCGGCCGCCCAAGTCTCGTAGACCGCTGCAAAGGGGTCGTAGACAGACGTCATGAAGGCCGATGGTACAGTCGGCGGATGGACGCCCAGGCGCTCGAGACTGAGGCTCTGAGCGCAATCGAGAGGGCCGAATCGCTTGACGCGCTCGAGGAGCTGCGCGTCCGTTTCCTCGGCCGCAAGAGCGAGCTGAAGCTCGCGCTGCGAGAGGTGCGTGACCGGGAGACCGGCATGGCGCTGAACGCCGTCCGCGAGCGGCTGGAGGCCGCGGTCGACGAGCGACAGGCGGTGCTCGAGCGGGCAGGCAGGCTCGACGCGGCCGAGGGCCTCGACGTGACACTCCCGGGGGACCGCCCGCCGCTCGGGCGCCTCCATCCGCTCACGCAGATCTTGCGCGAGGCCGAAGACATCTTCCTGGGCCTCGGCTACGAGATCGTCGACAGCCGCGAGGTGGAGACCGTCTGGCACAACTTCGACGCGCTCAACCAGCCGTTGACGCACCCGTCTCGGTCTCCGCGGGACACGTTCTACGTCGACGACAACACGCTGCTGCGGACTCACACGTCGACGGGGCAGATACGGGTCATGGAGTCGCGGCAGCCGCCCATCTACATCGCCGTACCGGGGCGGACGTACCGGCGCGACACGCCGAGCCCGAAGAGCACGCCAGTCTTCCACCAGGTGGAGGCGCTTGCCGTCGATCGCAACATCACCCTCGCGGACCTCAAGGGCACTCTCCTGCACTTCTTCCACGCGATGTTCGGCGACGACCGCGAGGTGCGGATGCGGACAGGCTTCTTCCCGTTCACCGAGCCGTCCGTCGAGTTCGACGTGACGTGCTTTCTCTGCGAAGGGCGAGGGTGCGCGTTCTGCAAGCACTCGGGCTGGTTCGAGATGGGCGGCGCGGGCGTCGTCGACCCGGCCGTCTTCGAGAACGTCGGCTACGACCCGAACGAGTGGAGCGGCTTCGCGTGGGGCCTCGGGCTCGACCGCATCGCCGCGCAGCGCCACGGCATCCCGGACATCCGCATGTTCTGGGAGAACGATCTCCGCGTGCTGAGGCAGTTTTGAGAGTCCCTCTCTCCTGGCTCCACGACTACGTCGACTTCGACGTGAACGCGACGGAGCTCGCGCAGCGGCTGCTGTTAACGAGCTGCGAGGTGGAGCGGATCGAGACGCGCGGCGTCGCCGACAGCGACGGCAACCTCGGTCTCTACCGCGTCGGGCGGGTGCTCGAGGCGGGCAAGCACCCCAACGCCGACCGGCTCCAGCTCTGCTCGGTGGACGTCGGGGAGGCAGAGCCGCGCCAGATCGTGTGCGGAGCGTGGAACTTCTCGGCCGGCGCGACGGTTGCCGTCGCCCTGCCCGGCGCCGTGCTCCCGGACGGACGCGTGCTCGAGCAGGCGAAGCTGCGGGGCTCCGTGTCCGACGGGATGATCCTCTCCGAGCAGGAGCTCGAGCTCGGCGACGACCACGCGGGCATCATCGTCCTGCCCGACGAGTGGGAGCCGGGCACGCCGCTCAGCGACGCCCTGCCGCTCTCCGACATCGTGCTCGAGCTCGAGACGACGCACAACCGGCCGGATCTCCTCGGCGTCTACGGCATCGCCCGCGAGGTGTCGGCGATCTTCGACACCGAGCTGGCGCCGCCGCCGGGGGTCGACCCTGACCGCGCCGGCGACGAGCCCGTGACGATCGAGATCGACGACCTCGACGGCTGCCCGCGCTACATCGGCCGTCTGTTCAGGGACGTCAGCGTCGGGCCGTCGCCGCACTGGCTCAAGGCTCGGCTCGTCGCAGCAGGCATGCGCCCGATCTCGAACGTCGTCGACATCACGAACTACGTCATGCACGCCCTCGGCAGCCCACTGCACGCGTTCGACTTCGACACGCTGGCCGGCGGGCGAATCGGCGTGCGGCGCGCGAAGAAGGGCGAGCGGCTGCGGACGCTCGACGGCCAGGACCGCGCGCTCGAGCCGGACGACCTCCTGATCACGGACGGCGAACGGCCGATCGCGATCGCCGGGATCATGGGCGGCGAAGAGACCGAGGTCTCGGAGTCGACGACGTCGGTGCTAC
The DNA here is from genome assembly GCA_050697575.1 of Gaiellaceae bacterium. Taxonomy (GTDB): domain Bacteria; phylum Actinomycetota; class Thermoleophilia; order Gaiellales; family Gaiellaceae; genus PALSA-612. Next base: position 1,700 of record JBOGZW010000029.1, on the reverse strand, counting down.
TCGAGGCGGCGAACTTCGAGCCCGTCGGCATCATGCGTTCGTCCGAGCGGCTGCGCCTGCGCTCGGAGGCGTCGAACCGCTGGGAGAAGGGCGTCGACCCGGAGGTTGCGCTCCAGGCCTCGCGCTTCGCCACCGAGCTGCTCGTGTCGCTCACGGGGGCGCGCTGGACGGGGCACGACGACGCACGGGCCGATCCGCGCCCGCCGGCGACGATCGCCTACCGCCCCGAGCGCGCCGGTCAGGTCGCGGGGCTCGAGATCGAGGAGCGCGAGCAGCGCCGCCGGCTCGAGCGCCTGGGCTTCGAGGTCGGCGAGGACTGGAACGTGCGCGTGCCGACGTGGCGTGCGGGCGACGTGACCCGCGAGATCGACCTCGTGGAGGAGGTCGCGCGCTTCGACCTCGAGCGCGTGCCGGCCACGCAGCCGGAGCGAACCGAGCTCAACGGCAGGCTCACGGACGCCCAGAGAATCCGCCGCCGTATCCAGGACACGCTCGGCGGGTTCGGCTTCGCGGAGGCCTACACGTGGAGCCTCCTTCCCGACGACCCCGTGCCCGGAGCAATCCGGCTGCCCGAGCCGCTGTCGACCGAGCAGGCCGTGCTGCGCACGTCGCTCACCGATGGTCTCATCGCGGCGGCGGCGCGGAATGTCGACGCGGGCGCGCAGGACATCGCGCTCTTCGAGCTCGCCCACGTCTACCTGCCGAGTGGCGAGGAGCTGCCGGACGAGCGCTGGCACGTCGCCGGCATCGTCGAGGGCGGCTTCCGGCGCGCGAAGGGCATCGTGGAAGGTTTGTACGCGGCGCTGCGCGTGAGCCCGTCGTTCGAGCGCGCCGACGGCTTGCGGTTCCCCGGGCCAGGGGCGAAGACGGCCGAAGGGTGGGTGCTAGAGCTCGCGGACGGCGGGCTGCCGGGCGCCTGGGGCCTGTTCGAGCTCGACGTCGACGCGTTGATCCCACGCGTTTCGAAGCTCGTGGTCTATGAGGACGTGATCACCTATCCGGCGGTCAAGCAGGATCTCGCCTTCGCCGTGGCCGAGTCCGTGACGGCCGCCGAGCTCGTCGAGGCCGCACGCGCGGCCGCCGGGCCTGAGCTGCGCGAGATGGAGGCCTTCGACGTCTACCGCGGCGAGCAAGCAGGGGAGGGGCGGAAGTCGATTGCCTTCCGGGTCTCGTTCCAGGCGGCCGACCGGACGCTCTCCGATGAGGATGCGGCTTCGCTACGCGCGCAGATCGTGGCCGCACTCGCCAAGCGGTTCGGCGCCGAGCTCCGCGCGTAGCCAGGGCTCCGCCGGACCGCCGGTAAACGCCGGTTCGCTGTGGATGAATCGGCACAAAAACCGGCCCAACTCAGTGTCAGATACTACCGCGCAAACCCGCGTCGTTCCTCGAAATCGTAGGTCTACTTTGGCCGCCGGTCGAGGTCAGCGGAGCCACCAAAGGATCCTGAGCGCTGTGCGCGCGGTCTTCGACCGCGTGAGGATCGCGAGCGCGAGGGCCGTCCCGATCGCGTAGGGGAGCACGCCCGCCACGTCCTGCCGAAAGCCGCGGATGTCCCCGACGAGCGCCTCACGCTGGGCGGCGATCTCGTTTCGCACCTGGGCTGTCGTTCGCTTCTCAGGCATCGCGGATCTCCTGGGCAGTCTTCTGGGCCTCCTCGACGGCCTCGACGGGGCGCGCCGGTGCGGCCTTCCGAGCCGAGC
>JBOGZW010000028.1:0-14376 GCA_050697575.1 Gaiellaceae bacterium | reverse complement strand
CTGCGCGACGTACGGGACGTGGTGCGCGACCGCGATGGCCGTCATGTCCTTGCGCCTCTGCGCTTTGCCGAAGCTCTCGAGGCCCGCGGGGCTGGTCGTCGTGCTCGCGCCGAACGGCGTCGCGCCGGAGCGCTGAACACCGGTGTTCATGTACGCCTCGTTGTCGTAACAGACGAAGAGGAACCGGTGGCCGCGCTCGAGCGCTCCCGAGAGCGCCTGGAGGCCGATGTCGTACGTGCCCCCGTCGCCGGCGAAGACGACGACCGCCACTTCCTCGCCGTCCGGCAGCGCGTGCCGGCGTCGCAGCGCTCGCTGGGCGCTCTCGACGCCGCTCGCGACTGCTGCGGCGTTCTCGAAGGCGACGTGGAGCCACGGAACGTTCCACGCGGTGGTCGGGAAGCGCGTCGTCGCCACCTCGAGGCAGCCCGTCGCGTTCACGACGACGGCCGGCTGCCGGATCGTGCCGAGCACCGTGCGGACGACCATGGGGACGCCGCAGCCCTGGCACAGCGAGTGCCCGCCACGCAGCGGCTGGACGCCACGCTGGTTCCGCACGATCGTCTTCAGACGGGACATCGCTCACCTCGCAGTCCGACGTATGGAGCGGCTGCACCGCTGAAGATCGCGCGCACGTCCGGCGGGTGCAGATCGCGGCCACCGAGGCCGTAGACGTAGCCGTCGAGCTCGACTCCGCAGCCGTAGAGCGCAGCGGCGAGCTCGGCGTGGAGTGGCGGTGTGCCGCCTGGCGAGTCCGCGCGATCGAGCACCGCGACGCGCTCGCAGCCGTCGAGCGCCGCTGCGACCGCGGTGGAGGGGAAGGGCCGGAAGGACACGAGCTTCAGCAGGCCGGCCGGCTCGTGCTCGTCGCGCAGGTCGTCGACGACGTCCTTGACCGTGCCGGTCGTGGAACCGAGGGCAACGATCGCCTGCGTTGCATCCTCGAGCCGATACGCCTCTACAGCGCCGAGCCATCGTCCAGAAAGCCGCTCGAAGTCGGCTGCCACCTCGTCGATCACGTCGAGGGCGGCGTCAAGCGCTGCCGCCTGCTGGCGGCGCAGCTCGAAGTAGTAATCGGGCATTGCGAACGGCCCCTGCGTCGTCGGGTGCGCCGTGTCGAGCACGGCGTTCGGGACGCAGTACTCGTCCACGAAGCGCGCCACCTCGCCGTCGGGCAGCAGTGACACCGGCTCGGCGGAGTGCGTGATCGTGAAGCCGTCGAGGCAGACGAGCACCGGCAGCAGGACGCGCGAGTCCTCGGCGATGCGCGGCGCCATTACCATCAGGTCGTATGCCTCCTGCGCGTTCTCGGCGAAGAGCTGCACGACGCCGGAGTCGCGTATGAGCATGGAGTCCGAGTGGTCGCAGTGGATGTTGATCGGCCCCGAGAGCGCACGGTTGCCGAGCGCCATGACGATCGGCGCCCGCATCGACGCGGCGATGTAGACGACCTCGGCCATCAGGGCGAGCCCCTGGGAAGAGGTCGCGGTCATCGTGCGTCCCCCTGCGAGCGCGGCGCCGATTGCAGCACTCATCGCAGAGTGCTCCGACTCGACGTTGACGATCTCCGTGTCCGCCCTCCCGTCCGCGACGAGCTTCGCGAACGTCTGGATGATCGGCGTCTGGGGCGTGATCGGGTAGACGGGCACGACGTCGGGATCGATCTGGCACATCGCGTGAGCGACCGCCTCGCCTCCGGTGAGCAGTCGGAGGTCGGTCATTCCGCCACCATCCGGATCGCGGCGACGGGGCAGACGTCGGCGCAGATCCCGCAACCCTTGCAGGTGTCGAGATCGAAGCCGGTGAACTCCTCGCCGGAGAGCGTCACGGCGGAGTCGGGGCAGTAGAGCCAGCAGAGGAGGCAGTCCACGCACAGCGACAGGTCGACGGCCGGCCGCTCGCCGGTCCGCCAGCTGCCGGTGAGGGTGCGGGGTGCTTCGTCGGGGCGAACGGCGCCTGCGATCGGCAACGCCTGCCAGGTCGTCAGCTCGCCCATGCGTACCCCTCCGCCACCGCATGACGGACGTCGTCTTCGTCGACCTTGCGGCCGAGCGTCTCCACGGCTGCCTCCTGCAGCTCGGCGAGAGGCGGCTCACCGATCTCGGCCGCGACCGCGCCGAGCATGACGATGTTCACGAAGCTTGAGCCGAGCTCCGGTGCCAGGCGTTCGGCTGGGACACAGCGAACGTCGACGTCCTCGAGCTCGAACGGCGCTGCATCGCCGTTGAAGACGACGAACCCGTCGGGTCTGAGCCCCTCCGCGACCCCGGCCTCGTGCACGAGCGACGGCTCGAGCACGATCACGACGTCAGGATCCGTTACGGCGTCGTGGCGGCGGATCGGACGATCCGCGATGCGGTTGAACGCGCGGAGCGGCGCCCCGCGGCGCTCAGGCCCGTATTCCGGGAACGCCTGCACGCCCTTCCCCGTGCGCATCAGCGCCAGGGCGAGGATCTGCGCCGCGGTCTTCGCTCCCTGTCCGGCGCGCGCGTGCCAGCGGATCTCGGTCGTGCCGTTCATGCCAGCGCCTCTTCGATCGCCGCGACGGCGCGCTTCGCTTCGGCCACGGCCTGGACGACACTGGCGCCGCCGTTCACTGCGTCACCGGCGGCGAAGATCTTCGGGTGACCGGTGGGGCCGTCCTCGTGGACGTACTCGAGCAAAGCCTGGAACTCCTCCCGCGGCCGCTGGCCGATTGCCTTGACGACGGTGTCGACGGGGATCACGAACTCGCTGTCTGGCACCGGTTCGGGCCGGCGACGCCCTGTCTCGTCGCGGGCACCGAGCCGCATCTCCGCGCAGCCAACGCCCTCGACGTGGTCCTCGCCGACGAAGCGGACGGGACTCGTGAGCAGGCGGATCTCGACTCCCTCCTCGCGGGCGAGCTCGACCTCGTGGTCGTACGCAGGCATCTCGTGCTCCGTTCGCCGGTACAGGAGGAGAGAGACTTCGGCGCCGAGCCGCTTCGCCTCGACCGCGACGTCGACCGCGGTGTTTCCGCCGCCGATGACGGCGACACGCTTGCCGACGGCCGGCGGCTGCCCGGTCTTCAGCCTCTCGATGAACGGGAGCGATTCCCATACGCCCTCGAGGTCGTCGCCTGGGTACGTCACGTCGAGATCAGCGCCCATTCCCACTGCCAGCACGACGGCCTCGACGTCGTCGAGGAGCTCAACCAGCCGGGCCGAGTCCACCCTCGTCCCGAGTCGGAACTCCACGCCGAGCTCAGCGAGCAGCCGTGCTTCGTCGGGCAGCGGCTCGTTCGTCTGGCGATAGGGCGCGATCGCGTAGCGGACGAGCCCGCCGACTTCCTCGCGCTCGTCGTACACGGTCACGGCATAACCTCTCGCCGCGAGCTCGCCGGCCGCCGCCAGACCGGCCGGACCGGCGCCCACGACGGCGACTCGCCTGCCGTTGGGCTCGACTGGACGACGCAAGGAGAGGCCGTTCGCGTATGCCCAGTCCGTCGCGTAACGCTGGAGAGCCGCGATCTCGATCGGAGGCCGGCCCTCGTGGATCAGGACGCAGTCCCGCTGGCACAACACCTCCACTGGACAGACGCGCGCGCACGTCCCGCCGAGGACGTTCTCGGCGAAGATCGTCCGTGCCGCCGTTCCCGGGTCACCTGCCGCGATCGCGGCCACGAAGGCCGGGACATCGACGCTCGCGGGGCAGCCGACGACGCATGGGGCGGGCGCGTGCGCTCCTCCACACTCGAGGCAGCGGTCCGCCTCGGCAACTGCAGCTCCCGCGCTCAGCGGTGGGCGAAGCTCGCGAGCCAGCTCATCAGCGAAGCCACCCATGTCAGAAGTGTGCGCCGCCGGACTCGCGGCGCCATCGGCGTCCTCCCCTAGACGACTGCGGAAAAGCCGCGAGCAGGTAGGTCCAGGCACCGATGCCGTGGAACGGCCGGAGCGCTCACAGTTCGATCACGATGTATGCGAGAGCCGTGGACGATGCTACGGAACATCTTCGTGAGCTTCGTCACGAGGAGTGGGCAGGCTTTGCCCTCGCGGCGTTCGCAATCGGTCTCAGCCTGGCAGCTACGCAGGTTCGTCCGGCGCTCGCGCTGCCGCTCTTCCTGGGCGGTGTCGTCATCGGAGTACTCGGCACTCGTGCGTTCTGGCGACGCTGGGATCTGCTCGACCAGCTCGCCGAAGAGCGCGACGCCTACGTGATTGCCGATGTCGTGGCCTACGCGTCGCGGGAAGCGACGATCGAACGGCGGCGTGGCTTCGCCGCGTTCATTCGCGGCGTCGTGCGTGAGCCAGGACTCGGTTGCGAGGAGCGTGTCCGCGTCGCCGCGGACGATCTCGAAGCCCTTGCCTCGGAGCTCGAGGCTGAGGAGCTTGCGTTCGACCCGGCGTGCGCCGTTGCCTGCCTGCGCCTCCTGAGCGATCCCGTCGCCAGCCCGCTTCTCAATCCGCGACTGCCGCCGGAGGACCTCCGGTCGCGGGTCCTCCAGATCCGCTCCGGCTTCAGCACTCGCCGCGTCGCGGCCTGACTTCTCGGATCGAGCGTGCCGAGATCGAACCGGCGAACTCCGGCTTGCAAAGTTACGTGGGCCGGTGGCTAGTAGTACGTCCAGGCGACCATCGGATTGAACGCGCCAGACCTTTTCGGGCGGAATCCCTACAGTCGTGCGAAGGAGCGCAACCTCGTGACGGTGCAGACTCGCCCTGTCTTCCAGCACCGCAGCCTCGAGCTCGCCCGCGAGCTGGGCGCTGACCTCGAGATCGCGCTGACGCTGAAAGCGATGGCGGACAGCGGCCAGGCCCGCCCCGAAGCGACTCGGGAGAGCGAGGAGATCCCGCTGTATGACCGCACACGCTTTGCGGGTTGCGGAAAGTGGAATCTCTGCGCGTGCCCGACCTTTTGCCTTAGAGTCCCGGGCTGCGGCGGCGGCCGGCGACCTCGGAGAGCGGGCTGTTCGTCGCGTGACTCCAGAAAACGAATCGGAGGTGAAGGCATGTCTGTACGACTCCCCGCCCGGCGTGTCCGGGCGTTCACCCGCATCGCCGCGCTCGTCGCGCTCGTGGTCACGCTCCTGACGCTGACTTCGGGCGCATACGGCGCGTCGAGCACCGGCGACGCGACGGTCTTCGAGTCGCCGACAGGAGCGTGGTTCGTCGAGCTCGACGGCTCCGCTGCCGCATTCCGCGCGAATGCCCGGGCCTCGGGGCTCCGGTACACGGAGCGCTTCCAGTTCAATCACCTTTGGCATGGACTCTCGGTCGATGCAGTCGCCGAGACGGCGCAGCTGATGAGCAAGCTCGGCGGCGTCGCATCCGTAACTCCTGTCGGCATTGTCACATTCGACCCGGGCGAGCAGGTCAGCGAGCCTGAGCTCGTCCATTCGCTCGCGATGATCGGCGCCGACGTGGCGCAGAACGAGCTGGGATTCGATGGTGCCGGCATCAAGGTCGGCGTCATGGACACCGGAATCGACTATGACAATCCGGCGCTTGGCGGCTGCTTCGGCGCCGGTTGCAGGGTCGCGACCGGGTTCGACTTCGTTGGCGACCGCTTCAACTCCAGCGGCTCTGGCGGCGCGCTGATCCCGCACCCGGACGCCGATCCGGACGACTGTTTCGGCCACGGCACTCACGTGGCCGGGATCGTCGGCGCCAACGGCACCGTCAACGGCGTTGCCCTGAAGGGCGTCGCGCCGGGAGTGACGTTCGGTGCGTACCGCGTCTTCGGCTGCGAGGGGTCGACGACCGAGGATCTCATGATCGCGGCCATGGAGCGGGCTCAGGCCGACGGCATGGATGTCGTCAACATGAGCATCGGCGACGCCTTCGCCTGGGATACGGAGCCGTTCGCGGAGGCGATGAACGCAGCCGTCGCCGAAGGCACCGTCGTCGTCATCTCGGCCGGCAACAGCGGAACGAACGGCCTCTACTCGCTGAGCTCGGCCGGGAACGCCAAGGACGTGATCGGCGTCGCGGCGTTCGACAACAGCCACGTCGAGCTGCGGACGTTCACGGCCAAGCCCGATGATGCGGCATTCGGCTACATCCAGGCGTCCGCCTCACCGGACGCTCCGACAAGCGGGACCATGCCGCTTACCCGGAGCGGCACGACGTCGACTCCAGACGACATGTGCACCGCGCCGGCGGCCGGGAGCCTCACCGGCAAGGTGGCGCTCATCCGCCGCGGTACGTGCACGTTCCACATCAAGACGCTGAACGCGCAGAACGCGGGCGCAATCGGCGCCGTCCTCTACAACAACGTCCCAGGGCAGTTCGCGGCGACGGTTGCTGGCTCGACGCCGATCACGATCCCGGTCGTCTCGGTCTCCGACACCGACGGAGCGAACCTCGCGGGTCGGATCCCGACGGCTTTCACGGACACGGTCGACATTACGTGGACGAACAACCTCGAGACGTTCCCGAACCTCACGGCGGGGCAACCGTCGTCGTTCACGTCGTGGGGCCTCGCGCCTTCGCTCGGCTTGAAGCCGGACATCGCGGCGCCCGGCGGTCTGATCAAGAGCACGTATCCGCTCGAGCAGGGCGGCTTCGCGACTATCAGCGGCACGTCGATGGCCGCGCCTCACGTGGCGGGCGCAGCGGCGCTGTTCCTCGAGGCTCATGGGACGACGAATCCGCTCCGCCTCCGCGAGATCCTCCAGAACAACGCGGTGCCGTCGAACCTGCTGCCCCCGAACCAGGCCCTCGTCAATGCGGTGCATCGCCAGGGGGCGGGCACGCTCCAGATCGACGACGCCATCCTCGCGATGACGAGGGTGAGTCCGGGCAAGCTCGCTCTGGGCGAGGGGACGGCGGCTCAGACGAAGACGCTCACGATCTCGAACAGCGGCACGACTGCCGTGACCTACGACCTCTCGCATCAGGCGGCAGTCGGAACGACCGCGAACACCTTCGCGCCGGGTCTGACGACCAACTTCGCGACGGTGTCGTTCAACTCCCCGAGCGTTACGGTGCCCGCAGGCGGGAGCGCAACCGTGGACGTCACGATCACGCCGAACACGGCGGCGGCAAACGACCGTCGGATCTACGACGGTTATATCCGCTTCACGCCTCAGGGTGGCGGCGCGCCGCTCCGCGTGTCGTATGGCGGCTTCACCGGCGACTACCAGTCGATCCAGGTGCTGGCGCCAGGCGCGTGCACGTTCCCCGGCATCTTCAAGGCCGGCGGGCAGACGACGTGCGCAGCGGGGCCTCCGGCCGTCACCCTCAACGGGTGGACGCGGCAGGCGGCCGGTGCGACGTACGACGTCAGCGAGCGGCCGGATCGGCCGATCGTGCTCTACCACCTGGCCCACCAGTCGCAGCGGCTCGAGATCCGCGCGGTCAACGCGGCAAACCAGGAGTTCCTCGTCGCCCGCTCTGACTTCGTGGAGCGGAACCCGACGAACGACCTGACGCCGCCCGGCCAGTCGACCGGTCCCGGGTTCTTCACCTACACGTGGGACGGCAAGGCCGTCTTCACGAACGAGAAGAACGGGGTCGTGAACCGCCGCGGTCTGCCGAACGGGACGTACAGGCTGAGGCTCGTCGTCACCAAGGCGCTCGCGGAGGCCGGCAATCCGGCTCACATCGAGACCTGGGATTCGCCGACCCTGAACATCGTCGGCGGCTAGGCGCACGACGCTCTTCACATCGAGGAGGGGCCGCTCCAAGCGCGCGGCCCCTCCTGCTTCGATGGTCCGCGGTCCTCCGGTTTCAGTCCGCCGCCGCAGAGCGTCGTAGCTCGATCGACTGCGACCACAGTTGGACCCTGTTGGTCGTAACACCCTTGGTATTAGTGACTTTGAACATTGCAATGGCCATTCCGACCGCAGGTCCTTCAATCAAGCTCTTCGACCCCTCGATGGGTTTGGCCGGCAAATGCCACTCTCTCGGGGGGCCAGGTAGTACCTCAAACTCCGTCATGTCGGTCGCGGCCGCATCGTTGGCGTCGTCAGCACCGCTCTCGTCCTTTCCCGTTCGCTGGGCGACCCAGACGCAGAACTCGATGAGTTCCGCGTTGTCATCTAGCGGGCCCTTCGTGTCAACCGATCCGTCGGAGAGGAGGTCCTGCACGTCGTTGAAGTTTCCAGCTGCCACGCTCTCACCGCCTTTCGGAGCTTCGGGAATCCGGTCGTCCTAGCTCACAGAACAAGACGCCGACGCCCGACCCGCTCTTCCTCGAACAGGTCCGGTAAGCCCACGCCATGCGGCCCGTTGTTGGTGACCGAGCGTCCACCGTTGATGTCTTTGCACGACCTAACGAGCCTCCCGCGCTAGGGTCGCTTGTCCTGCAATAGCGCACCGAGTTGGGATCGAATCTCGCCTGCTGTGACGAGATTGCCTTTTTGCTCGTGGAGATGCAACCCCTTGGCGGCAGCTTCAGCCGCTTCGTGCGTGCGTCCGGAGTCGTGCAAGATGCGCGCGAGGTCGATAAGCGCGTCGCCGCGGTGAACCAGGAAATCCGTCTGCTCGGCGAGAGACACGGCTTCCCGCGCGAGGGTTTCCGCCTCCGCTGCGCGGTGACGCCGCGCCAGGATCCTGGCCTGGACGCCGCGCCATAGGATCTGCGTGAGCGCATCATCCGGCGCCGCGAGCTCCTCGCTTTGCTGGACGAGCTCCTCCGCTTCTTCTTCGCGGCCTTGTGCGAGCACGGCGCGGGCGAGGAACGCCGCGGTAGTCGACAGGCAGGCCTGTTCCCCCATCTGCTGCAACGCCTCGAACCCGGTGCGCAGGCTTCGCTCAGCCACGGCGGGATTCCCGGCGAGCAGCTCGACCACGGCTTCGTTATGCGACGTGGCGGCGTCCAGCGTTAGTGGTCGGTCATCAAAGACCGCATTGCTAGCAGCAAGCAGCGAGCGGGCAAGCTCGAACTCGCCGTTCATCGCATGCAGACCGCCGAGGTGGCGAAATGTCAGTGCCTCCAATTCGGGATGCCCGCTCACCTGACTGCGGATCTCCTCGCAACGCCGGATGCCCTCGACCACCGGCGTCGGCCCGATCCAGAGCGACGACGCGATCCAGGTGAGGATTTCGGCCCGCACGTGGTCGTCGCCGGCCATTCCTGCCTGGGCCGCGGCCCGCTCCCACGCCTCCGCGGCGGCCGCTGCGTGCGCCTGGTTCCAGTGCATCCATGCCTCGAGCCGCCACGTGTCGCAAAGTCCAGTATGGTCTTCGAAGCGCTCGAAGATCGGTACGACGCGATCGATGGCACTCATTGCTTCCTCGGTGCCTCCCTCCGCACCTTCGAGCAGCCGTAGGAGCTGCTGCTGGACGAGCACGCGCGCCTCGATGCGATCATCGCCTAGATCCGTCGCGGCGCGCATCGCTTGACCTAGAGTCGACTTCGCTTCGTTGAGCTCGCCGGCCTCGATCAGCGCGGCGCCGATCGCCAGGAGCAGCGCGGCCCTTCTGCGATCGTCGCCCGCGGCGAGGGACGCGGCGCGCCTCAGCAATCCGATCGCGGCAGGAAGATCGCTGCGCGCGAGCGCCCTTCGTCCAGCCGACTCGAGTCGCTGTGAGGCTCTCCCTCCCAGGTTCTTTAGTTCCTCGGCCGGGCGGAGCCCTTCGCGGCAGCGGTACGCCTGCTCCAGGTGGTAACCCACGATTTCCTCGTCCTTGATCCGCGGCCCGGCCGTTCGTTCGAGCCAGGCGGCGAAGCTCTCGTGCAGGTCAGCGCGCGCCGCCTTCGCAAGCGACCAATAGGCGGCGTCGCGGATGAGGATGTGCCGGAAGCGATACGCCTCGTCGCCCAGGAAGCTCGGGCGGTCAGGCCGGATAACGTCACGGCGTACGAGCGACGCGAGATTGACCTCGAGCCCGGAGTCTGAGAATTCGGGTGCGAGCTCGCGAAGCGCACCGCGATGGAAAATTGCGCCTTCGACGGACGCCCGCACGAGCAGAGTACGCTCGCTGGCGGGCAAGTGCTCGAGTCGCGCCGTGAGCAGGGCATTGATCTCGTGGGGAATGCGCAGTTCTACGAGATCGTCATCGACCACCCAATGGCCGTCCTCCCATACGAGACGTTTATCGTCGACCAGCATCGCGAGCAGCTCCTCGGTAAAGAGCGCGTTGCCTTCGGCCGCGTCGGCGATGCGCTTCTCGACTTCAACCGGCAGCGACTCCCGGCCGAGCAGGTTCGCAATGAGGCGTCGGCTGTCGTCCTCTTGCAGCGGTTCCAGTGTCGTCGTCGCAGCGTGCCGCTTGCCGCCGCCCCAACCGGAGTGGCTGTCGAACAAATCCGGCCGTGCCACGCAGAGGAGGAGGACCGGCGCGTTCCGCGAGTGCTCCGCGAGGTAGTCGACCAGCTCGATGAACGTAGGCTCCGCCCATTGGAGGTCGTCGAACACGATGACGAGCGGGCGGCGTTGCGCTAGTGCCTCGAAGAGCTTGCGGACGGCCCAGAACGTCTGCTCGCCGATAACGACACCCGTGCCGACAAGCCCGAGGGCTTCAGAGATCAGCTTGGCGATCAGGTCGCCGTTCTCGTCGCCGACAAGCAGCGCGCCGAGCGCTGCGCTTGACGGCTCGGTGTCAGCGGTTCCATCAGCGTCAGCGGTTCCATCAGCGCGGACGATGTCGCGCACGACCTCGAACAGCGGCCAGTAGGTAATGCCGTCCCCGTAAGGTAGGCAACGGCCGCGCAGCACCATCGCGTCGGTCCCGATCTCACGGGCGAATTCCTGGACGAGACGCGACTTTCCGACGCCGGCTTCCCCGAGCAGCGTCAGCAGGTGACAATCCCGGTCCTGCACGACACTCTCAAACACGTGTAGCAGTGCTCCGAATTCCTGCTCGCGGTCGACCAGCGGCGTGTCGAACCGGCGGGCCCGTCCAGGGACGTGCGGTTCGACTTCGACGAGTGCGAGACCGTCGAACAACTCGCCTCTTTTTGCCACGCGGTCAGAGACGCGCTCCGCGACCACCGCGTCACGCACAAGCCGATGCGTCGCCTCGCTCATGAGGATCTCGTCCGCTGCCGCGACCTCCTCGAGGCGCTTTGCGACATTGACGGCGCGACCCGTCACGATCAGATGGCCCTGCAACTGGTCCCCCGCCATGACCTCGCCGCTGTTGATCCCGATGCGCGCCTGCAGGCGTATCCCCCAGGTTCGTTCGAAGTCCTGATTGAGCGTCGCGAGCGACTCGCGCATTTCGGCCGCGGCACGCACTGCGCGCAGTGCGTCGTCCTCATGCACGACCGGAACGCCGAAGACCGCCATGACGGCGTCGCCGATGAACTTCTCGACGATGCCGCCATGCCGGGTGACTGCGGATTGCATCGCCCGGAAGTAGTCAGACATGAGCAGGCTCAACGCGTCGGGTTCGAGCTCATGGCCCAGTCGCGTCGACTCGACCAGGTCCGCAAAGAGGACAGTGACGGTCTTCCTCACTTCGCGTGCAACCGGCTGCGCGCGTACTCGGGCAAGGACGTGTGCCTGCTCGCGCTCGCGCAGCTCGAAGTTGGTTTCGATCGCTTGGCTGGCGCGGTGGCCGACGACGATGTCGCCCGGCCCCGCAAGACGGACGAGCCGTGCCGATGCTGTGACTGGCGCGCCGACAACCAAGGCACCGGGCCAGCCGAGGATCACTTCGCCGCTCTCGAGGGCCATCCGCAGAGCGATCGTCTCGCCGAACAGGCGCACCAATCGATCCTGCATCGCGAGCGCGGCTCTTGCTGCCTGAATCGCATGGTCGTTCTGGTAGGGGGTCGCTGCTCCGAACGTTGCGAGTAGAGCACCGACGAGGCCCTTCTCGACCGTCCCTCCTGCCGCTTCGATCTCGGCCGAGGCCTCGGCGTGGAGACGGTCGAACAAGACTGCCATCTGCCCCGGGTCCTCCTCCGCCTCGTTTGTCACCTCGACCGCGGCGAAAAGGACTGTGACGCTCTTGCGCTGATGAGGAGCCGGTTGGGCAACGTCGGCTGGAGCGGCCGGTCTTCCTGGCACGAGGGCGTCAATCGCGGAGTCATGATCGAGGATCTGTCTCTCGAGTCGCTGGAGGCTTGCGCCGGGCTCGATGCCGATCTCGTCCAATGTCGCGCGGACGTTCCGGTAGACCTCCAGCGCTTCCGTCTGCCTCCCCGAGCGGTAGAGCGCCAGCATTTGCTGCCCCCTCAGCCGCTCGCGGTGGGGGTGCGAGACGATCAGCGCTTCCAGCTCGTTGATGAGCTCCGCGTGGCGGCCGAGCGCCAAATCTGCCTCGATTCGCTCCTCGAGTGCGGCGACGCATAGGTCGTCGAGCCGGTAACCCTCGATCTGAGCGAACGGCTCGTTCACAAACTCCGTCAGGACCGGGCCCCGCCAGAGCTCGACTGCTTCGCGGAGAACGCGCGCGGCGCGCTCCGGCTCTCCCGCGGTTAGCGCTGTACGACCCTCCCGAAAGAGTCGCTCGAAACGGATGAGGTCGACACTCTCGGGATCCGTCTCAAGTACGTACCCTGGTGGGCGCGTGAGGAGCGAGGCCTCCGGCAGAAGCTTGCGCAGTTGCGAGACGTAGACCTCCACACTCTTCACGGCGGTCTCCGGGGCATCTTCGCCCCAGAGCCCGTCGATCAGTCGCTCTCGTGCGACAACCCGGTTCGCGTTCAGGATCAGCAGCGCGAGCACGGCCCGCTGCTTCGCGCCCCCAAGGCGAAGCGGGCGTCCGCTTCCGAGAACCTCCAGCGGTCCGAGAACCCGGTACTCCATCGGTCCGAGGACCCGGTACTCCATCGGCTGCCTCCTTCGCGTGCACTGAGCACGCTGGTGTGGTTTTTAGCGCACGCGCCGAGTATGGAGCAACCGAGTACGCCGCCCGAGCACGGCCGCGGGAAGGCCGCGGCCGCAAACAACGCACCAACCCTCGGGCAGCGAATGCGCACATCCGCTGCACCAGGTACGGCCTGGGTGCCTCAAGCCGTGTCTGCCAGGATTGGCCGCTGCGGATTCGGGCGGATGACGTTCCGACGCCTGGAACGTGCTGAATCGGCTCCATCATGAGGAAAACCCGCCGTTTCCGGCGGGTCTCGAGGTGGAGCGTGCCGGGATCGAACCGGCGACCTCCGGCTTGCAAAGCGGGGCGGGTTCAAGGCTCGCCCTGCCCCGCTCCCCGGTCCCGCGTTGACAGGTAGCTGGGTTGGAGCGCCGGGCAGTCCCGGAGGCGCGTAGCGCCGGAGGGACTGTCCGGCGGCCGGCTCAGGATGGGCCGCTCGACCGAAGGGAGAACGAGGTTGAGCGAGCAGAAGAAGCAGTACCGGAGCTGGACGGCGGAGCAGAAGATCGCGATCGTGCTGGCCGGCCTGCGCGGTGACCGGTCGGTGAAGGAGGTCTGCCGCGAGCATCGGATCTCGGACACGCTCTACTACTCGTGGCGGGACAAGCTGCTCGAGGGCGGTCGCGCCGCGCTGGCGGGCAAAGAGGACCGTGACGGGGCGCGGGAGCTGCGGCGCAAGGTCCGCGAGCTGGAGCGCGCTCTCGGCCGAAAGGTCTACGAGCTCGAGATCGCGGGGGAAGCATTGCGAGGCTGGGAGTGAGCATGCGCGTCGCCCGGTCTCGTGAGCTGGTCGCGCGCGGCTTCGCCGTCGCGGCCGTGGCGCGCGTGATGCAGATCAGCCGGCAGGCGCTCTACCGGACGCCGACGCCGCGCCGGCCACCGCAGCGGCGGCCGGTCAGCGATCCGGTCGAGCAGGCGATCGTCGCGGAGGCGACGGCGAACCAGACCGACGGCTACCGGATGGTCACCGCCTTCGTCCGCCGCCGGCTCGGTGTCGCCGTGAACCGCAAGCGGGTGCTGAGGGTGATGCGGGAGCGGAAGCTGGTCCAGCGGCGCCGCCCGCTGGAGCGCAGGAAGCGACCCGGCTTCTTCCGGGTCGAGCGGCCGCGGCAACTGTGGCAGCTCGACATGTCGAGCGTCTGGGTCGCCGAGCACGGCTGGACGTACCTGATGGCGATCATCGACTGCTGCACCCGGGAGATCGTCGGCTGGCAGCTCGAGCTGCGCTGCCGCGCCGACGAGGCGATCGCCGTCGTCGAACGCGCCGCCGCGGCGCACGGCATCCAGCCGGGCGAGCTCGTGCTCGGCAGCGACAACGGCTCGGCCTTCACCGCCCGCCGCTTCAAGGCGAAGCTCGCCGAGCTCGGGGTCAAGCATCGCCGCGGCGGCTATCGCGACCCCGAGTCGCAGGCCTTCATCGAGAGCTGGTTCGGGAAACTGAAAGAACGGGAGGTGTGGCTGAACGAGTACGAGACCCTCGACGACGCGAGACGTGGCATCGGCGGCTACGTCGACCGCTACCACCACCGACCCCACTCAGGGCTCGGCTACCGGACACCCGACGAGGTCCACCGGACCTGGGAGGATGGACAACGGCTACAGAAAACCGCGGTCTAGCCTGTCAACACCGGCGGGGAGCAGGTCAGCAGCC
>JBOGZW010000027.1:0-14830 GCA_050697575.1 Gaiellaceae bacterium | reverse complement strand
GGCAAAGGAGGCAAGCGAGCGGCGCGCAGGGCGTATCTGGACATACGTTCAAGCGCCGCGAGCGCAGGATCCTGCCGCCAGCGGCGTCAGGCGACGGCGCAGCCGGGCTACGCCCGGCGGGAGCCTTCGCCGGCGAGGGGCGACCATGAGCGTCATGGAGTACGAGGTGGGCCGTCAGCCGGGGCCGCCCACGCGACAGCGCATCGAAGTGGACCCGATCACGCTCCGCGTGCTCGGCGGCGCCTTCCACGCGATCGCCAAGGAGATGGCGGGCGTGCTCTTCCGCATGAGCTACTCGTCGATCATCCGCGAGTCCGAGGATCTCGGCGCGGGCATCTTCGACGCGGAGGGCCGCGAGCTCTGCGAATCCGACTCGACGCCGATGCACATCGGCTCCCTGCCCTGGTACATCCGCGGCTTCATGCACACGCTGGAGGGGGAGATCGAGGAGGGCGACGTCATCGTCCACAACCACCCGTACCTCGGTGCATCGCACACGCCCGACGTGGCCGTGGCCGTTCCCATCTTCTGGGAGGGCGAGCACATCGGCTTCGCAGCCGTTACGGCGCACGTGCTCGATGTGGGCGGCTCGTTCCCCGGCATCAACGCCGACGCCTTCGACGTCTATGCCGAGTCGAAGCTCTACAACGCACTGCGCTGGTACCGCCGCGGAGAGCTGAACGAGGACCTCGACCGGATGATCTTCGAGAACGTCCGCACGGAGACGATGAACCGCGGCGACATGAACGCCATGCTGGCCGCCTGCCAGCTCGGCTGCGACCGCTTCCTCCGTCTCGTCCAGCGCTACGGCGTGGACACCGTGATGAGCGCCGGCTACGACTGGATGGACTACTCCGAGCGCATGCTCCGGGCGCAGATCGAGAAGATCCCCGACGGCGAGTACAAGGCGCCGACCGGCTGGCTCGACGACGACGCGCGCAACCGCGGGGTGCGCTTGCGGGTGGAGACGACCGTTCGCGTCGAGGGCGACGAGATCACCATCGACCTCACGGGCTCGAACCCGGAGGTGCCGACCGGGTACAACGTCCCTCACGAGGGCTCGCTGCTGGTCGGCGCGTACTACGCCGTGCGAACCGTCTTGCTCGACGAGGACGTCTTCCCTGAGCACGTGCCGCAGAACGACGGCATCTTCCGGCCGGTGAAGGTGATCGCTCCCAAGGGCACGATCTACAACCCGACCTTCCCGCGTGCCTGCTTCTCGCGCTTCTGCCAGGTGCAGCGCGTGGTCGACAACACGATCCTCGCGCTCGCCGACGCCCTCCCCGAGCAGGTGACGGGAGGCAACTCGGCCGGCGTCCACTTCTGCTCGTACTCCGGCTTCCTCGAGGAGACCGGCGAGTACTGGATCTACCTGGAGGTGAACGAAGGCTCGTACGGCGGGCGTTTCGGCAAGGACGCGATGGACTCCGTCGACAACCTGATGGCGAACACGCGCAACAACCCCATCGAGGAGCTCGACATGCGCTTCCCGGTGCGCTGCGACCAGTACGAGCTACGGCCGGAGCCTGCGGCGCCGGGCAAGTGGCGGGGCGGCATCTCCATTGTCCGCCGGAACCGCTTTCTCGTCGAAGGCACCTACTCGTGCGAGGGCGACCGCCAGCACGACCCGCCGCGCGGCGTCTTTGGCGGCTGGGACGGGCTCGTGGCGAGTTGCCGCAAGAACCCGGACACCGGGCGCGAGCAGTACCTCGAGGCGAAGGTGACCGGCATCGGCTTCGCCCCCGGAGACGTGATCGAGTTCCGCTCGCCGAACGGCGGCGGCTACGGCGATCCACTGGAGCGCGCGCCGGAGCAAGTGCGGGAGGACGTGCTCGACGACTTCACTACCGTCGAGCTTGCACGCGACGCCTACGGGGTCGTCTTCCGCGACGAGCGGACGCTCGAGATCGACGAGGAGGCGACGGCCGGCCTGCGCGCGGACATGGCCGCCGGCAGGAAGGGGATGCGCTCGCTCACGGAGTACTACGCGGAGCGCGGGCTGATCCCAAAGAACCCGCCCGTATCCATGGCCGGTAATCGCGAGTTCGGCATCGAGTAGTGCCGAAGGCGTACGAGCAGGTCGCCGACCGGCTCCGGCAGCTCATCGTCACGGAGGAGCTCGCACGCGGCGAGCGTCTCCCCAACGAGCTTCAGCTCGCCGACGAGTTCGGCGTCTCGCGGGCGACGGTGCGGGAGGCGCTCCGCCTGCTCGCCGCACAGAGCCTGATACGCACGGCGAAAGGGGTGGGCGGCGGCTCGTACGTAACAGCCCCCAGCGCGGAGAACGTCTCGGAGTCGCTCCGCTCGGGCCTCGGCCTGATGACGTCGTCTGCGGACGTGACGCTGGAGGAGCTCCTCGAGGTGCGCGCGCTGCTCGAGGTCCCCGCCGCGAGGCTTGCCGCGCTGCGTCGCAGCGAAGAACACCTCGAGCGTCTGCGGTCGGCGATCCCCGGCCAGCCGCTCCGTCTCGACACCCAGGAGCAGTTCGTCCACAACGCCGAATTCCACTCGACCGTCATCGACGCGAGCTGCAACACGTTGCTCTCGATCGCCGCAGCCCCCGTCTTCGCAGTGCTCCAGACGCGGCTCTCGCGCTCGCAGCTCGGGCACAGGTTCCACCGATCGGTCAACGACCACCACCGAGAGATAGCAGCGGCCATCGAGTCTGCCGAGGAGCAGGCTGCCGGGGACCTGATGCAGGAGCATCTCGGCTTCCTACGGCCGTACTACGAGCAGGCATGGAGGGACGTCGGCGGGCGCGCGTGAAGGTCGCCTTCGGCATCCAGGGCAGCGGGCAGCACGTGGATGGTGCCCCCGACCCAGGGGTCTTCCGAGAGCTCGCGCAGACGGCGGAGGCGCTCGGCTACAACTCGATCTGGGCCGGTGACCACATCTCGTACCGCAACCCGATCCTCGACGTCATCGTTGCGCTGTCGACGTTCGCAGCCGTCACGAAGCGGATCACGATCGGCGCCGGCGTGGTGCTGCTGCCGCTGCGCCATCCGAGCGTCGTGGCGAAGGAGTTCTCGTCCTTGGACTACGTGTCAGGTGGCCGGGTGATCCTCGGCGTAGGCGTAGGCGGCGAGGGGGAGAAGGACTTCGAGGCGGTGGGCGTCGCGGTGCGCGAGCGCGGCGCACGCACGAACGAGGCGATGAGGGCGCTGCGAGCGCTGTTCTCCGGCGGCGGCACGTTCTCGGGCCGGTTCTTCTCCTTCCAGGACATCGAGATCGAGCCGGGGTCCCCGCAGCCGGGAGGCCCACCGCTCTGGGTCGGCGGCCGCTCGGAGGCGGCCCTCGCGCGCGCTGCGACCCTCGGCGACGGCTGGATCCCGCTCTGGGTCTCGCCCGAGCGGCTCGCCGCAGGCTATGAGCAGCTTCCCGAGCACGTCGTGCCCGCGGTGACGCTTCCGGCGCACGTCGGCGAGAAGCGCCATCTCTACGAGCACCTGCGGCAGCGCTACTCCGGCGACTTCTCCGAGCACGTCGTCGACCGCTATTGCATCGCCGGCTCACCGGAAGAGTGCGCGGCGCAGCTGCGCGCGTACATCGATGCCGGCGCCCGGCACGTCGTGTTCAACGTCTGCGAGCCGGAAGACGTCGAGCGGCTGAGGGAGGTCGCGCATGCTGCCGCTGGCTGACGTCCGAATCCTCGCCGTTGAGCAGTTCGGCGCCGGCCCTTGGGGCACCGTGCAGCTCGCCGACCTCGGAGCCGAGGTGATCAAGATCGAGGACCCGGCTGCCGGCGGCGACGTCGGCCGGTACGTACCGCCGTTCCAGGAGGGTGAGCATTCGCTCTTCTTCGAGACGTTCAACCGGAACAAGAAGAGCCTTTCGTTGGATCTGCGCCACCCCGACGCTCGCGCGGTGCTCGAAGACCTCGTGAGTGTCTCCGACGTCGTCTATTCGAACCTCCGCGGCGACCTGCCGAAACGGCTGCGCCTCACGTACGACGACATGAAGACGGTGAACGCGCGCATCGTCTGCTGCTCGCTGAGCGGCTTCGGGATGACGGGTCCGCGCGCCTCCGAGGGCGGGTACGACTACATGATGCAAGGGCTCGCCGGGTGGATGAGCCTCACAGGTGATCCTGACGGCCCGCCGACGAAGAGCGGCCTCTCGCTCGTCGATCTCTCGGGCGGGTACGCGTCGGCCATCGCCGTGCTTGCCGGGTTGTGGCGGGCACGCCGCGACGGCGTCGGCTGTGATTGCGACGTCTCGCTGTTCGAGACCGCTCTCCACGAGCTGATGTACGTCGGCACGTGGGCGGCCTCGCGCGGTTACACCCCGCCGAGGCGGCGCAACTCGGCTCATCCGTCGATCGTCCCCTTCCAGAACTTCCCGACGGCCGATGGCTGGATCGTCGTCGCCTGCCCGAAACAGAAGTTCTGGGAGGCGCTCTGTCGGGCGATCGGCAGGTCGGAGCTGGCGGGCGATCCCCGCTTCGCCGACTTCGGAGCGCGCGACCGCAACCGGGAAGAGCTGGAGCCGATCCTCGAAGCGGTGTTCCGCGAGCGCCCGTCGGACGATTGGCTGGCCGTGCTGCGCGAGGCGGGCGTGCCGTCGTCACCGGTGAACGACGTGCCCGCGGCGCTCGAGGAGGCGAGGCTCGTCGAGTACGAGCACTCCGAGCTCGGCACGGTGCGCCAGGTGGCCTCGCCGCTTCGACTGACCGACGCGGAGCACCCCGTGTGCCCCGCGCCGGCGCGGGGCGAGCACACGGAGGCCGTGCTCATCGAGCTGTGTGGCTACTCGCCGGAGCGCGTCAACGAGCTCAGGAAGGGTGGAACATTCGGTCAATGACGAAAGGAGAGACACGTGCCGAGACAGGCGCTTCAACCTGAAGGAATGGCGGCGCCGAAGCCGCCGTATTCGCCGGTGGTGATCAGCGGGGATCTCGTCTACACGGCGGGACAGATCGCCCACGACGCCGAGGGCTCGCTCGTCGCGGGTGGAATCGAAGAGCAGACGACACAGACGCTCGAGAACGTCCGCGCCTGTCTCGAGGCGGCCGGGTGCACGCTCGACGACGTGATGAAGGTGAACGCGTTCCTCGCCGACCTCGGCGAGTTCGACGGTTACAACGGCGTCTACCGCGAGTTCTTCGCCGAGCCGTATCCCGCGCGCACGAGCGTCCAGGCCGGCTTGCCCGCCGGCGTGCTCGTCGAGATCGAGGCGGTCGCCCGCAGGAGCGCATGACACGCGACCTCGTCGGCTACGGGGAACACCCGCCCGATCCGCGCTGGCCGGGCGGAGCGCGCCTGGCCCTCAGCTTCGTGCTCAACTACGAGGAGGGTGGCGAGCGGACGCCGCTGGAGGGCGATCCCGAGTCCGAGGCGTATCTGCAGGAGGTCGTCGGCGCGCCGCCGACGGTCGGCCGTCGCAACCTCAACACCGAGTCGATGTTCGAGTACGGCAGCCGCGCGGGCTTCTGGAGGGTCCACCGCATCTTCCGCGAGCACGACCTGCCACTGACCGTGTACGCCGTTGCGCAGGCGCTCGAGCGCAATCCGCAGGCTGGTCGGGCGATGGTCGACGCAGGCTGGGAGGTGGCCAGCCATGGCTGGCGCTGGATCGACTACCTCGATGTGACAGAAGAGGACGAGCGCGCCGACATGCGCCGCGCCATCGACACCATCGAGCGGGTCTGCGGCACGCGTCCGGTCGGCTGGTATACCGGTCGCGTCTCTGAGGCGACGCGAGAGCTAGTCGTAGAGGAGGGCGGCTTTCTCTACGACTCCGACTCCTACGCCGACGAGCTTCCCTACTGGGTCGAGGTCGCGGGGCGCCGGCACCTGGTCATCCCGTACACGCTCGACGCGAACGACTTCAAGTTCCTCATCCCGAACGGCTTCGCCACGGCAGAGGACTTCCACGACTACCTCGTCGACTCCTTCGAGCGCCTCTACGAGGAGGGCGGTCGCATGATGTCGGTCGGGCTCCACTGCCGCATCGTCGGCCGGCCAGGCCGTGCTGTGGCACTCGATCGCTTTCTCGCCCACGTGAAGAACAGGGGCGGCGTGTGGGTGACGACGCGCGCCGAGATCGCCCGTCACTGGCACGAGCATCACCCGCCAAGCTGAGCTCGTGAGGATCGCGATCGTCGGTGCGGGAGCGATGGGATCGGTGTACGCCGGCCTGCTCGGCGATGCCGGCAACGACGTCTGGGCAATCGATCCGTGGGAGGAGCACGTCGCCGCCGTCCGCGAACGTGGGCTGCGTGTCGAAGGGGCGAGCGGCGACCGCGTCGTGCGCGTCCGTGCGACCTCGGATCCGGGTGAGGTGGGCGAGGTCGACCTGGTCGTGATCGCTACCAAGGCGATGCACGTCCGCGCCGCGGCGGAGAGCGCGCAGGCCCTGCTCGGGCCCGAGACGGTCGTGCTCTCGATTCAGAACGGGCTCGGTTCGCCCGAGGTCATCGCGGAGGTAATCGGAGAAGAGCACATCATCGTCGGCATCGCCGGCGGCTTCGGCGCGTCCGTGGTCGCGCCGGGCCACGTGCACCACCATGGCATGGAGCTCGTGCGGCTGGGCGAGCCGCACGCGGCGGTGAGCCCGCGCGTCGAGCGGATCGCCGATGTGTGGCGCCGCGCCGGGTTCACCGTGCAGGCGGAGGACGACGTCGAGCGGCTGGTGTGGGAGAAGCTGATCTGCAACGTCTGCTTCAGCGGCACGTGCACGGTGCTCGAGCGGACTATCGGGGAGGTGCTGGACGACCCACAAGCGTGGACGATCGCGTCCGAGTGCGCGCGCGAGGCCTACGAGGTGGCGGTGGCGAGCGACATCGCCCTCGGCTTCGACGACCCCGTGGCGCATGCGGCCGCGTTCGGGGAGCGGATCCGCGACGCGCGGCCGTCGATGCTCCTCGACCGGCTCGCAGGACGCCCGAGCGAAATCGACTTCATCAATGGCGCCATCCCGACGCGTGGGGCTGCGCTCGGGCTCGCAGCACCGATGAACGCGACGATCACCGCACTTGTGAAGGCCGGCGAGCCGGGCTAGAGGTTTTTAGACAGACTTCATGACGTGAGCGACGAGTTCGTCCTCGACACGCCCACGGTACGTGGCTTCGTCGAGCACGTCCGCCGGGCGATCGACTCCTCGGACTCACCGGAGGAAGCGATCGACGCCATCCGGCCGCGCTTCGCCGACCTGCTCGCGGACGGCGGCTGGCTTCCTGCGCAGTACGCGGAGCCGGCGGAGGGCAGCGGCATGGGTGGCGGGATCGGCCAGTGGCTTCTCTACCGCACCGACGACGGCTCGCTCTCGCTCTTCTCGCTCGTCGTGCCGCCCGCCTCGGAGACGCCGATCCACGACCATCTGGCGTGGGGCCTCGTCGGCCTCTACCGCGGCAGCCAGGACGAGGAGATCTACGCGCCGCGGAACGGCGCCCTCGAGCTCACCGAGCGGCGTGCGCTCGCCCCGGGGGACTTCTACGCGCTCATCCCGCCGCGCGACGACATCCACCGCGTGCGCACGACGTCGGCGGAGACGTCTGTCTCCATTCACCTGCTGACGAACGACACCGGCTGCGTGTGGCGACACGCGTTCGACCCGGAGTCGGGCGAGGCACATCCGTTCCGATCCGGCTACGTCAACGTCTCGTGCGAGGAGGAGGAGTGACGATGCGCGTCGCAGTCGCCCAGATCGAGCCGAAGCTCGCCGAGAAGGAGCGCAACTTCGAAGCTTGTCTGGAACGCATGGAGGAGGCAGCCAGGGCGGGTGCGACGCTGCTCGTGCTGCCGGAGTGCGCGATTCCGGGCTACATGTTCGAAACCCTCGACGAGGCGAAGCCGTATGCCGAAGAGATTCCGGGCCCATCGAGCGAGGCGCTCGAGGACGCCTGCCGCCGGCTCGGCGTGCACGTCGCGTGCGGCCTGCTCGAGCGCGAGGCCGACGCCCTCCACAACGCCGCCGTCCTCGTCGGGCCCGACGGGCTCGTTGGCACGTACCGGAAATCGCACCTGCCGTTCCTCGGCGTCGACCGGTTCGTGACGCCCGGCGACGAGCTCGCCGTGTGGGACACTCCTCTTGGACATATCGGCGTCGAGATCTGTTACGACCTCCGCTTCCCGGAGGTGACGAGATCGCTCGCGCTGCAGGGCGCCGACATCGTAGTGCACCCGACGAACTTCCCCATGGCGGCGAGGATTCAGACGGAGCTGATCACCGTCGCACGCGCCGCCGAGAACCGGATTTTCCTGCTCACGGCGAACCGTGTCGGCAAGGAGCGCTGGGCCGAGTTCTGCGGCTGGAGCCAGATCGTCGACCCGTACGGTGTCCGTCTCGCGGAGGCCGGTCAGAGCGAGGAGGTGTTGCTCGTCGCGGACATCGACGTCGAGAAAGCCCGCGACAAGGACTACGTCATACCCGGCGAGTACGAGCTCTACCTCTTCGGCCACCGTCGGCCCGAGCTCTACGGCGACCTCGTCGCCGAGACGAACCTCGCCGGCATGCAGTCGACGTCCGACTAGGACGAGCCGAGCGCCTGCTTGAAGAAGGCGCTCACGATCTGCACCGCGTCGGCCGGGCACTCGATCAGGTCGGCGTGGCCGATGTCGGGAAACTCATGCGTCGCGATGTTCGGGTTCATAGCTGCCATCTGCCGTGCGCCGAGGCCGGACGGCGCGAGCTCGGGCGGGCAGAGGATGTCGTAGGTGCCGTTCGTCATCAGCAGCGGGCGCGAGATCTCCGGCACGAGCGGCGTCAGGTCCATCTCCTCCATGGCGATGCACGCCTGACGCACCGTGTAGGGGTCGTTCCAGCCGATCACGGTACGAACGAGCTCGAACGTGTCCTTACCCTCCTCGCTCTCGAGGAACTTCGGCCCGACTGCCTGCGTCGTCACGTGGTCCGAGAAGTCGTCCCAGGGCATCGACTCGGCCATCCGCCGCCATACGCGGAACAGGGTCTTGCGGTAGACGTCCGGCTTCGCAAACGCGACGTCGGCGCACGCGGCGATCGTGCGCTCGCCGTTCGTCGCGGCGAACGCGATGGCGATCATGCCGCCCATCGACGTGCCGTGAACTAGCACGCGGTCGAGCCCGAGCGCGTCGAGCAACGCCGCGCCGTCGTGGGCCCACCCCTCGATCGTGAACTGCTCATGCGGATGGTCGGACGCGCCGTAGCCGCGGGCGTCAAAGGCGAGCAGTCGGAAGCCCTCCTCCTGGAAGCCCTCGTTGACGGCGCCGAAGTTGTGGCGGCCGAAGAGCCCACCGCCGAACTGGAGGATCGTTGGGCCATCCTCGGGCCCGAGGAACTCGTAGTAGAGGCGGGTCTCGTCGGCGAGGCGCGCGTACGGCACGGAGGACGAAAGTCTGACACCATCAGGCTTCCTGCGCGACCATCTCCAAGGGAGGACCAGCTATGGCTACGTCAGCCGCCGCCTGGACGCGTGAGACCCTGGCTGCAGCGCCGCAGACGTACTTCGACGCCGTCGACGCGATGGACGTCGATGCCGTGCTCGCGCACTTCGCGGACGACGCGACGCTCACAGTGCAGACGGATCACGCGACGTTCACCGGCTCGGACGAGATCCGCCGGATGTTCGCGGACTTCTTCGCCGCGTCCAACTCGATCGGCCACGAGATCCTCAACATCGTGGTCGAGGAGGCCGCTGGCAAGGTAGCGACGGAGCAGAGCTATGTCGGCGAGCTGAAGGACGGCACGGTGAACGACATGCACAACTGCAACTTCTTCGACTTCGACGCAGACGGGCGGTTCAAGCGGGTGATCATCTGGATGGCCGGCACGAGCCCGCTCAAGTAGCGCTTGATGATCGGGCGGGCTGCTGACCTAATCCCATTTGCGGCCGACGCGATCCCAGTCGACGTCACCGGGCTGCCACTCGGTGTTGATCTGAGACAGGAGCCGCTTCACGTCCTCCGAGCCGCAGCTCGGGCAAGGTGGCGCAGGCTTTTCCGAGGTCGAGAGGTACTCCTCGAACCGCCCTTCGCACTTCTCGCACCGATACTCGTAGATCGGCATGGGCGAAGAGTCTAGCCCGGTCCCCGCCGTCGAGCATCTGCGCGCCCTCGCCGCGGCGCAGGGCGTCTACCCGGACGACAATGACCTGGAGGGCGTTATGGGCTTCCTGACGCGGATCCTGCCCGCGCTCCGTGAGCTCGAAGAGCGGCTGCCCGAGGAGGCAACGCCGTGACGCTCGACCCGTTCAACGCGTTTCTCCATCTCGATCCCCAGCCGGGAGACGGCGGGCCGACGATCGGCGTGAAGGACAACATCGACGTCGCTGGCATGCCCACCACCGCCGCCTCGAAGATCCTCCGTCGCATACCTGAAGAGGACGCAGAGTGCGTCGCCCGACTGAGGGTCGCTGGCGCGACGATCGCTGGGAAGCTGAACACGCACGAGTTCGCGTACGGCGCGCTCACGAACAGCCCACACTTCGGCCCGGCGCTCAACCCGTGGAATCCCGAGCACGGCTGTGGAGGCTCGAGTGGCGGTAGCGGCGCGGCCGTAGCCGCAGGTCTCGTCAACGCGGCACTCGGAACGGACACGGCCGGTTCTGTGCGCATTCCTGCCGCCTTCTGCGGTGTGACGGGGATGCGGCCCACCACGGGGCTCGTCTCGACCCGCGGTGTGTTACCCACGTCGTGGTCCCTCGACGCGGTCGGCCCGCTCGCCTGGAGCGCCGAGGAATGCGAGCAGCTGCTCGAGACGATGGCCGGACGGTCCCTCGCGGGTGGAGATGTCGGCGACGACCTGCGCGTCGGAGTTCTGACGGGCCTGTTCGACGCTGCCGAGCCGGCTGTCGCGGAGGCATGCGCGCGTGCGCTCGCCGAGCTGCCCGGCGAGAAGGAGTCGGTCTCGCTCCCCCTGCACGAGGAGATCTCCACGATCACGCAGCTGATCATGCTCCCGGAAGCGACGAACGCACACCTCAGCTGGCTGCGAACGCGGCTCGGGGACTACGGAGGCGACGTCCGCGCGCGCCTGTTGGCCGGCCTCCTCCTGCCCTCGACTGCGTACGCGACCGGCCTGCGGGCCCGTCGCTGGGCTCGTGCGGAGTACGAGCGTGCCCTCGGTGGCTACGACGTGCTCGTCGCCCCGGCCGTGCCGATCACGGCGCCGCGGTTGGACTCGATCCCCGAGGACTACCGCCTGCTGATCATGCCCTACAACTCGCCGGCCGCTCTGCTGGGTCTCCCGGCAGTGGTCGCCCCTTGCGGCTTCGTCGAGGGCTTACCCGTCGCGCTCGCATTGACCGGCCGGCCGGGAGAGGACGGAACACCGCTGGCGGCCGCGAAGGCGTTTCAGCAGGTGACCGACTGGCACGAGCAGCGTCCCGAACGATCGCTGGCGCGCGTCGCGTAGTCGCACACGCCGCAGGACCGGTTGACGTGAGCCGGGAGGCGGTTGTATACAACGACCAGTCTTCGAAAGGGGTGTGAGCCACATGTCAGTGCTCATCAAGGCCGGCCGGATCATCACGGCGGCCGACGACTACGTCGGGGACATCTTCGTCGACAACGGCACGGTGGCGCTGATCGGCGAGTCGCTCGACGTCGTCGCCGACAAGGTGATCGAAGCGGACGGGAAGTACGTGATTCCCGGCGCGATCGACCCGCATACGCACATCGAGATGTTCTTCGGAGGCACGACGACGTGCGACGATTTCACCTCGGGCACCATCTCGGCGGCGTTCGGCGGCACGACCACCATCATCGACTTCTGTATGCAGACGCCTGGCGACACGTTCGCCCAGGCGCTCGAGAAGTACCACGAGAAGATCGAGCGCTGTAAGCCCGTGATCGACGTTGGCTTCCACATCGGAGTCACCGACCTGCATACGGGTGGCACCCTCGATGACCTCGCCAAGCTGCCCGACGAGGGCGTTACCTCCTACAAGTTGTTCATGGCCTACAAGGGCGCCGTCATGGTCGACGACGACACGCTCTTCCGAACGATGCTGAATGCGGCCGACTCAGGCGCGCTCGTCATGGTGCACGCCGAGAACGGCGACGCCATCGACCTCATCGTCAAGAAGGCGGTTGCGGAGGGAAAGACCGAGCCCATCTGGCACGCGCGGACGCGGCCGATGGAGACGGAGGCGGAAGCGACGAACCGCGCTGCCCAGCTGGCGCACGTCGCCGGCTGCCCGCTCTACGTCGTCCACGTCTCCTGCCAGCCCGCGGTCGAGCCGATCCAGCTGGCCCGGGAGAAGGGCTGGGACGTGTGGGGCGAGACGTGCACGCAGTACCTGTTCGTCGACGAGAGTGCGCTCGACCAGCCCGGCTTCGAGGGAGGGAAGTACATCTACACACCGCCGCCGAGGCCGAAGGAGCACCAGGAACACCTGTGGAAGGCGCTCGTGTCAGACGCGCTGTCGGCCGTCTCGACCGACCACTGCCCGTTCAACTGGCCCGAGCAGAAGGGGATCAACGGCGAGGACTTCCAGGTCGTGCCGAACGGCGGTCCCGGGATCGAGAACCGTCTCCACATGCTCCATCACTTCGGCGTCCGCGAGGGACGCCTCACGCTGAACCGTTTCGTCGAGCTGACCTCGACGAACATCGCGAAGCTCTTCGGCCTCTACCCCCGCAAGGGGACGATCGCCCCCGGCTCCGACGCCGACATCGTCGTCTGGGATCCCGAGAAGGAACTCACGATCTCGGCCGAGACGAACCACTCGAACGTCAACTACAACCTCTTCGAAGGCACGAAGGTCCGCGGAGCGCCCGAGGTCGTGCTCGTGCGCGGCCAGGTGATCGTCGAGGGCGACGAGCTCGTGGCGCAGCCTGGCGCCGGGCAGTTCGTCAAGCGGGCACGCTTCGGCAAGGAGCTGCGGCCGCAGGCGAAGGCGGTCGCGTAACCGTGCCGGACGAGCAAGCGCGAGAGGTCTACGCGAAGGCGAGGCTGGGCGAGAGCATCACCTTGGGCTCTCGCCCAGCCGTGCTCGTCGTCGACTTCTCCTGCGGCTTCACGGACCCGGATTGCGATCTCGGCTCTGACCTCACGGCCGAGGTGGAGGCGACGAGACGCCTGCTCGATGCCGCGCGTGACAGGGGGCTGCCGGTGATCTTCACGACTATCGGGTTCGAGGAGAGCCTCAAGGACGGCGGTCTGTGGCTGCAAAAGGTGCCGTCGCTCGGCGACCTGCAGCTCGGCGGACGGTGGGTCGAGATCGACCCCCGGCTCGAGCGGCGGCCGGACGAGACGGTGATCGTGAAGAAGGTGGCCTCGGCGTTCTTCGGGACGAACCTCGCGTCGGTGCTGATCTCGCAGGGGATCGACTCGGTGATCCTCTGCGGGGCGACGACGAGCGGCTGCGTCCGCGCGACGGCCATCGACCTCCTCCAATACGGGTTCCCGACACTCGTGCCGCGTGAGTGCGTCGGCGACCGGGCACAGGCTCCGCACGAGGCGAACCTCTTCGACATCCAGGCGAAGTACGCCGACGTCGTCTCGCTCGAGGAGGCGCTCGCCTACGTTGAGAGCGTGGCTGCGGTCGGCGCTCCCGCGTGACGCACAGGATCGCGGTCCTTCCGGGCGACGGCGTCGGCCCGGAGGTGGTCGCCGAGGCGATGAAGGTGGTGGACGCGCTGGGGCTGCCCCTGGACTGGACGGAGCTGCCGTGGGGCTCGGCCTGGTACCGGGAGCACGGGCGGATGATGTCGGAGGATGCGCTCGAGACCCTGCGCGGCCACGACGCCGTGCTGCTCGGAGCTGTGGGCGACCCGTCCGTGCCCGACCACGTCGCGCTCTGGGACACGATCCTCGCGGTCCGCCAGGGGCTCGACCTGTGGGCGA
This sequence comes from Gaiellaceae bacterium, assembly GCA_050697575.1. GTDB lineage: Bacteria > Actinomycetota > Thermoleophilia > Gaiellales > Gaiellaceae > PALSA-612. Next base: position 1,063 of record JBOGZW010000027.1, on the reverse strand, counting down.
ACCTTCGTCCCTGCCGCCTGCTGCAGGGGATCCCTACTCCGCTGGCAGGCCGCGGCCCGCATGACGTCGACTTCCTCGTCGTGCGCGAGAACACCGAGGGCGAGTACGCGGGGGTCGGGGGCCGCTCGCACCGCGGGCTCGACTCCGAGGTAGCGCTCGAGACGAGCGTCTTCACGCGGGCGGGCGTACGGCGCGTCGTCCGCTACGCCTTCGAACAGGCCGCGTCGCGTCGGGGGACGCTGACGAGCGCAACGAAGTCGAACGCTTCGCGGTTCGGTTACGTGCTCTGGGACGAGGTAGTCGAGGAGACGGCTGCGGAGTTCGACGGCGTCCGCGTCGAGCGAATGCTCGTGGACGCCCTCGCCGCGCGCATGGTGCGCGATCCGGCAAGTCTCGACGTCATCGTCGCCTCGAATCTGTTCGGCGACATCCTCACCGACTTGGCCGCGGCCATCCAAGGCGGCATGGGGATGGCGGCGAGCGCCAACCTTGCCCCCGGCTCCGACGTGCCCGGCGTCTTCGAGCCCGTGCACGGCTCGGCGCCGGACATCGCCGGCGAAGGGATTGCCAACCCCGCGGGCGCGATCTGGAGCGCCTCGCTCATGCTCGAGCACCTGGAGGAGGAGGAGCCGGCCCGAGTGCTGATGAAGGCGCTAGAGACTGTCTGCAAGGTGGGACCACGCACTCGCGACGTCGGGGGAGAAGCGACGACGGCGGGGGTCGGCGACGCCGTCGCCGCAGCCGTGGGCGGGTGAACCGTGGCTACCGGGACGCTGACGCAGAAGATCATCGACGAACACCTCGCCGGTGGCACGGAGGAGGAGATCGAGCTGCGCATCGATCAGATCCTCCTCGAAGACGCGACCGGCACCATGGCCTGCCTGCAGTTCGAGCGGCTCGGCGTCGACCGTGTGGCCGTCCCGACTATCTCGTACGTCGACCACAACACCCTGCAGTTCGACAACAAGAACCCCGAGGACCACGCCTACCTACGCAGTTGGGCCGCGCGTTACGGGGCGCTCTACTCACGCCCAGGGAACGGCATCTCGCACTACCTCCACCT
>JBOGZW010000026.1:0-14885 GCA_050697575.1 Gaiellaceae bacterium | reverse complement strand
GAAACATGGTTTCCCCCGCGTTACAACCATGGGTTCCACCGTGTTGGACGTCGCAATCGTCGCCGGAGCGGTAGTCGGCTTCCACGGACCCCAGGATAACCAGCGCTGTCCGGTGACCTCCCTACGTTGGAGGCATGGACTGGCTGCTCGCTCCCTGCGACACGCGCGACGCAAGGTCGCTCGCCACACAGCTTGGTGTATCCGAGATCACTGCACGGGTGCTGCTGCGAAGGGGGCACGGCGACGCGGCGTCGGCAGCGACGTTTCTGCAGGGCGACATGCCCGGGCACGACCCGCATCTGCTGGGAGATGTGAAAGAAGCGTGCCAACTCATCCACAAGGCGATAGCGGCCGGAACGCGGATCTGCGTCCACGGCGACTACGACGTCGACGGCATCTGCGCGACCGTGCTCGCGGTGCTTACGCTTCGGGAGCTCGGCGTCGACGTCGGCTGGCACCTGCCGAGCCGCTTCGAGGAGGGTTACGGCCTCTCCGGTGAGACGCTCGAGAAGCTGGCTGACGAGGGCTACGGGCTCGTACTCACCGTCGATTGCGGCATCACCGCAGTCCAGGAGGTCGCCGCCGCGCGGGAGTTCGGCCTGGAGGTCATCGTCACTGACCACCACCGGCCGGGCGAAGCGCTCCCGGACTGCGCCGTCGTCGCCACGAGGCCGTCGTCCTATCCGTTCCCGGAGCTGTGCGGGACCGGCGTTGTGTTCAAGCTCCTCCAGGCGCTGGCGGACGACCCGCTCGAACGGCACCTAGACCTCGTCGCGCTCGCAACGATCGCCGACGTCGTGCCGCTCGTCGACGAGAACCGCGCGTTCGCGATCGCCGGGCTCAGGCAGCTCGCCCGCACGCAGCGGCCCGGCCTCCGGGCGCTCATGCGCTCCGCGCGTGTCGACCCCGCGACGGTCGACGAAGGAGCGGTCGCCTTCCGGCTGGCGCCGCGCATCAACGCGGCCGGCAGGCTCTGCCGGCCTGAGATCGCGCTCGATCTCCTGATGTGCGAGAGCGATGCCGAGGCCGCCGAGCTCGCAACCACGCTCGAAGAGCTCAACCGCGACCGCCAGGCCGTCGAGGAGAGGATCGTCCGCGAAGCGACGAAGCAGATCGAAGGCTGGCCGGAGAGACGCCGGCGACAGCGCGGATACGTCCTCGCCGATGAGGGCTGGCACGAGGGCGTCGTGGGCATCGTCGCCTCGCGTCTCGTCGAGCGGTATCGCCGGCCAGTCGTGCTCATCGCCGGGACGGACGGAGAGTGGAAGGGTTCCGGCCGCTCGCTTCCGGCGTACGACCTCCATGCGGGGCTGACAGCGTGTGGGGAGCACCTCGATCGCTTCGGGGGGCACCGTGCTGCCGCGGGGCTGTCGATCCGGCCCGACGCGATCGAGGCGTTCTCCGATGCGTTCGCCGCGCACGCGGATGCCCATCTGACGGACGATCAGCTGCGCCCGGTGGCGATCGTCGACGCGGCCGTTCCGGGCTCCGCGCTCACGCTCGGGCTTGCCGAGGAGCTCCATCGGCTGGCGCCGTTCGGGCTGGGCAATCCGGGCGTCACGCTGCTGCTTCCCGGATCTGAGCTGACAGACCTCCAAACGGTGGGGGAGGGAAGGCACCTCCGTTTCCGCGTACGGCAGTACGGCCGTCCGGCCGGAAGCGCGATCGCGTTCAGCCTCGGGCCGCAGCTCGACCGTCTCCGGCAGGAAGGCACCTACGACCTCGCCTTCCGCCTCGAAGAGAACCGCTGGAACGGCACGGTGGCGCCGCAGCTCGTCGTGCGCCACGTCCACGAGACGAACGGGCGCTACCATGTGCTGCGTGAGCAACTCGCGGCCGAGTGGGAGGCCGGCGAGGCGTCGTGGAGCCCTGAGGCGAGAGTGATCTTCGAGGAGCTCTCCGTGGACGGCTCGGGCCCCGTGAGCCTGTACGAGTCGGCAGCGTTCCGAGCGTTGCTGGAGGAGCCCGCGCCGCTCGCTCGCGCCGCGTAGCTACTAGATGCGGCGAGGCGTGGAGAGCGAGTCGAGCTCGACGAGCATGCGCGCGATGCGGCGAATCGCCCGGGCCCGCGCTCTCATGCGAAATCTCTGCAGCATCTACGACCTCCGTTCGTGAAGTTCCCGCCTACTCCTTTCGGAAACGCTCCGTTCCGCCGTGAGCCCTCGTTCGGACCGGCGTCTACACTTGGAACGTGGCCGTCATCGAGACACAGGAGCGGCACGAGCACCTCGTCGAGGAGCTGATCGCGGACGTTGCCGCCTACAAGGTCGACGTCGACGAAGATCTGCTGCGCAGGGCATTTGCGTTCGCAGAGCGGGCTCACGAGGGGCAGCGCCGACGGTCGGGGGAGGACTTCATCCGGCATCCGTGGGGTGCCGCGAAGATCCTCGCGACGCTCCATCTGGACGAGCAGACGCTGGCGGCGGCGCTGCTCCACGACGTCGTCGAGGACACCGGATGCGACATCTCGGACGTCAAGAGCGAGTTCGGGGACGAGATCGCGCGGCTGGTCGAGGGCGTCACGAAGCTGACCCGCATCCAGTTCGCGAGCCGCGAACATGCGGAGGTCGAGAACTACCGCAAGATGATCGTCGCGATGGCGCAGGACCCGCGCGTCATCCTCATCAAGCTCGCCGACCGGCTTCACAACATGCGGACGATCGAGTACCTCGGCCGGCAGAAGCAACTTCAGAAGGCGAAGGAGACGCTCGAGGTCTATGCGCCGATCGCGCACCGGCTCGGCATCCACGCCATCAAGTGGGAGCTCGAGGACCTCGCGTTCGAGCGGCTCCACCCGCGGAAGTATGCGGAGATCGAGGCGATGGTGGCCGAGCGCCGAGGCGACCGCGAGGAGCACGTTAAGACGGCGTCGCGCGTCCTCAAGCGCGAGCTCGAGAAGTCGGACATCCCCGCTGACATCTCCGGCCGGGCGAAGCACTTCTATTCGATCTACGACAAGATGGTGCGCAAGGGCCGCGAGTTCAACGAGATCTACGACCTCACGGCCATGCGGGTCATCGTCGAGCGCTCCGGCGAGGAGGGCACGCGCGATTGCTACGGCGCCCTCGGTCTCATCCACTCGCTGTGGAAGCCCATGCCCGGCCGTTTCAAGGACTTCATCGCCATGCCGAGGCTCAACCGCTACCGCGCGTTGCACACGACGGTGATCGGGCCCGAGGGGAAGCCGCTCGAGATCCAGATCAGGACGCGCGAGATGCACCGCGAGGCGGAGTTCGGCATCGCCGCGCACTGGGTCTACAAGAAGGGCAAGCGCGGCAAGGGCGACGAGGAGTGGACGGCGTGGATGCGCCAGCTCATCGACTGGCAGTCAGACGAGGCCGATCCGCGCGAGTTCATCAAGACGTTCCACACGGACCTGTTCTCGGACGAGGTCTACGTCTTCACGCCCAAGGGCGACGTGAAGACGCTCCCCGCCGGCGCCACGCCGATCGACTTCGCATATGCCGTGCACACGGACGTCGGGCACCGCACGGTCGGCGCCAAGGTCAACGGCCGCATCGTGCCTCTCCACTACCAGCTGAAGAGCGGCGACTTCGTCGAGATTCTCACTGCGAAGAGCGGCCGCGGCCCGTCGCGCGACTGGCTCTCGCTCGCCGCGTCGTCCCGCGCGCGCAACAAGATCCGCCAGTGGTTCTCGCGGGAGACGCGCGAGGAGACTGAGCAGAAGGGGCGCGACGCGCTCGAGCAGGCACTGCGTACGCAGAAGCTCCCGTACAAGAAGCTCCAGGGGTCGGCGGTGCTCGCACAGGTGATCCGCGAGACCGGCTTCAAGAAGGCCGAGGACTTCTACATCGCGCTCGGCTCCGGGAAGCTCCAGCCGACGCAGATCGTCCGCAAGGTCATCCAGCGGCTCAAGACGGAAGAGGTCGCCGAGGAAGAGACGGTCACGCGCAAGCCGACGCGTGCGCGTCCTTCCACGAGCCAGAGCGTCGGCGTGCGCGTGGAGGGCGTGGACGACGTGCTCGTCCGGCTCGCCAGATGCTGCACGCCTGTCCCCGGCGACCCCATCCTCGGCTACATCTCGCTCGGCCGCGGCATCACCATCCACCGCGAGGACTGTCCGAACGTCAAGGCGCTGCGGCGGAACCCGGAGCGGCTGACGCCCGTGTCATGGGACGGCGACAGCTCGCGGAGCTTCCGCGTCCAGGTGGCCGTCGACTCGTGGGACCGCCCGCGCCTGCTCGAGGATGTCGCACGGACGTTCGCAGAGCACGGGGCGAACATCGTCGCGTACGGTGGTGTGGTCGAGGACCAGATGGCCCGGAACCGCTATACGGCCGAGCTCGGCGACGTGAAGGCACTGCGGGCGCTACTGAACGCGCTGCGCCAGATCGACGGCGTTTTCGACGCCTATCGAATGACTCCCCAGTGAGCGCCCTGGGCGGTCGTCCTCTCGTGCGGCGAAGCCGCCCTACGGACGACCTGACGCCGCTGGCGGCAGCCGCCAGCGCGAGCGGCGCTTCGCCGTATTTGAATACTGTCCTTCACGCCGCTCGCTTGGCGTCTTTGCCAGCGACGCCCCAGAACGCTCACTGATGGGGGTCCATCCGACGGCCGAAGCGGGCTTCTCGGCCGCCGCGGAGGTCTACGAGCGTGCGCGACCCGGCTATCCGGACGAGGCCGTGGCGTGGGTCGCGGAGCGGCTCGGCATCGGCCCGGGACGCGACGTGCTCGACCTCGCTGCGGGCACGGGGAAGCTCACGCGGCAGCTCGTCCCCCTTGGAGCGCGTGTCGTCGCTGTAGAGCCGATCGACGCCATGCGCGCCGAGCTCGAGCGCGCGGTGCCGGGCGTCGAGGCACTCGCGGGCACGGCGGAGGCGATCCCGCTAGAGGATGCGAGAGTCGACGCCGTGACGTGCGCGCAGGCCTTTCACTGGTTCCGCCCGGACGAGGCCGTGCGAGAGATCCGACGCGTCCTTCGTCCCGGTGGCGGCCTAGCGCTGCTCTGGAACGGGCGTGACCTCGACGATCCGAAGCATGCTCGCGTGGACGAACTGCTCGCGACCCGCCGACGCGAGTTCCCCTCGGGCGAGGACCACTGGCGGGCGGTGCTGGGCTCTCTCGAGCTCAGGACCTGGCGGTACTCGCAGACCTTGTCGCTGGCCGAGTACGTCGAACGCGTGGCGTCCACGAGCTTCGTCGGTGCCATGGCGCCCAACCAAAGAGACGAATTCCTGAACGAGGTCCGCGACGCACTCTCGCTGTTCGACGAGCCGCTCGAGCTGCGCTATCTCACCGATGTGTACCTCTGCGAGACACTCGCCACGAATCCCTCGAACGGGGGATAAAGCTCTCCATGCAGAGGGGTACCCCCTTTCGAGTGATCGGGCGTCCGCGAGCCTATTTGCAGGTACTTCTCGCCCCGAACGAGTGACTCATTCTTCGAGATCGTCACCCTCGAAGGCGCGGATCGTATCGCGGAAGGACTCGGGGACCGGAGCCGCCGTGTGCGTGTCGAGTGCGACGAGCACGAGGGTCTGGTGCGCGGTGACCATGAGCAAGTCGTCTTCCACGCGATAGGCGGCGCACTCGTACGTCACGCTCGTCCGACCGATGCGCGACACGCGAATGAACGTCTCGACGAGGTCGTCGAAGCGCGCGGGGGCCAGGTAGTCGATCGTGCACGCGCGCATGACGAACTCCCGCTTGCGCGGTCCCGTGTACTCCATGCCGAGGTGACGGTGGTACTCGACTCGAGCGAGGTCGAAGTAGGGGAGATACCGGCCGTAGTACACGATGCCCTGGGCGTCGGTGTCCGAGAAGCCGACGCGATCGAGCGCCGAGTACTTGAACGGCGGCATGCGGTCGGAGAGGCGGCCGAGCTCGAGGCTCACATCGGCGATGCTAGCGAGGTATCTGTGCCGTTTCGCCTTGTGCCGTCGGGGTAGGACGTCTGTGTCGAATCAAGGAGGGTCCTATGCAGACGCGCATCGTGACGCTGGCAGTGGGGATGCTCTTGGCGCTCATTGCAGCTGTCGGCGTCTCCGCATCGAGCTTCGTGCCGGACTCACTCGTCCAGGTGTCGGGCTCGAGCCCATTTGTCGGTTGTACGGCCGACGGCGTCAGTGGGCAGTCGGGGACGGTCTACCAGAACAGCGAGGTAGAGCCGTGGCTGGACGTCAACCCGACGAATACGAACAATCTCGTCGGCGCCTGGCAACAGGACCGCTGGTCGAATGGCGGCGCACGTGGGCTCCTAGCCGGATCGAGCGCGAACGGCGGCGGCTCTTGGACGACAACAGTCATCCCGGGGATCACGATGTGCTCCGGGGGCGACTACCAGCGTGCGACCGATCCGTGGGTGAGCTTCGGTCCGGACGGCGTGGTGTACCAGCTCGCGCTGTCGTTCAACGACGTGGCTCCGCCGTTCACGGCGTTCGACTTCGATCACGCATTGCTGGCCAGCAAGTCCACGGACGGAGGGCTCACGTGGTCCGACCCGGAGATCGTCATCCGTGATCTCGATGCCAACGTCTTTAACGACAAGCAAACGATCACGGCCGACCCAACGGACGCGGATCTCGTCTACGCGGTCTGGGATCGCCTCGTCTTTCCGACCAGCGAGCGGGCCGCCGTGATCGCGGGCTTCGTCACTTCGGCGTTCCGCGGTCCCGCGTGGTTCGCGCGGAGCACCGACGGGGGCGACTCCTGGGAGCCCGCACGTCAGATCTACGACCCGGGGCAGAACGACCAGACCATCGGTAACCAGATCGTGGTGCTCCCGGACGGGACGCTCGTCAACCTCTTCGACGAGATCCACAACGACAACTCGAAGAAGCAGCGAGGCTTCAGCGTCAGGGTGGTGCGCTCGACGGATCAGGGCGACACCTGGTCGAAGCCGATCTTTATCGATCTGCTGGGAACGATCTTCACCACCGATCCCGATTCCGGTGACGACGTGCGGACGGGCGACATCATCCCGGACATCGCCGTCGCGCCGAACGGCGACCTCTACGCGGTCTGGCAGGACGCTCGGCTGAACGGCGGTGCTGCGGACGGCATCGCACTCTCGCGCTCGACGAACGGCGGGCTGAGCTGGTCGCCGCGCGTGAAAGTGAACAAGACGCCGACGAACATCCCGATCGGCAACCAGCAGGCGTTCACGCCGTCGGTCGACGTGGCTGCTGACGGCACCGTGGCTGTCACCTACTACGACTTCCGCAACAACACGAACGCCGTGCCGCTGCCGACGGACTACTTCGTCGTCCACTGCCACACGGCATGCAACAACGCTGCCAACTGGGGCGACGAGGTCCAGCTGACGGACGAGTCGTTCGACATGCGTCAGGCGCCCTTCGCGGGCGGATTCTTCACCGGCGACTATGAGGGGCTTGCGTCGGCTGGCAACGACTTCGGCGCGTTCTTCGGCATGACGCACGGCACCGACCCGGGAAGCATCTTCTTCCGCCGCGTCGGTCCGTAGTTGCTCGGGGCGAGGGGGCCTGGCCTGGCCCCTCGCCCCGTCATCTCCCCACGCCGGCCGTAGGGTGACCGCGTGAAAGCGGGTGTCATGCTGCCGGTCGGCGACATGGACGGGCCGGGCGGCCGCACGCCCACGTGGGACGACGTCCGCGTGATCGCGGAGACGGCCGAGACGACAGGTCTCGACTCCGTTTGGATCGCGGACCACCTCCTGGCGCGGATGCCGGACGGCACCGTCCTCGGGATGCACGACGCCTGGACGCTGCTCAGCGCCGTCGCCACCGTGACCTCGCGGGTTGAGCTCGGACCGCTCGTTCTCTGCAGCTCGTTTCGGAGCCCGAGCGTGATCGCAAACATGGCCGCGACGCTCGACACGGTTGCGGGCGGGCGGCTCGTGCTCGGCCTGGGTGCAGGATGGCACGATCCGGAGTACGAGGTGTTCGGGTTTCCCACGGATCATCGCGTCAGCCGGTTCGCGGAAGCGCTCGAGATCATCGCCCGGCTCCTTCGCGGCGAACGCGTGACGTTCGACGGCCGCTACTACACCGTCTCGGAGGCCGCGCTCACGCCGCCGCCGGCGCGGAAGATCCCCGTCCTCGTCGCCGCGAAGCTTCCGCGGATGCTTCGTCTCACCGTCCGCTGGGCGGACGCCTGGAACACGGCGTGGTTCTCGTCGCCGGACGACCGGCTCCACGAGCGGCTCGAGCTCTTGGAGGATGCGATCGCAGCCGACTCGAGAGCTCGCCCAGAGCTCGTGCGAACGCTCGGCATCGTCGTCCGTGAGGAAGACACCCCAAGCGACGTCGCGAGGGGGTTAGAGACGTGGGCCCGACTCGGCTTTCACCACGTGATCGCCCAGCCCGAACCGCTCACCCCCGCCTCGGTGCAACGGTTCGCGTCAGGCGTCCGCTCGTATCGTGGTCGATGACCTTCCGTAGCGATGCATCACGACGGCAAGGAGGTCGTGCGGCAGCGCGTGCGCCGTCGCTCCCCCGAGGCCGCTCATTGTCTCCGCCGCCACCAGCGCGTTGACGATCGCCTCCTCGGTCGCCTCGATCGCCGCGTAAAAGAGCGGGTTCATCGCCTCGCTCGGCATGGGCTCGATCTTGCGCGTCGACCCGGTTGCGAAGGCGAGAGCGAAGTCGCCGCTCGAGGTCTCGCCGGCGCCGCCGGTCCGCGCAACCCCGAGCATCGAGCGAAGCGCAACGCGCTCGCATTGGTGGGGGAGCAGCGGCGCATCGGTGGCGACGACGACGACGATCGAGCCCGCTCCCTCCAGGGCAGGACGGGGAGGGAGCGGCACGCGGTCGGCGCCGATCATCCGGCCTACCGGCACGCCGTCGATCGCGAGCCGCGCCCGCACGCCGTGGTTCGCCTGGACGAGCACGCCGACGGTGTGTGCGTCTGCGAACCGCGACGCTGTTCCGATGCCAGCCTTGAACCCATGACAGATCATCCCCGTGCCGCCGCCGACGTTGCCCTCCGGCACCGAGCCGTCCGACGCCGAGTCGAGTGCGGCTCTGGCGTGCTCGGGCCGCACGTGGAACCCGTTCACGTCGTTCAGCACCCCGTCCCACGTTTCGGCGACGACGGGCAGGCTCCACGTGCTGCGATCGCCAACCAGTGCGGCTGCGACGAGGGCTTCGTGAACCGCGCCCACGGAGTGCGTGTTGGTCACCGCGATCGGTGTCGTCAACAGGCCCGACTCCCGCATCCACTGCAGCCCGGTCACCTCGCCGTTGCCGTTCAGCCGGAAGGGCGCGGCGAAGCACGGGAGCTCGCCGGGGATGACGACCGTGACGCCCGTCCGCACGTCGTCGCCTTCGACGAGGGTCGTGTGTCCCACGCGAACGCCGGCGACGTCGGTAATCGCGTTCAGCGGGCCAGGCTCGAGATCGCCGATCGCGATCCCGAGGTCACGCGCCCTCACGACTGGATCACGGCGAGCACCTCGTCGCGCCTTTGCTCCATCAGCTCCTGCGAACGTGCTTCGAGGTTGAGGCGGAGCAGCGGCTCCGTGTTCGACGGCCTGACGTTGAAGTGCCAATCGTCGGCCTCGACGGACACGCCGTCGAGATGGGAGACGCGGCCTTCTCGGCCGAAGCGCTCTTTCAGCTCCTGGAGCTTCACTGGCACGTCGTCGACGGTCGAGTTGATCTCGCCCGTGATGAAGTAGCGCTCGCGATACGGGCGGAGGATCTCGGAGAGCGGTTCCCTTGAACGCGACACGCGTTCGAGCATGAGCAGGAACGGAACGACGCCCGAGTCGGCCTGGAAGAAGTCGCGAAAGTAGTAATGACCAGAGACCTCGCCGGCGAACACCGCGTCCTCCTTTCGCATGCGGTGCTTGATGAATGCGTGTCCCACGCGGTTGACAAGCGGCGTCCCTCCGGCCCGCTCGACGGTCTCCGGCACGGCCCAGCTGGCGCGGATGTCGTAGATGACCTTTCCGCCGCGCTCGTTCGCGAGCATGGACTCGGCGAAGAGCGCCGTTGCGAAGTCGCCCGGGACGAACTCGCCGGTGTCGTCCACGAAGAAGCAGCGGTCGGCGTCGCCGTCGAACGCAACCCCGAAATCCGCACCCTCCTGGAGCGTCTTCGCGACGATGAACTGGCGGTTTTCCGGGAGCAGCGGGTTCGGCTCGTGGTTCGGGAAGCTCCCGTCCGGCTCGAAGAAGCACGTGACGGGATCGATGGGGACGCGCTCGAGCACCGGTGGCAGCATCGCGCCGGCCATCCCGTTCGCAGCATCGATGACGACCCGCAGCGGCTTGATCGCCTCGACGTCGACGAACGAGAGCACTCGGTCGACGTACGCCGGCCAGACGTCGGCTTCGCTCACCTGACCTCTTTGGACGGGGGACAGTCGCAGTGACTGTCCCCCGGTGTTGTCGAACGTGTCCGAAAGGGCCCGGTCGCGGATCTCGAGGAGGCCCGAGTCGCCGCCGACCGGCAGCGCCCCGCGTCGCACGATCTTCATCCCGGTGTACTCCTTGGGGTTGTGCGACGCGGTGACGGCGATGCCGCCCTCGAGTCCGAGCTCGCCGACGGCGCAGTAGAGCATCTCCGTGCCGACCATGCCGATGTCGACGACGTCGGAGCCCGCGTCGGCGGCACCCTCGATCGCAGCGCTGGCCATCGCCGGCGCCGAGAGGCGCATGTCCCGCCCGACCGCGATGCGCCGCGGCTCGAAGTGCTCGACGTACGCACGGCCGATGGCGTACGCACCGACCTCGTCCAGCTCGTCGGGGTAGATGCCGCGTACGTCGTAAGCCTTGAAAACTGCGGGGTTCAGCACACCGTGATGCTATGCCGGAAGCCGGAGCCGCGTGACGGCGTTCGTACAATTACATGGTGCGCGGCAACATAGAGCGAAAGCTTGCAACAGTCCTGTTCGTCGACATCGTCGACTCGACACAGCTTGTCACCGGGGCGGACCCCGAGGTCGTTCGCCGGCGCGTGGCCGAATTCTTCGACCGTGTGTCCCACTGCGTGACCGTGCACGGCGGCATCGTCGAGAAGTTCGCGGGAGACGCGGTGCTCGCGGCGTTCGGCATCCCGCAGGCGCACGAGGACGACGCCGAGCGCGCTGCCCGGGCTGCGCTCGGAATGCGTGCCGCCATCCGCGAGCTGAACCTCGAGGTGCGCGTTGGCATCGAGGCCGGCGAGGTCGTCGTCGACCAGGCGGACTCGACGTTCGCCACGGGCGAGGCCGTGAACCTCGCGGCGCGACTGCAGCAGGTTGCGATGCCCGGCGAGATTCTCATCGGCCCGACGGCGCACCGCCTCGCACGCGGACGGCTGCTCGTCGAGGACGCGGGGCCGCTCGAGCTCAAGGGCATGGGCGCTGCGTTGCGCGCCTGGCGGGTTCTCGGCGCGATCGACGAGAGGCACGTCCACGTGAATGCGCCGCTCGTCGGCCGCGAGACCGAGCTCGAGCTGCTCGAGCACACATACGAGCGAACGCTGCGCGACGGCCGCGCGCACATCTTCACGATCTACGGAGAGCCGGGTGTCGGCAAGAGCCGCCTCGCCCGTGAGTTCGTCGACTCGGTCGACGGCGCAAGCGTGCTCAAGGGCCGCTGCTTGCCGTACGGCGAGAGCGTGACGTACTGGCCGCTTGCCGAGATGATCAAGTCGGCGGTAGGGATCACCGACGACGAGCCGCTCGAGGAGGCGTTCGAGAAGCTTCGCCAGTGCTGCGAGGACGATGCCGTGGCCGACTTGATCGGCCTGGCCGCCGGACTGCTCGAGGCGGTCGAAGGCGAGCGCAGCCCTCAGGAGATCTCGTGGGCCGCCCGCGAGGTGATGCACACACTCGGCGATGTGCAGCCGCTCATCCTCTTCTTCGAAGACATCCACTGGGCCGAAGAGCCGATGTTCGACCTCATCGAGCATCTCGCGGACTGGGTGCGGGCGCCGCTGCTGATCCTCTGCCTGGCGCGCCCCGACCTGCTCGACGTGCGCCCCGGCTGGGGCGGAGGGCGTGTTCGGTCGACCGCCATCGAGCTCGAGCCGCTCTCCGAGACAGAGAGCGAAGAGCTCGTCACCGCGATCGTCTCCGACCTGGAGGATCCGCCTCCGCTGCCGAAGGGGCTGCTCGACCGCACAGAAGGGAATCCGCTGTTCGTCGAGGAGACGATCCGCATGCTCGTCGAGGGCGGCGATTCCGAGCGGGTTCCGGACACGCTGCAGGCGCTCATCGCCGCCCGCATCGACCACCTCGCGCCCGACGGCAAGGCGCTGCTCCAGCGCGCCGCCGTCGTCGGCCGCGTGTTCTGGTCGGGAGCGCTCGGACATCTCGCGCCTGACCTCGACGTCGATCGTCTGCTCGAGGATCTCCTGCTGCGCGAGTTCGTGCTCCGAGAACCGCGTTCCTCGATCTCGGGCGAGACGGCGTACCGCTTCAAGCACATGCTCATCAGGGAGGTCGCGTACGCCGGCCTTGCCAAGCAGGCGCGCGCGCAGCAGCACGCGCGGTTCGCAGAGTGGATCAAGGAGCGCGCCGGCAGCGAGCTGCTCGAGATCCGCGCGCACCACCTCGACCACGCGGCGTCGCTCCTCGCCGAGCTCGACGGCGCTCCGCCTGCGGAGCTCACGAGTGAGGCGGCCGAGGCGCTGACGGGCGCCGGGAAGCGCGCCCTGGCGCGCGAGCAGTACAAGTCGGCGCGCAGGCAGCTCCTGCGCGCCGTCGAGCTCGAGCCGACGCTCCGGCGTCGCTACTACGCCGCTCGCGCGGTGTGGAGGCTGGGCGACCTGACGGCCGTTTCCATGGAGATGGAGAAGGTCCGTTCTCAGGCAGAGGCCGAGGGAGAAAGTCTGATGGAGGCGCTGGCGCTGACTGCGCTCGGAGACGCGGTGCTGAAGCAGAGTGGAGACACTGCGCGGGCGCAGGAGCTCATCGACCGCGCGCTCGAGCTACAGAAGGAAGAGACCGACGTCGACGCGCACTTCGACTCGCTCACGGTCCGCATGGGGATCGGCGTCATGCGAGGGTCGATGTCCGAAGCGATGTCGTACATCGAGCAAGCATTCGCGGTGGCGCTCGCGGCCGGCCGCAAGGACCTCCAGACCATCGCCTCGCAGGCGCTGGCCCAGGCGCATATCGTCCGGCTCGAGCTCGACAAGGCAGAGCGTCTCATCCACAAAGCGGTCGAGCTGGCCGAGGAGAGCGGCAGTCCGCGCGCGAGGGGTCAGGCGACTCTCACACTTGGCTGGCTCCATCGCATGCGGAAGGAGTACGACGCGGCCGAGGCAGCGTACGAGGAAGCACGCGAGCTCTTCGCCGAGATCGGTCACGCCACGCTCCTCTCGTTCGCACAAACCCGCCTGGCCGACGTAGCCTTCGAGAAGGGCGAGCTCAAGCGCTCGGAGAAGTACATGCGAGAGGCGATCCGTCTACTCGCCCCCCTTGGCCAGCACCGCGAGCTCGCGGAGGCGCAGGCGGAGCTCGGCCGCGTGCTCGCCGAGCAGGGCAAGATCGACGAGGCCGAGAGGTACGTAGCCGAAGCGCAGGAGTACCTGCCTTCCGCAGAGCCTCAGCTGCGGCTGTGGATACTGCTCGCGCTCGCGGCGGTGCGCACCGCGCAGGAGCGCGTGGACGAGGCGGAAGAGCTTCTGGTGGAAGCGCTCGCGATCTCGGACGAGATCGACTTCACAGGCGTCCAGGCAGAGGTATTGCAGCGAATCATCCGCTTCCTGGACGACACTGGGCAGAACGGGAAGGCCGCGCCCTACGAAGAGCGGCTTGCGGAGCTCGTTCCTGCAGAAAGCACCGCAGAGATCGCCTGATTCGACTCCTCGTCGGGCGACTCGCCGATGACGGTCGCCGGCCGGTCGAACGCAGCCAGCGCCTCGCGTAGCGGATCTGCTCGCAGGGTGCCCTCGCCGTATGCGAGGTGTTTCGTCTCGTTGCGGTTCGCGAAGGCGATGTCGGAGAAGTGGATGTGGAACGGGGATCCGCCCTCCTGGATTTCGTCCACCGCTTCGAGCGCGGCCTGGAAGGGCTCGCCGTCCGTGAACGCGCCATCGCTCGTCGCGTGCATGTGGGCGAAGTCGAGCACGGGCCGAACCCAGCCGGTGCGCTGCGAGATCTCGAGTACGTCATCGAGCGAGCCGAGCTCCCGCACGCGGCCCATCACCTCGACGCCGAATGGGACCGCTCGATCCTTCTTCTCGAGCCGCTCGCGGAGCTCGCCGAGCTGCTCGACTACCGCATCGAGCGCCTCTTCGCGCGAGCGCTCGAGCAGAAAGCCCGGGTGGAAGACGACCACCTCGGCATCCGACGCCTTTGCGATCCCCGCCGAGTGATCGAGCATGCCGATGGCCATGTTGAGCTTCTTCCCACGCTCGGCGTGGCCCATGAAGCCCGCGAGCGGTGCATGAACCGAGAGCGCGATGTCGTGCTCACGGGCGAGCTCGCCGAGCCTTGCGCTGAAGTCGTAATCCATCCAGAACCGCGTCTCGAAGTCGATCTCACAGGCCGTGTAGCCGCGCTCCACGAGCAGCTCGACCGCTCGCTCGGGGCTCTCCTGGGACGGCACGCGGGCAGGCCCGAAGCGGATTTCTCCCATGGAACGGACGCTAGCGCACTCCGTCCGACGGTGTTTCTACGGTGTTCCCATGCCCAAGAGACCTTCTCGTGTCGACCTGCTCGAGCTCGATATCGATCTCAGGCTCGCCGATCTCTGGCGCGAGCTGTCCGAGATCAGCGACTGGAACATGGAGATCGCGGCCGCGTTCATGCGCGCCGCCTACGGCAAGGGCTACTGCGACGCCCTGACAGAGGACGACGCCGGGTCGCTCTGCCTCGACCACGGGTACCGGCTGCCCGCAAAGCGGGACGCCCAGCGGTCCGGCTGACCAGGAGGGTCTGGCGGGATGGTGCTCGTCGCCGGGGCGCGCTGGAGGTTGCGATGCAAGGACGCAGGGAGCCCGCGTACT
>JBOGZW010000025.1:0-15013 GCA_050697575.1 Gaiellaceae bacterium | reverse complement strand
TGGCGGCGAAGGCGAGATCACGCGGCGTCAGCCTCGCACTGCATACGCACGCGAACCACGAGCGCCAGATAACGCCGCTCGTCGCTCGCGCCGCTAAGGCACTGCTCGACCTCGGGTTCCGCGATGTCCGTAACCAGGCTGTCCTCCTCCGCGGTGTCAACGCGACGAGAGACGACCAGCTCGACCTGTGCTTCGCGTTGCTCGACCGCGCCTCGATCACGCCGTACTACGCGTACATGTGCGACATGGTCCCGAACGCCGAGCACTGGCGCACGGCGCTGTGGGAAGCGCAGGAGATCCAGGCCGGGATCATGGGCTACCTTCCCGGCTATGCGACTCCCCGCGTCGTCTGTGACGTGCCGTTCCTCGGGAAGATGTGGGCTCACCAGGTGGCGGAGTACGACCGCGAGATCGGCATCAGCCGCTGGCGCGCGAACGACTGGGCGGCCGACGGCACTGCCGATGGCTTCGCGGAGTACTACGACCCGATTCATTCGCTGCCCGAGGCCGGTCAGGCCTGGTGGCGCGCTGAAGCTCAAGCCGGTCGCTAAAGCGCACCCGGCGGGAGCTCGGTGATCTCGCGCGACGACGTTCTCGCCGCGCGCGAAGCGATCGGCGGTCGTCTCCACCGCACGCCGCTCTTCTCTTCACGCGCGCTGTCCGAGCGGATCGGCGCCCAGGCGCACCTCAAGGCCGAGCTCTTCCAGCGCACGGGCTCGTTCAAGCCGCGAGGCATGCTCGCGAAGCTCGCTTCGCTCTCGGCGGAGGAGAAGGCACGCGGCATCGTCACGTGGTCGGCCGGCAACGCGGGGCAGGGTGCGGCCTACGCCGCCCAGGAGCTCGGTGTGGCTTGCCGCGTCTTCATGTGGCGGACGGCCAATCCCCTGAAGATCCAGGGCACGCTGTCGTACGGCGCCGAGGTCGACCTGGAGTCGGAGGGCCCCGCCGAAGCTCACGCGCGACTGACCGCGTTCGTCGAGAAGACCGGCGCGACGTTCGTCCACCCGTTCGACGACCCTTTGCTCCAAGCCGGGTACGGGGCACTCGGACTGGAGATCCTCGAAGACGTGGCCGAAGTGGAGACGATCGTCGTGCCGATCGCCGGAGGCGGGTTGATCTCCGGTATCGCGTCGGCCGTCTCGTGTCACGTCGTCGGTGTCGAGCCTGAAGGCTCGCCGACGGTCACTGCCGCGCTCGCCGCGGGCCATCCTGTCGAGATCCAGCCCCGGTCGATCGCGGACGGCCTGGGGGCGCCGTTCACCGGCGAGCACACGCTCGCTGTGGTTCGCGAGCGCGTGGACGAAGTCGTGCTCGTCACCGAAGAGGAGATCGCCGACGGCATGCGTTTTCTCTACGGCCGCGCGAAGCTCGCCTGCGAGTCGGCCGGTGCCGCTGCCACCGGCGCGCTGCTGGCCGGCAAGATCGCGATCGAGCCCGGCTCTACCGTCGTCGCCGTCGTGTCCGGAGGCAACGCGGACCCCAAGGTGACTGCTGCTATCCTCGCCGAGCCTGATGAAGACTGACATTCATCCCGAGTACGTCCTCGCGACCGTCCGTTGCTCGTGCGGAAACGAGTTCACGACGCGATCGACGAAGCCGGATCTCCACGTCGAGATCTGCTCTGCCTGCCACCCCTTCTACACGGGCAAGCAGAAGCTCGTCGACACCGGCGGCCGGGTGGAGCGCTTCCAGCGCCGCCTCGAGCGCGCGCAGCGCTAGTTCCTTGAGCATGACCGTAGGAGGGCAGGCCGTCCTCGAGGGCGTGATGATGCGCACGCCGTCGAACTGGGCGGTGGCCGTCCGCAAGCCGGACGGCGAGATCGCGCAGGTCTGCCGCGTGATCACCTCGCCGATGGCGAAGCGCCGGCTCTACCGGCTTCCGGTCATCCGCGGGGTCATCGCGCTCGGCGAGTCGCTCGCCATCGGCTTCCGCGCGCTCGCGATCTCCGCGAACTACGCGGCGCAGACAGGTGAGGAGGACGAGGAGGACTTCGAGCTCTCGCGCGGGCAGATTATCTTCGCCTTCGCGATCGCCATCGGCTTCGCACTCGCGCTCTTCAAGGTCGGGCCGGCGCTGATCACGAGCCGCCTCGACATCGAGACGACGCAGTGGTTCGTTGTCATCGAAGGCCTCATCCGCGTCGGCATCTTCATCCTCTATCTCGTCCTCATCTCGCTCTTGCCCGACCTCAGGAGGCTGTTCCAGTACCACGCTGCCGAGCACAAGGCGATCAACGCGTATGAGGCAGGCGAGGAGCTGACCCCTGAGCGGGTCGACCGCTTCAGCCTCATCCACCCGCGCTGCGGCACCGCGTTCCTGCTCTGGGTGATGGTGATCGCGATCTTCGTCTTCGCGTTCTTCGGCCAGCCCGCGTGGTACTGGCTGATCGCGAGCAGGATCCTGATGCTGCCGGTGATCGCAGGGCTCGCCTACGAGCTGATCCGTTTCGCCGGCAACCACCAGGGGAATCGCATCGTGATGGCGTTGCTCGCGCCGGGGCTCTGGCTTCAACGGCTCACGACCCGCAAGCCGTCGCTCGACCAGATCGAAGTCTCGATCCGGGCGCTCGAAGAGGTTTTGGAACGGGAAGGCGGGATCACGAAGGCTGAGAGCAGAGTCGAAGTGATGGCCTAGGCGACGAGGAGGGGAAATGGCAGACAGAACAGCACGGGTGACGTGGAGTGGGAGTCTCATGGAAGGCTCCGGGACGATCGAGTCGACGGGGAGTGGAGCAATCGGCGGCCTAGAGGTGACCTGGGCGGCCCGCGCCGAGCCGGAGCAGTCGGGACGGACGAGCCCGGAGGAGCTGATCGCGGCGGCGCACGCCGCGTGCTTCTGCATGGCGCTGTCTCACGGCCTCGCGCAGGCCGGCAACGCGCCCGAGAAGCTCGACGTGACCGCCACGTCGACGTTCGTGCCCGGCACTGGCATCACGCAGATGAAGCTCGACGTGACAGGCACCGTGGCCGGCATCGACGAGGCGGCTTTTGTGGCGGCGGCCGAGGGCGCTCGCGACAACTGTCCCGTCTCGGGTGCTCTCAAGGGCAACGTCGAGATTTTGCTCGACGCGCGGCTCGCGAGCTAGGCGGTCACGGCTTGAGCCGCTGAGGCGCGCTCTAACCAGGGCGTCGCCTTCAGCTCCTCGAAGATCTCGCGCGCCTCGGCGAGCGCCTCCTCGTTCCCGGTCAGCTCGGCGTGCTCCAGCAGCGTGACCGCGAGCCAGAACGGCGTGCCGAGCTCGCCGAAGCTCTGGGCAGCCGCCCAGAGCCCTTCCTCGTCGCCGGTCATGCGAGCACGAAGCCGCATGGCATGGATATCGAGGTACGGGGCACGTGAGCCCGGGGGCGAGTCGTCGATGAAACTCAGCAGCTCCTCGGTCTTCGCAGTGTTTCCGAGCGCGAGCGCTGCCTCGAGTGCATCGACGACGCCGTGCTTGGTGCTCTGGAAGCTCGGGCCGAGCGCGTGCCCGACTTCCATGGTCGCCGCGCCGGCGGAGAGCGCCTCTTCGAACCGGCCTTGCGCGCGTCGTAGGACCGCCATGCTCGCGAGGTAGCAGCCGCGGTCCTGGAGATTCGTAGAGTCTTCGAGCCGTGCGAACTGTGCGAGGAGTCGCTCGGCTTCGTCGAACTCGCCCCGATGGGAGTAAACCTCGACGCCGCTCTGGAGCAGGCTGAGGACAACGCCGCCGGAATCGAGCTGCTTTTGCGTGAACTCCTCCCGCACCGCGAGTACCTCGTCCCACCGCCCGAGCATGAAGAGGGGATACGTGCGCTCGGCCAGCGTGCCCCACTCGAACGGGCGATTGCCGTGCTTGCGTGCAAAAGCGAGCGAGTCGTCGAGGTAGGCCAGCGCATCCTGGTAACGGTCGAGACGGAAGCAGCGGTCGGACAGGATGAAGTAACAGACCGTTGCGTCCTCGGCGTAATCGTTCTCGAGGGCGACTTCGAGCGCGTGCTTCGTCAAAGCGAATGACTCCTGCGCGTGGCCGCGGCTGAAGGCGACCGCACCCTTCGCACGAAGAGCCAGCGTCAGCGCCTGAGGCATGCTCAGGCGTTCGCCGACGTCGAGCGCGAGTTCGGCAAGCTCGGCTGCGCGTCCGAGATCGCCGCCGAACCAGTAAGCGATGGCGAGGCGTCCGGCGAGCAGCGCGAGGTCCTCGTCGGGCTCGTCGGTGGCGATCTGGGCGAGGGCTCGTTCCCCACGCGCGAGCGCCTGGTCCAGCTGGCCGCCGTGGACCTCAATCCTGGCGAGCCGACCGGAGGTCCGGGCGGCGGCGTGCGTATCGCCCTCGGACTCGTAGAGCGCGATCGACTCCGTGAGCAACGTCCGCGCCGCTTCGCTGTCTGCGGCTCGCGCCGCCATCTCACCCGCCCGGCCAAGCAGCTCTGCGCGGTCCCGCTGTTCGTCCGTGAGCTGCACCGCCTGCTCGTAGTAGCGTCGAGCCTCCGCGGCTGCGGCGAGCGATTCGGCGCGCTCGCCGGCGCGCACGAGCATGGCCTGCGCCTTGCCCCTGATCTCTGCTGCGTCCTCCGCCTCCGGCGCTGCCTCGAATGCATCGAGATAGTGCGACGCGATGACTTCCACGACCTCGTCCTCGTCGTCGGCGAACGCTCTGCTGAGGTGCTCGGCCGCGGCGAGGTGCCTCGCGCGCCGCTCTCGCTTCGAGAGCGTCTCGTACGCGACATGCCGAACGAGGTCCTGGAGGAAGCCGTACTGGCCGTGCTCGGGTGAGCGTGGATCGGCCTGCACGCCCAGAACCTCCTTGCGCACGAGTGAGACAAGCAGTGGCTCGACGTCGGCGTCGGAGCCGGTGAGCGCGGCCAGCGCGCTCTGCGTGAACGTCTTACCGAGCACAGCCGCGTCCTGAAGCAGCCGCCGCTCGTCCGCGGAGAGGCCGTCGAGCCTGGCTGCGATCAACGCGTGCAGCGTCTCCGGGACCTCGAGCGAGTCGACCTGTCCGGTCAGCCGATAGGCCGCGCCCTCCTGCACGAGGAGGCCGCGATCTAGCAGCATCCGCACCGTCTCGACCGCGTACAGGGGCACTCCCTCGGCGCGGGCGAGGATACGGTCCCTTACGTCGGAGGGAAGCCCCGGCACGAGGCCGGCCAGGAGCTCCTCCATCGCCTCCTGGGACAGCGGTTCGAGGAAGAGCGACGTGAAGCTCCGCTGTCCAGCGCCCCAGGTCGGGCGGCGCTCGAGCAGCTCGGGGCGTGCGAGCGTGACGACGAGGATGGGATGGTTTCGTGACCAGTCGACGAGGTACTCGACGAAATCGAGCAGGCTTTCGTCGGCCCACTGCATGTCCTCGAAGGCGAGGACGGTCGGGTAGTTCTCGGCCAGGCGCTCGAAGAAGAGGCGCCACGCTGCGAAGAGATCCTGCTGGTCGCGGGCCTGGTGCTCGGCCAGCCCGAGCAGGTGAGCGAGCCGCGGCTCCAGGAATTCGCGCTCCTCGGGATCGAGGATGACCTCCTCGAGCGTGTTGCGCAGCTTCGCCTGCGCGGAGGCCGGCTGCTCGTCCTCGCCGATGCGGCAGCGCATGCGCACCATGTCGGCGAGCGCCCAGTACGTCACGCCTTCGCCGTATGAGAGGCAACGGCCGCGATGCCAATAGACGGTGCTCGCGATGCCGTCGAAGTACTTGTAGAACTCCCACCCGAGCCGCGACTTGCCGATGCCCGCGATGCCGGTCACGGAGATCAGGTGGGCCTTGCGCTCCTCGGCGGAGACGTGGAAGAGATCCTTGATCTGTCGCAACTCGCGGTCACGCCCGACGAAGGGTGCCTCGAGCCCCTGGGACTTCAGCGACCCGCGCAGCCCGGAGACGACGCGCTGCGCCTTCCAGAGCGGGGTCAGTCCCTCCTTGCCCTTGAGCTCGAAGGAGCCCACGTCCTCGTAGACGATCGTCTGCTCTGTCGTGCGCCGCGTGGAGTCGCCCACGAAGACGGCTCCCAGTTCGGCGACCGACTGCACGCGAGAGGCGGTGTTGACGAGGTCGCCCGCCACCATGCCCTCGCCCTCCGCGCCGAGCGTGACGGCAGCCTCGCCCGTCAGCACGCCCGCGCGGGCGCGAAGCTCATCGACGCCGGCCTCCTGGCCGAGTGCCGAGACTGCGGCGACGAGGTCGAGGGCCGCACGAACGGCGCGTTCCGCGTCATCCTCGGTTGCAGTCGGCGTGCCCCACACCGCCATCACGGCGTCGCCGATGAACTTCTCCACCGTGCCGCCGTACAGCTCGATCAGCCTGCGACTCGTGTCGAAGTAGCGCGAGAGCAACTCGCGCGTCTCCTCTGCGTCGCGCAGCTCGGAGGCGGCGGTGAAGCCGACGAGATCCGCGAAGAGGACCGTAACGAGCCGGCGCTCGGCGGCGGGAGCCTCACGAGGCGGGGCGGGAGCGTCTGTGGGAGCCGCAGCGAGCGCGGTACCGCACTCTGCGCAAAAGCGCTGACCCGCCGCATGCGGGGCCCCGCAGGAAGGGCACGCAAGAGCAAGTGCCGTTCCGCACTCGACACAGAACTTCGCTGTGGGCTGGTTCTCCGTTGAGCACGACGGGCAGATCACGCGCCGAGCGTATCCGGCTCCCGATCGCTCGTCTAGCCTTGCGTCATGGCCGATCTCACGGCACTGGTCGACGAGCTCGAGCGCTCATATCTCGAGACGCAGGAGCGTCTGTCCGACCCTGCCGTCTACAACGACCACAGGCAGGCAGCGGACGTCGGGCGGCGCTTGAAGGAGCTCGAACGGCCTTTCCAGCTGGCGCAGGAGTGGCGTGGGGTGCGCGCAGACCTCGTCGCGGCACGCGAGGACGGTGATCTCCGCGAGCTCGTGCCGGAGCTGGAGACCCGTGCCGCGGAGCTGGAGGAAGAGCTCAAGCTCGCCCTCGTGGAGACCGACCCGGCGGACGCGAAGGACGTGATCGTCGAGGTGCGCCAGGGCGTCGGCGGCGACGAGGCAGCGCTGTGGGCCAGCGATGTCGTGCGCATGCTCACGCGCTACGCCGAGCGCAAGGGCTTCAAGTGGGAGCAGATCTCGGCGAGTCCCAACGACGGAGGCGGCTTCAAGGAGTCGGTCTTCGCCGTGAAAGGTAACGGCGCGTACTCGATCTTCAAGTGGGAGGCTGGCACGCACCGCGTCCAGCGGGTACCTACGACCGAGTCGCAGGGGCGGATCCACACCTCCACGGCAACCGTGGCGGTGATGCCGGAGGCCGAGGAGGTCGAGGTGGACATCGACCCTGGAGACCTAAAGATCGACGTCTACAGGTCCACCGGCCCCGGCGGCCAGAGCGTCAACACGACCGACTCCGCCGTGCGCATCACGCACATCCCCACGGGCATCGTCGTCGCGATGCAGGACGAGCGCTCCCAGCTCAAGAACCGCGACAAGGCGATGCGCGTCCTCCGCGCGCGCCTGTTCGAGCACGAGCGCGTGCGGCAGCGAGCGGAGGAGTCCGCCGCGCGCCGCGCGCAGATCGGCGGAGGAGAGCGGGCCGAGAAGATCCGCACGTACAACTTCCCCGAGAACCGGCTCACCGACCACCGCATCAAGGTCACCCAGCATCGCCTCGACGCGATCCTCGAGGGCGACCTTGACGCGTTCACGGATGCACTAACGGCCGACGCGCAACGCCGAGCGCTCGAAGAGGAGTGACGTGCAGGGAGGGCAGGTGCTGGGGGCGACGTGAGGCAAGTCGACGTCTGGCGTCTGCGTATCGAGGTCGGGACGACGCGCGCCGCCTCGTGCGCAGCGTGCTCGCCGGCCATCTCAACCCGAAGCCGGAAGAGCTGACGTTCGTCTACGGCCCGCAAGGCAAGCCCGAGCTCGAATCGGACGGGCGGCGGCCGCGCGTTCGCCTGCTCGGATGACTGTCGCCGAGGCCGTCACGGCTTCCACGGGCTTCCTCGCACGGAAGGACGTCCCGAGCCCTCGCGTCGATGCGGAGCATCTCGTCGCCCATGCGCTCGGCATCACGCGCCTCGACCTCTACCTCCAGTACGACCGCCCTCTGACGGACGAGGAGACCGCTGCTTGCCGCGAGCTCGTGCGGCGTCGCGGCACGCGCGAGCCGCTTGCGTACATCCTCGGTGAATGGGGATTCCGCAGGCTGACGCTGAAGGTGGATTCCCGCGCCCTCATCCCGCGGCCGGAGACGGAGATCGTCGTCGAACGCTGCCTTGCGCTGCTCGACGGGACAGAGGCGCCTGTCGTGCTCGACGTCGGGACGGGCACTGGGGCGCTCGCGCTTGCGATCGCGGACGAGCGGGCCGATGCCACGGTGACTGCGATCGACGTCTCCGAGGACGCGCTGGCCCTTGCGCGCGAGAACGCGGAACGGACCGGGCTCGCGGAACGCGTGTCGTTCGCGCGTCACGACGTCACAGACGGGCTGCCGGGCGGACCGTACGACCTCGTCGTGTCGAACCCGCCGTACGTCGATCCGGGCGATCTCGGCACGCTCCAGCCGG
This sequence comes from Gaiellaceae bacterium, assembly GCA_050697575.1. Lineage (GTDB taxonomy): Bacteria > Actinomycetota > Thermoleophilia > Gaiellales > Gaiellaceae > PALSA-612. The sequence continues at coordinate 6,550 of JBOGZW010000025.1, read as the reverse complement.
AAGTGCGCGACTGGGAGCCCGAGCAGGCGCTCGTTGGGCACGGCGTGACGGAGCAGATCGCGCGCGGGGCGCGCGAGGTGCTGCGACCGAGCGGCGCGGTCGTGCTCGAGGTGGCGGAAGGCACCGCGCAGGTGGTCGCCGACCTGCTCGAGGAGCTCGGCTATGCGGACGTCGAGGCGACGCCTGATTTGGCGGGCCGCGATCGGGTCGTGGAGGGCCGGTGGATGCCGTAACGGCGCTTCGCGCCGGGCAGGTCGTCGTGCTGCCCACCGACACGGTCTACGGGCTCTGCGCCGACGCGGAGTCCGAGGCTGCGTGCCGCCGTGCGCTCGAGCTCAAGGGCCGGCCGGAAGGGCAGCCGGCTGCGCTTCTCTGCGCGGACGTGGACGCGCTGCTGGAGCGCGTGCCGGAGCTGCCGGAGGCGATCGTCCGCGCGCTCCTACCCGGCGCCTACACGCTCGTCTTCGCGAACCCCCGGCGCCGCTACCCCTGGCTCGCCGAGGAGACGATCGGCGTGCGCATTCCGGCCCTGCCTGAGCCCGCTGCCGACGTCGTACGCGCGGCCGGCGCGGTCATGGCGACGAGCGCGAACCTCCACGGCGGGCGCGATCCGCGCACTCTCGACGAGGTGCCCGATGAGATCCGCGCCGCCTGCGGCGCGCTCGTCGACGGCGGCAAGCTTCCGGGCATTCCGTCGACTCTGCTCGACCTCACGGGCGCAGAGCCGCGGGTGCTCCGCGAGGGCGCCGTGCCGGCCGTCGAGGCGCTCGCGTTTGTAAGGCGTGCCAGGCACCAGTGACGTGTCTGTGCCAGCTGTGTGTCAATTCAAGCGGGACCGATGAGTACGATCCGGCCGATGGTCGCGACCGCCCTTTCGCTCGAGCAGCTGCGCGCGGCCGCACTGGCGGAGGTCGATCCCGACGTCGCTACGCTCCTCGGGCGGGAGCTCGAGCGGCAACGGGCTGAGATCGAGCTCATAGCCTCCGAGAACTTCACGTGGCCGTCGGTGCTCGAGGCCGTCGGCTCGACGCCGACGAACAAGTACTCCGAGGGCTACCCGGGACGCCGCTACTACGGCGGCTGCGAGATCGTCGACGAGATAGAGCAGCTGGCCATCGATCGCGCGAAGGCGCTGTTCGGCGCAGAGCACGCGAACGTCCAGCCGCACGCCGGTGCGCAGACGAACATGGCCGTCTACTTCGCGTGCCTCGACCCGGGCGACACGATCCTCTCGCTCGAGCTCTCGCACGGCGGCCACTTGACGCACGGCCTGAAGGTGAACTTCTCCGGCCGCCTGTACACGATCGTCCACTACGGCGTCAGCCGGGAGACGAGCCTCGTGGACTACGACGAGGTGCTGCACCTCGCGCGCACGCACCGGCCGAAGCTCATCGTCTGCGGCGGCTCCGCCTACCCGCGCGCCGTCGAGGCGGAGCGCTTTCGCGAGATCGCCGATGACGTCGGCGCATATCTCCTCTGCGACATGGCGCACTTCGCCGGGCTCGTCGCGGCCGGGCTGCACCCGAACCCAGTGCCTCATTGCGACTTCGTGACCTCGACCGCGCACAAGACGCTCGCCGGGCCGCGCTCGGGGTTCGTGCTCTGCCGCCAGGGGCACGCCGATGCGCTCGACCGCGCGGTGTTCCCAGGGATGCAGGGCGGGCCGATGAACCACGTGATCGCCGCCAAGGCGACGTGCTTCGCGATCGCGGCTTCTGACGCGTTTCGCGACTACCAGAGGCAGGTGCGCACGAACGCCGACGCCTTCGCGGCCGAGCTGCAGGCGGGCGGCCTCGACGTGCTGACGGGCGGCACGGACACGCACCTACTGCTCGTCGACCTTCGCGCCACCGACTGGACCGGCAAGGACGCCGAGGAGCGCCTGGCCGAGGTCGCGATCACCGTCAACCGCAACACGATCCCCTTCGACGAGCGGGCGCCGACGGTTGCCTCCGGCCTACGGGCGGGGACCCCGGCGGCGACCATGCGTGGCTTCGACGAGGACGACTTTCGCGACGTGGGGCGGATCACGTGCGAGGCGCTCACGGAGGGCGCGGACATCGACTCACTCCGCGAGCGCAGCCTCGCGCTGTGCGACGCGCGACCCTTGTACCCTGGCTTCCGCGGCTACTCGACGTATGTCAGTAACTGAGGTCTCGCACCCTCTTGCGCAGCACAAGCTCGGCCTGCTGCGGGACGAGCGGACGTCGACGGCCGACTTCCGGCGCCTCGTCAACGAGCTCACGTTGCTCCTGACGTACGAGGCGACGAAGGACCTCGCTACCGAGCAGGTGGAGATCTCGACGCCGCTCGAGGCGACGTCGGTGCCCCGCATCTCGGGGAAGAAGGTCGCTGTCTGCCCGATCCTCCGCGCAGGCGTGGGGATGCTCGACGGGGTGCTGTCGCTCATCTCCGGGGCGCGCGTCGGCTTCATCGGCATGTACCGCGACGAGGAGACGCTCGAGCCGCACGAGTACTACGTGAAACTCCCCGCGGACGTGGCCGAGCGGGACGTGATCGTCCTCGACCCGATGCTCGCGACGGGCAACTCGACGACCGCCGCTGTCGACGTGATCAAGAAGGCCGGTGCCACCTCCATCCGCCTGATCGCGATCATCGCCGCGCCCGAGGGAGTCGAACGCGTGCAGGCCGCACATCCGGACGTGGCCATCGTCGTCGCCGCGATCGACCGCGGCCTCGACGAGCGCGGCTTCATCGTGCCCGGCCTCGGCGACGCAGGCGATCGCCTGTACGGCACGAAATGACGACCACGTGATCGACGAGCTCCGCGCGAACCCCGAGGTCCTCTACGGGGCCGGCCTCGCGCTCCTCATCGTCGTGCTGCTGACCCCTGTCGTCGGCAACGTCGCGCGGTACCTCGGCATCGTCGACCGGCCGGGCGAGCGACGCGTGCACGAGCGGATCGTCCCGAAGCTCGGCGGGCTCGCCCTCTTCTTCGGGATCATCATCCCAGCCCTCGCGTTCGTCGAGTTCTCGGACGAGATGCGCGGCCTCCTGCTCGGTGCCACCGTCGCGACGGCCGTGGGGGCGATCGACGACTTCCGCGGGCTCCTCTGGTGGCAGAAGCTCGCGGGCCAGGTCGGCGCGGCTTCGATCCCGGTCGCCTCCGGCGTCTGGGTCGACCGCTTCACGTTCCCGTTCGTCGGCGTGCACGAGCTCTCACCGTGGGTGGGCAAGCCGCTGACCGTCGTCTGGATCGTGGCCGTCATGAACATGGTCAACTTCCTCGACGGGCTGGACGGGCTCGCCGCGGGCGTGTGCTCGATCGCCGGCGGCACGTTCGCCGTCATCGCCCTCTCGCTCGGCAAGCCCGAGGCGGCCATCGTCTCGGCGATCGTCTTCGGGGCGTGCCTCGGCTTCCTGCGGCACAACTTCTATCCCGCGCGGATCTTCATGGGCGACTCGGGGGCGATGCTGCTCGGATTCGTGCTCGCCACCGTGGCCGTCGAGGGCCTGCTGAAGACGGCTGCCACCGTGGCGCTGTTCTTCCCGCTGCTCGTGCTCGCCGTGCCGATCATGGACACAGGTTTCGTCGTCGCCCGGCGTCTCAAGTACGGCCAGCCGATCACGGCGCCGGACCAGGAGCACCTCCACCACCGCTTCCTGCGCATTGGCCTCTCGCAGCGGCGGACGACGGTCGTCATCTGGCTCTGGTGCGCGACGCTCGCCGGAGCTGCGCTGGCGACGCGCTTCATCGACTTTCGCGGGGGCGGCGAGTGGCACCTGTGGCCGACGGTTGCCGTAGGCGCGATTGCGCTCGCCGCGGTGCTGTTCTCGGTGGCGATCGTCTACATGCTCGAGATCGTGAAGCTCGCGAACCCGCGCATCCGGCGGCGCGAAGCCCGGGAGCAAGAGGCCGCGGAAGAGCGCAAGAGCGCATAGCTCGATCGCGGCACAAACCTCGGCTTTTCCCGCATCAGCCAGCGGATTCGACTGTTACAAGCTGAGGCATCTGGGCTGGTATGCTCGCGCCAATGGAGCCTTCGCGCCCCGCGCTTCACCCTGCCGGGGCGGGCACCCTGCTCGCCGGCACGACGGCCGCCTGCATCGGCGGGGGAGCACTCGTAGGCTGGGCCGCAGGGTCAGTGGGGTACGGGATGCTCGTCGGCGCGATGATCGGCGTGCCCGCCGGAGTCGGCGCTGTCTACCTGAAGTACAAGGAGTCGATGTAATGCCTTCGAGCACGCTCATGACGCCCCGGCCGGTGCCCGGAAAGCTCGCGCCGGCGCTCGCGGCGCTCCTCGTGCTCGCGGTGGCGCTCGTCGTGTTTCTCGTGGCCGGCTGGGACGTGCGCGGCTGGGCGCTCGGCGCGGTGCTCTGGGCCGGAACACGTGGCCTCTCGCTGCTGATGGATTACGTGCGGAAGGACTCGACCTCCACGGCCGCGTCCGGCATCCGCGCCTTCGAGCTCGCCTTCAAGGCGCTCGCAGTGCTCGTCGTGCTCCTCGCTGTCGCCGTTTCGAACGCGGACCTCGCGCTGCCGGCGATCCTCGTCTTCGCGCTGGCCTACACGGCCGAACTCGGGCTCTCGCTCGCGACGTACTTCGGGAGCGCGAAGTGAAGCGCGCCCTCGCCTTCGTGACGACGCTCGCGCTCGTGCTTCCTGCCGTGGCCGCTGCCCAGGAGGGGGAAGAGGAGTTCGACCCGGCGCACGAGTGGGAGCTCCAGGAGTGGGTGCCGATCCACATCGGCCCGCTCGACCTGTCCATCAACAAAGCGGTCGCATATCTCATGCTCGGCACTGTCGTCTCGATCGTGCTCGGCATCGTGCTCATGCGCGTGCGGCTGCGCGAGCGTCCCGACCGGCGCCAGACCGTCGGCGAGATCGTGTACGAGGTCGCGCAGGTGCAGGTGGCCGAGCAGGGCCTGCCGACGAAGGCGATCGGCCGCTGGTTCCCCTACGTCGCCTCGCTCCTCATCTTCGTCTGGGTCCTGAACATGATCGGCTTCATCCCGTTGCCGCTCTCGGACGAGACGGTCGAGGTCTTCGGGCTCGAGTTGCCGACGCTCGCGATCTACGCCGCGACGTCGACGCTCTCGGTGACGCTCGCGCTCGCGTTCATGACGTGGATGTTCACCCACATAGAGGGCATCCGCTGGAACGGCACGCTGCGTTACCTCCAGAGCTGGATCCCCGATGTGCCGAAGGCCCTGCTCCCGATGATGATCCCGCTCGAGATCCTCAGCCAGTTCATGCGGCTGATCTCGCTCAGCGTCCGGCTCTACGCGAACATGCTCGCGGGCCACATGCTGATCCTCACGTTCATCGGCCTCATCTTCCTCACCAACTGGCTCGTATTCCCGCTCTCCGTCGTCTTCGGAACCGTCTTCTACCTCTTCGAGGTCGTCATCGTCGTCACGATCCAGGCGTACATCTTCGCCGCCCTGTCAGCCATCTACATCGGCTCGGCCATCGAGCCCGAACACTAGGAGGAGCTCCATGTTCACTCTGCTCGCGCAAGCCGAGACAGCCGTCGACGCCGGCAAGGCGATCGCGCTCGCGCTCGGCATCGGCCTCGGCTCGCTCGGAGCCGGGATCGGCATCGGCAACATCTTCGGCTCGATGATCCAGGCGGTCGCCCGCCAGCCCGAGCTCCGCGGGGAGCTTCAGGGCATCCAGTGGATCGGCTTCGCCCTCACCGAGGCATGCGTGTTCTACGGCCTCATCGGCGGGCTGCTCGCCTTCGTGCTCGTCTGATGCCGCTCGGACTCACCACCGTCCTCGCCTCGGGGATCATCGAGGTCGTCCCCGGCCTCATGATCTGGACGCTGATCTGCTTCGCGATTACGTTCTTCGTGCTCAAGCGCTACGCGTTCGGGCCCATCCAGGCGGGGATCGATAAGCGGCGCGACCGCATCCGCGAGGCGCTCGACGCTGCGGACGAGGCACGGATCACGTCGGAGGAGCTCGTTGGGCGGCAGCGCGAGGCGCTCGCGGCGGCTCGTGTCCAGGCCGAGGAGATGCTCGCGGACGCCCGCCGGGTCGCCGAGGACCAGCAGCGGCGCCTGCGTGAGGAGCTCGACGCCGAGCGACAGCGGCGCATCGAGGAGACGCGTAGGGACGTCGAGGCCGAGACCGCACGTGCCATCGGCCAGATCCGCTCGGAGGTGGCAAGCCTCGCGCTCGAGGCAACCGAGAAGGTGGCGGGGAAGGTGCTCACGGAGGCCGATCAGCGCCGCCTCATCGAGGAAGCGATCGACGAGCTCGACTTCTCGGCGTTGGAGAAGGAAACGGTCTAGATGTCGGTCGCCGACCGCGTGTACGCCCGCGCGCTCTATGATGCCGCGCTCGAGCGCGGGAACGTCGCGGAGGCGCAGGAGCAGCTCGCCGCCGTCGCGGAGGCGATGGCCGAGGTGCCGCAGCTCCGCTCGCTGATCGGCAACCCGCAGATCGACGCGGGCACGAAGGCCGCAGTGCTCGAGGCAGCCGCCGGTGAGCCGGACGAGCTCGTCTCGAACTTCCTGAAGCTCGTGGCCGAGAAGGGACGCGCGGGGTCGATCGAAGGCATCCGCTCCGAGTTCGACCGCA
>JBOGZW010000024.1:0-15483 GCA_050697575.1 Gaiellaceae bacterium | reverse complement strand
GCGCAGATCGCAGCGCTCGGGGCGCGGGTGGCGAAGACCAATCGCAGAGAGGCTTCCCTCCGCGCGCAGGTGGAGTCCGCGTCGACCGAGATCCGCGCGCTTGCCCAGCGGGTCAACGACATCTCCGTAGAGCTAGAGCCGCTCGAGCGCGAGCTCGAGCTGCGCCGCGAGCGCCTGCGCCGCCTGAACGAGCTCTTCCGGCTACAGACCGAGCGCCTGAGGCTGCTGCGGCGGCAACATGCGATCGCGCTCCGCCGTCTCGGGAATCGCGTCGACAAGCTCTACCGGCAGGAGCAGACCGACACGCTCTCGCTGCTCCTCTCGTCGGCGAGCTTCACCGACGCGCTCGATCTATTCGACTACCTGCAACGGATCGCGGACGAGGATCGGCGTGTCGCGAACGAGGTCGGCGCGGCGAAGAACCGGGTCCGCGAGCAGCGCGAGCAGACGCGAACGACACGCAAGCGACATCGCCAGGAGACGCGAGTCGTGGCCGTGCGTGTGGGGCAGATCCGAGCCTTACGAGACCGGCTGGGGGCTTCCCGCAGTGGCCTCGTCGCGGCGCAAGCGCAGCGTCAGGAGGATCTCGCACAGCTGACGGCGATCGAGCGCGAGCAGCTCGCGGAGATGGAAGCGCTCCAGGAGGTGAGCTCCACGCTCGCCGCGAAGATCCAGGCGGCCCAGGCCGCCGCGGGTACAGGGGGTGGGTCGCCATCGGCTGCGGGCTACATCTGGCCCGTGCTGGGGACTGTGACGAGCCCGTACGGCTGGCGGTGGGGGGGCATGCACGAGGGCATCGACATCGCGGTCCCGATGGGGACGCCGATCCGCGCTGCCGCGGCCGGCACGGTGATCTACGCCGGCTGGCTGGGGGGTTACGGCAACCTCAGCGTCATCGACCACGGCGGCGGCATCGCCACGGCCTACGGCCACCAATCCGGCATCGCGGCCGGCAACGGCGCCTACGTCGCACAGGGACAGGTCATTGGCTACGTCGGTAATACCGGCCACTCGACCGGACCGCACCTCCATTTCGAGGTGCGCGTGAACGGCGTCCCGCAGGACCCGCTCGGCTATCTGTCGTAACTAGAGCCGGGCGATGTGGAGATCCGGAAGGTCCCGGTAGCGCTCGTCGAGGTCGAAGCCGTAACCCACGAAGAACTCGTCGGGCGCGGTGAAGCCGACGTAGCGCACGGGCAGGTCGTCCACGAGTCGGCGGTACGGGCGATCGAGCAGCGTGACGACGGCCAGCGAGCGCGGTGAGCGCAGAGCGAACGATTTCGTGAGGTAGTTGAGCGTCAGCCCCGTGTCGACGACGTCTTCGACGAGTAACACATCGCGGTCGAGGATGTCGGCGTCGAGGTCCTTGAGCAGCCGCACGGCGCTCGCGCCCCCTGTCGAGCGGCCTCCGTACCCGGCGAGCTCGACGAAGTCCATGCGGTGGACGATCGGCAGCGCCCGTGAGAGGTCCGCGAGAAACATGAAGCTCGCCTTGAGCGCGCAGACGAGCACCGGCTCGCGCCCCACGTAGTCGGCCGCGATCTCAGCCCCGAGCTCCTGTACGCGCGCGCTGATCTCCTCGGCGGAGAGGTAGACCTCGCCGATCCGGGGATCGACCGAGGGCGGGTCCTCGGGGACCGCTAGGAGGCGAGGTCGAGTCTGTATCGCTGGGCGAGGCGTTCGATGTCGCGCTTGTAGAAGAGCTTCACGCGGACGCCCGGATAGCGCTCGCGCACCTTCCGCAGCTTCCGGTTCTTGCGGGTGACGAGCGACTGCTTCATCACGGTTACCTCGATGTAGAGATCCTGCTCGGGAAGGTAGAAGTCGGGCGTGAAGGCTTCGACCACGCGCCCGTCATCGTCCTCCTCGAGCACGAACGTGCGGGGCTCGTACGCCCAGGGGATGCGATAGAAGTCGAAGATCTTGGCGCACTCGAGCTCCGCTTCATTGGCGAAATGCGGCGCACCAGAGCCGGAATATGCCTGGAAATCGGGGATTTCCGAGAGCACCGAAGAGAAGGGTAGCAACCGGTCCGGACACCCCACGCGGGGCCGAAGTGGTAGAAGGCTCGTCAAGTCGAGCTCGAAGGGGGCGGAGATGGGCAAAGCGTACGAGGAGCTGAAGACCAGGCTGGGCGAGGTGGTCGATCTCGCCGGCGCAGCGGCCGTGCTGAACTGGGACCACCGCACGAAGATGCCCCGTAACGGCGCCGTCGCCCGCTCGGAGCAGCTGGGCACGCTCTCGAAGATCGTCCACACGATGTTCGCCTCGCCAGAGGTCGGCCAGCTGCTCGACGAGGCCGAGCCCTGGGCCGAGGAGCAGGGCTACGACTCCCTCGAGGCGAGTCTCGTCCGCGTCGTCCGCCGCGACTACGAGAAGCTCGTTCGCGTTCCTCCCGAGCTCTCCGCGGAGTTGTCCCGTACCGCTGCGATCGCTGAGCCCGTCTGGCAAGAGGCGCGCAAAGCTTCCGACTGGGCGAAGTTCCAGCCGTATCTCGAGAAGATCCTCGAGCTGCGCCGGCGGTACGTCGACTGCTTCGAACCCGCCGACGAGGACTACGACCACCTGCTCGACATCTACGAGCCCGGCATGAAGACGGCCGAGGTGCGGGCGGTGTTCGACGAGCTGAAGGCGGGCCTCGTGCCGCTGATCGCCGAGGTCGCAGAGCGCGCCGACGCAGTGGACGACTCGTTTCTGACCGGTGACTTCCCGATAGACGCCCAGAAGCGGGTCGAGGGCAAGATCCTCGCCGACTTCGGATTCACGGAGGACTCCTGGCGGCTCGACGAAACGGTGCACCCGTTCGCCACGCGTTCCGGGATGGACGACATTCGGCTGACGACGAAGCACCTGCCCAGCAGCCTCAGCTCGATCTTCTCGTCGATGCACGAGTTCGGCCACGGCATCTACGAGTACGGCGGCGACCGCGCCTTCGCGCGCACGCCGCTCGCGCGAGGCACGTCGCTCGGCTTCCACGAGTCGCAGAGCCGCATGTGGGAGAACCTCGTCGGCCGCAGCAGGCCCTTCTGGCAGCACTACTTCCCGCTCGTGCAGGGGGCGTTCCCGTCGCAACTGAACGGCGTCGATGCCGAGGGCTTCTATCGTGGTGTCAACCGCGTCCAGCCGTCGCTGATCCGCATCGAGGCGGACGAGGCGACGTACAACCTCCACATCATCCTCCGCTTCGAGCTGGAGCAGGAGATGATCACCGGCCGGCTCGCCGCCGCCGACGTGCCCGAGGCGTGGGACGCGAAGATGCACGAGTACCTGGGTATCGAGGTGCCCGACGTTGCCGACGGCGCGCTCCAGGACTCGCACTGGTCAGGCGGCTCGATGGGCTACTTCTCGACGTATGCGCTCGGCAACGTCGTGTCTGCGCAGCTCTGGCTGCGGATCTCCGACGAGATCCCCGACGTCTACGAGCAGATCGGCCGTGGCGAGTTCGCGCCACTCCGCGAGTGGCTACGCGAGCACGTCCACCAGCACGGGCGGAAGTACATGCCGCAGGAGTTGCTGAAGCGCGTGACGGGCTCGACGCTCGACCCCCAGCCGCTGCTCGCGTACCTCAGGAGGAAGCTGGGCGAGATCTACGACCTCGATTCGTAGACTTTCCGCATGGTCGCCGGCGCGGAACGTCCCTTCCGGATCGCGCACATGTCCGACGTCCACTGCGGCGGGCCGTACTTCGTGCCCACGCTGCTCGAGCGCGCCATCGCGGAGATCAACGACTGGCAGCCCGACCTCGTCGTCTGCTGCGGCGACCTGACGACGTTCGGCTACAAGCCGGAGTTCGCCGAGGCGCGCGCGTACCTCGACCAGATCGCGTGCGAGGCGTTCGTCGTCATTCCGGGGAACCACGACTCCCGCAACGTCGGCTACGTCCACTTCGAGGAGTTCTTCGGGGAACGCAATTCGGTGCTGCAAGTCGGTGCGGTGACCGTCGTCGCCGTCGACTCGACCGAGCCCGACCTCGACCATGGCCGCATCGGTCGCGGCCGCTACGAGTGGATCGAGGAGCAGTTCTCGACCGCCGCCGAGTTGCGGGTGTTCGTCCTCCATCACCACCTCCTGCCGGTGCCGGGCACGGGCCGCGAGCGGAACATCGTCTACGACGCGGGCGACGCCATCGAGGCGCTTCAGCGCTCCGGCGTCGATCTCGTGCTCTCGGGCCACAAGCACGTGCCGTACGCCTGGCGGCTCGAGGACATGTTCATCGTCAACACCGGCACCGTCTCGACGCTGCGCCTCCGGGGTAACACGCGCCCCTGTTACAACGTCATCGAGGTCGACGGCGATCACGTCGAGGTGCGCCGGCGCTACCCGTACCACGGCGAGGAGCTCATGATCCGGTTCTCCACGGAGACGCTCGACTACGTGAAATCGACCGAGGAGATCGAGGAGGAAGTGGGTGCTCCATGAGAGCCGTTGCGGTCATCGACGGGGAGCACTATGCGGACGTCGTACGGGCGGCGCTGGGCGAGTTGCCGTACGAGTTCGTCGCAGCCGTGCTCGCCGGAGGTGTCGAGAAGCTGCGCGGCGGGGAAGAGTACGGCGTGCCGTTGGTCGAGACTCTCGACGCGGCTCTCGCGTATGAGCCTGAGCTCGTCGTCGACCTCTCGGACGAGCCCGTGCTCCCGCCGGAGCGGCGCCTCGAGCTGGCGAGCCGCTCGCTCGCGCTCGGCCTTCGCTACCTCGGGCCGGACTTTGACTTCGAGCCGCCCCGCTACGAGCCGTTCGGTCTGCCGTCGCTGGCGGTGATCGGCACCGGCAAGCGGATCGGAAAGACGGCGCTCACGGGGCAGGTCGCGCGCGTGCTCTCCCGCGACTGGGATCTCGTCGTCGTCGCGATGGGTCGCGGCGGCCCCGCCGAGCCGGAGCTGATCGATGCCGCGCCGACGCTCGACACTCTGCTGAAGCTGTCGCGAGCGGGACGTCACGCCGCCTCCGACCACCTCGAGACGGCGGCGCTGACCGGAGTTCGCACGATCGGCTGCCGGCGCTGTGGCGGGGGGCTTGCCGGCCAGGTCGCGAGCTCGAACGTAGCCGCAGGAGCCCGCCTGGCCGAGGAGCTCGCGCCCGACCTCGTCGTCTTCGACGGCAGTGGCGCCGCCATTCCTCCGGTCGCGACCGACCGCCGCATTCTCGTCACGTCAGGTGCCCAGGACGTCCGTGCGGGGCTGAATGCGTACCGCGTTCTCGTCTCCGATCTCGTCGTCGCGATCGGCGTCGACGACGAAGAGGTGGCGGCAATCCGCGAGCTGAAGGACGTTCCCGTCGTGCGTTGCGAGCTTCGGCTCGAGCCGGTCGAGCCCATCGAAGGCCGCGTCGCGGTGTTCACGGCGGGGCCGGCGCCGACCGACCATCTCGAGGCGGATGTCGTCGCCAGCTCAACGAACCTTGCGGATCGGGCCCGCTTGCGCAACGATCTCGCTTCCGTCGATGCCGAGACATATGTGATCGAGATAAAGGCAGCCGCAATCGACGTCGTCGCCGAAGCCGCCCTGGAGCGCGGCGCACGCATCGTCTTCGCGCGGAACGACGTCGTGTCGCTTCAGGGCGGGCCCGACCTCGACTTCGAGCTCGTCGCGCTCGCAGACGCTGCGGTGGCGGAAAGGGTGGCGGCATGACCGAGCCACGGCGCCTCGACCACCTGCCGCTCGGCGGCGAGGATGGCCTGCCGTACTCGAAGGGGCTCCTGGCGCGGGCGCTCGTCGCGACCGGGCTGCCGGCGGTACGCGCGTGGGAGCTCGCCCTTCGCGTCGAGGCGGATCTCGAGGAGCGCGGCGAACCGTCCGTCGATCTCGAGCGCCTGGAGGAGCTTGCGCAGGACGTGCTGGGCGAGAGCGAGGGCGTCGACGCCGTGCGCAGGCTGCGACGCTACCGCGAGCTCCAGGAACTCGACCTGCCGATCGTCGTCCTCGTCGGCGGTGGCACCGGCACTGGAAAGTCCCGCGTGGCGACGGAGATTGCCTATCGCCTGGGAATCACGCGCGTCACGTCCACCGATTTCATCCGCCAGACGATGCGGGCCTTCTTCTCCGAGGAGTTCATGCCTTCGATCCACTACTCGAGCTTCGAGGCCGGCCCGGCGGCGCCGGAAGCGGACGACCCGACGCTGGCTGGGTTCCTCGACCAGACGCGCAACGTCCTCGTCGGCGTTCGCGCCGTCATCGAGCGGGCGCTCCAGGAGGGCTGGTCGATGGTGCTCGAGGGTGTCCATCTCGTTCCTGGGATGATTCCGCCGGTCGAGGGCGCCCTCGCCTTGCAATGCGTGCTCGAGATCGAGAGCGAGGATGTTCACGCGGGCCACTTCTGGGTGAGGGACACGTCAACCGAGGGGCTCCGGCCGGTGGGGCGCTACATCGAGCAGTTGGACGAGATACGCCGCGTGCAGCGCTACATCGTCGACCGGGCGCACCGTTGCGACGTGCCGGTGATCGAGAACTCGAGCCTCGACGCGACCATCGGTGAGGTCATGGACCTCGTGCTCGCGAGCGCCGAGCGACTGGGCGCGGTCGGCAGTGGCCTCGCCCGCTGACGGCGGCCGGGGCCGCGCCTGCCTCTGCGATCTGTACGCGCAGGCAACTGAGCGCGCTGCCCTCGCGAGCGCCCGGTTCCTCGGCGCCGGCAGTCAGGAAAGCGCGGAGGAAGCTGCGTTCTCCAGCATGCGCTCGGCGCTCGACTTGCTGCCGATCTCTGGCCGGGTGGTCATCGGGGGCGAAAGCGACGCCGACCAGCTCGTTGCAGGCACCGAGATCGGAGCGGGTGGTGAGGAGGTCGACCTCGCGCTCGATCCGCTCGAGGGTCGCGGCGTCGTTGCGCGCGGCGGTCAGGGCGCGATGTCGATCGTTGCGGTCGCAGGCCGTGACTCGATGCCTCCCCTGCCGGACATGTACATGCGCCAGATCGCCGTCGGACCGCGGGCACGCGGCGCCGTCGACCTGTTGCTGCCGGTGGAGGAGAACGTCAAGGCGATCGCCGAGGCGTTTGGCCGCGCGCCCAACGACATCACGACCATCGTCCTCGACCGCCCGCGACACGAGGACCTGATCGACGACCTTCGGAAGGCCGGAGCGCGCATCAAGCTCATTCCCGACGGCACGGTTACGGCCGCCATCTCCGCGGCCATCCGAGGTACGAACGACCACCTCGCGATCGGGATCGGCGGCACGCGGCAGGCAGTGATGACCGCAGCTGCTCTTCGGTGCCTCGGCGGGGAGCTTCAGGCGCAGCTCTGGCCTACGTCGCGTCGCGAGATCGAGGCGGCGCGCGAGCACGGCATCGAGGACATCGAGCAGGTGTTCAAGACCGAAGACCTCGCGCCGGGCGAGATCATCTTCGCCGCGACAGGCGTCTCCACCGGTGACCTCCTCCAGGGCGTGCGCTTTCTTGCCGACAGCGCGACGACGCATTCGCTCGTCATGTGCACGCGGTGCAACTGGGTGCGGTTCGTGGACGGGATCCACTTCTTCGCCCGAGAGCGCCGCGAGGAAGTGCGGCTACCCGGTCATTAGGTCGCCACCGACTACACTCGTCCCATGCCGACGAAGGAGGATGTGCTCGAAGCCCTGCACCGGGTGGAGGACCCGGAGCTCGGCATGGACATCGTCGACCTCGGGCTCGTGTACGACGTAGAAGTCGAGCCGGAAAAGGTCAAGGTCATCCACACGCTCACGTCGATGGGCTGTCCAGCCGGGCCGATGATCCAGGAAGACATCCACACGACAGTGGCGGAGACGTTCCCCGACGTGAAGGACGTCGAGCTCGAGCTCACGTGGGACCCGCCGTGGACGCCGGACAAGATGTCCGACGACGCGAAGTTCATCCTCGGCTTCGGCTAAGCCGCTACTCGGGAATCCGCAGGACGATCTTTCCGAGCTGCTCTCCCGCCTCGAGCCGCTCGTGCGCGGCGCGGGCTTCGGCGAGCGGAAAGACGGAGTCGACCACGACCTTCGCGCGGCCGCTCGTAACGAGCTCGTAGGCGGCTTCGAAGTCCTCCTTCGAGCCCATCGAGGAGCCGAGGATCGAGAGCTCCTTCCACCAAATGCGATGGAGCGCCGCCGGCGGGTTCGGGCCTGTCGTAGCGCCGCAGACGACGATCCGGCCACGCTGCGATGCGACGTCGAGGGAGGCTCGCCAGGTTGCCTCGCCGACGTGCTCGACGACGATGTCCGCGCCGCGCCTGCCGGTGGCGTCGAGAACGGCGTTCTTGACGTCTCCGGTTGCGTGATTGGCGGTGACGTCGGCGCCGAGCTTGGCCGCCTGCTCGAGCTTCGCGTCGCTTGACGAGGTGACGATCACGCGTGCGCCGAGCGCCTTCGCGACCTGGAACGCCGCGGTCGCGACGCCGCCGCCGATGCCCCACACGAGCACCCACTCGCCTTCGCGGAGCCCGGCTCTCGTCACGAGCATGCGGTAGGCGGTCTCGAAGACGAGCGGAAATGCGGCTGCCTCCTCGAAAGACAGGGAGTCGGGGAGCGCATACACGTTCGTCGCCGGCACCGCGATCAGCTCCGCGTGCGTCCCGTCGGTGTGCTCTCCGATCACGGAGATCCTGCCGTCGTGCATGACGCCGGGGTTGATGAGAACGCGTTGCCCTGGCTCGAAGCCCGATACGCCGTCCCCCAGCGCTTCGACGATGCCTGCGCCGTCAGCCCCGAGGATCCGTGGTTTCGGCACGGACGGCAGCCCTTTTCGCACCCACACGTCGAGATGGTTGAGCGAGGCGGCCCGCAGGCGGATGAGGACGTTTCCGCTCCCGGGTGCCGGCTCGGGAACGTCTTCGTAGCGGAGCACCTCAGGCCCGCCCTCTTCGTGGATTCGTATCGCCTTCAACGCCGCTCGGCTAGACCTTGACGCGCAGGCGGGCGAGGCCGAGCTCCGACAGGAGCTCCCTCGCCCGGCGGGCGACGCTCCGCCGAAGGTCCGGCGGGTCGAGCACGACGGCCTCGCCGCGGAAGCGAAGGATCTCCCCGACGAGCCACTCGGTGCCGCCGACTTTCTGCTCGGCCGTGGCGCTCCCGTCGCGTAGCTGCTGGGCGCCTCGCTCGACCTCCCAGCGGGCGACCTGCTTCGAGTAGTGGATCCGTGCGACACGCGCATCGCGCAGCCGGTCGGGCTCGAAGCCCTCGCGGGGCTCGAACTTCTCAGATCCCAGGGTCGCTGAGCGCATCCGGTCGAGCCGGAAGCTGCGGACGTCTCCGCGCGTCCGGTCCCACGTGTGCACGTACCAGTGCGGAAGCTGCCGCTCGAGCCAGTACGGCTCCACGGTATGGGGGACGACGGCTTCCTCACCGACCTTGACGTACTCGATGTCCACGAGCTTCCGGCGCTTGATGCCCTCGCTGAGCGTGCGGATTAGCCGCTCCTCGACCCGGTCGGCGGGAGGCTCGGCCGTCTGGGCGAGATCGAACTGGCCGAATGTCTCCTCGAGCTTTCGGCGCACCTTGTTGAGCGGACGGTGCGCCTCGGCGGCGATCATCGGTCCCACGAACTCGAGTGCGAGCCGGATCGCGCGTGCCTCGAGGGGCGTCAGCCGCGGGGGCGAGCGGAACGTGTCGCCGAACAGCTCCTTGTCCACGTGCACTCTGTCGCCGCGCAGCTCGGCGTAGACCGCGTAGCAGCCGCCGCCGAAGTTCACGAGGTTGAGCAGCGCGAGATGCTCCTCGAGGGCCTCGGCCGGGATCATGAACCGGTCGACGAGCTCCGCTGCGGGAATCACCGCCTGGGCCTCTTCGCCGCACGCAGCGAGGAGATAGGCAAGGAGCGCCTGGAGCAGCCCGAACCGCTCCGGCGCGACGGGACCTGCGGGCCGGTCGGCCAGCGGCTCGGCCTCGTCGGGAGCGACTCCGGCCACCTTCGGCGGGGCGCCTGTGTGGCGTTCGCGCACTCTCCTCAGGCTCGCGGCCACCTCGCGGCGCAGCTCGTCGGGCTCAAGGGGAACGGCGCGCCCGTCGAGGCGCAGCACCCAGGCGGCCAGGTGCTCGAGATTCGCGTACGGGGTGACGAAGACATTGTCCTCGAGACCCCCGGAGCGCCGGAGCGTGCGCTCCACCCACCAGGCGGTGTCGCCCGAGAGCTCGATGCGGGCTTCGCCGACGATCTCGCCCATCTGCCACGCCGGGGGCGGCCGGTGCGCCTGCGCGCTGAACTCGGTGGGCAGGCGAAAGTCGCGCTCCCTTCGCGTCGCGAAGCGGATCTCGCCGCGGATCCGCGAGACGCGGAACGTCCGGATCTCCTCCGACGCGTGGTCGCGGCCGATCACGTACCAGCTGCCCTCGTGCGGCAGCAGCGCATACGGGTCGATCGTCCGCGGGCGGGTCTGATCGCGGGCGATGCCCCAGTAGTCGAACTTCAGCGTCCGTTGCTTCGAGATCGCGGTCTCGAGCTTGCTCAGCCGGCCCGCCAGCTCTGGCGAGTAGTCGGGATCGCGGACCTCGACGCGAACGGCGGTCTCGGTCGGCGCCTGTGCAAAGCCAGGCCGACCAAGGGCGAGGTTCTGGAGCGCAAGCCGGAACGGCTCGGCGTACGCGAACTGCCCCTCCAGGAGGTAGAGGCAGGTCTGGAGTGCAGCGAGCTCGTCGTCGGTGAGCTCGAGCGGCGGCAGGAAGTAGTTCTCGGAGCGGAGCGTGTACAGCTCCTCGCCCGTGAACTCGTCGCGCTGGGATTGCAGGGGGACGCCGAGGGAGAGCAGCTCCGACCGATCCGAGTAGAAGCGGCGCGCGAATGCCTCGTCCGACATCTCCGAGTAACCCTCCACGTTCTGCTTGACGTCGCGCGCCGTGAGCGGGCGGCGCTCGGCCATGAGGAACGCAACCAGCGACAGCTGGCGAATGAGCTTGTCGGTGTCGTGGGACACGCTAGGCGAGCTTATAGCTCGCGCTGGTGTCTGGAAGGCCTAGTTAGGCAGCGACTTTCGAGCGCTGCTCGAGGTGCTGGTGCGACGGGCAATAGTGCCGCTCGGGAAGTGGGGTGCGCTGGCATGGCTTGCCCTTGCGCGTCATTGCCTGGCAGCGGGCGACGCCCCCGTCGAACGCGCCCGCCTCGATCTGCTCCTCGATGAACGCCACGGCGGCTCCGACAACCTTGTTCACCGACCAGGCCACCTGTGCCTGGCTCGTGATCGGAAAGTACCGCCTGATGTCCTGGAAGAGGGCCTTGTCGGGGTTCGCGAAGTAATGCGGGTCGGTAGCCAGCCGCTCCATCGTCTGCTCGCAGGAGGCGAGCACGTCGCGGCGGTACTCGAGCTGGACCGCGGGGTCGACGTACGGGTCGATGAGATCCTTGATCGCTCGGTAGAGCGCACGCGAGTACTGATACATACACGCGCGGATCTCGGCCACTCGTTCGTCCATGATTATGAGTATCTCGGGGCTGTGTGAAGTTCGAGAAAGCGCATTGTTGAGCGGACGTTAAAAGTGTCCGTGTGGCGCTGATCCGAGTCTAACTGGTTTCGCCCGCTGTTACAAAGTCCTGTTCGGACGTGTCACAAAGTCCCGCTCGGATGTCAGCGCGTGATCTGCTGCGCGTACGCACTCCGCGCGTATCGGGCGGCTCTCGGGAGCCCCGCGAGCGCCTCGTCGAGCGTCCGGTAGACGCCGCTGAAGACGATCCAATAGCCGGGATGCAGGCTCGCGTACCGCGAGGACGCGAGCACGCCAACGTCGGGGACGCCCGAGCCTGCGGCGGCCAGCGCCCGCGCCTGCGCTGCCTTCGCGCCGATGGTCGCCGGCAGCGCGGCGAGCACGATCGTGTACCCGTCTCGGCGCGGCCAGAGGCGGAGCTTTGCCGGCGTTCCCGCCGACCGGGCCGCGGCCCGCAACGGTGTGAGGGCGACGATCGTCGAGCGATCGGGGTCGTCGGCGCTGGCCGCGATGGCCGCTGCTGCCCCACCGGCGGCGACGAGCGCGGCGGCGGCTGCCGGCCACACCCAATGGATCGGACGCCGTGTGTACCTACGACGCGTCCCGCACTCGACGCAGTACTCCTGGCCTGTCGCGAGGGCAGCGTCGCAGCGGCTGCAGCGTTCTCCGGCGCTCACGGCTCGGGCTCGCTGCCGTCCTCGCCGGCCCCGAGGTCTCGCCCGCAGCCGGGACAGAAGCGGGAGGACGGTGGGATCTCGGTGCCGCACTCACAACGACGCAGCGGCGCGCGGTGCGTTGCGGCGCGGAGTACCTCTTCGAGCTCGACGAGACGCCGGTCGAGCTCGACGAGCTCCGAGCAACGCTCGCGCACGAGCTCGTCGTTGAAGCGGTTCTGCCGGAACATCTCGAGGATGAGCCCGCCGAGGTCGTGCAGCTTGTCGTTCCGAACCTGTAGCAGCGCACGTCGCTCGCGGCGCAGCGCGCCAGGAGAGGGCAGGAAGACTCGCGGCGACCGGCGGCGAAGAGGCACGGCGCGCTTCCCTAAAGCTGGAGCACGACGACGCGCTCCTCGGTCATCTCCCGCACGGCGTACGCCGGTCCCTCACGCGTCGTACCGGAGTCCTTGACGCCTCCGTACGGCATCTGATCGGCGCGGAACGTCGGCGCCTCGTTCACGGTCACGCCGCCGAAATCGAGCTCGTGCGCAGCCTGGAGCGCACGGCGCACGTCCGCCGTGAAGATGCCGGCCTGGAGGCCGAACCGGGTGCCGTTCGCAAGCTCCACGGCCTCGTCGAACGTGTCGTACGCAGAGACCGTCACGACGGGGCCGAAGACCTCTTCGCACGACACCTTCGCCTGTGGCGGCGCCCCGGCGATCACCGTTGGCGTGATGACTGCGCCGTCGGCGTGCCCGCCCTTGAGCACTTCCGCGCCTAGCATCCGCGCCTCCTCGACCCAGGCGAGGATCCGCTCGCGGGCGTCGTCGTCGATGACCGGGCCTACGTCGGTCTCCTCGTCCGACGGGTCACCGGCCTTCAGAGCCTCGACGTCCGGGAGGAACTGCTCGAGGAAGGAGTCGTAGACGGCCCGCTGGACGTAGATCCGCTGCACGGAGATGCAGCTCTGGCCCGCGAAGGCGAACGCGTTGGCGGCGAGCTTCGATGCGGCCTCGTCGATGTCGGCATCGGCCTCCACGATCACCGGCGTCGCGTTGCCGAGCTCGAGCGCGACCTTCTTGCGCGTCGCCCGCTCGCGGAGCCTCCAGCCGACGCCCGAAGAGCCCGTGAAGGTCATGAGCTTCACGCGCTCGTCCTCCACGAGGACGTCGCCGATCTCTGCGGCCGGGCCTGTGAGGACGTTGAGCCAGCCCGGAGGCAAGCCCGCCTCGTCCTCGAGCTCTGCGAGGAGCAGCGCCGAGAGCGGCGTCTGGGATGCGGGCTTCAGCACGACGGCGCAGCCCGCGGCGAGCGCCGGGGCGATCTTGTGCGCGACGAGGTTGAGGGGGAAGTTGAACGGCGAGATCGCGCCCACGACGCCGATCGGGCGACGAAGCGTGAACGCGAGCTTGCCGACGCCCGCCTGCGACGCGTCCATCGGCACCATGTCGCCGGCGAGCTTTCGCGCCTCGACTGCCGCGAACGTGTACGTCGACATCGCGCGCGCGGCCTCGACGCGGGCTGCCTTCATCGGCTTTCCGGCCTCGGCGCAGATCGTCCGCGCGACCTCGTCGTGCCGCTTGCCGAGGTAGCCCGCGACGCGGACGAGGATCTCGGCCCGCTTGTGCGCGGGCAGCGGGTCGGTCATGGCCCGCTCCGCCGCGTCGATCGCCCGGCGGGCGTCGGCGGGGCCCGCCCTGGGCACGCGGCCCACGACCTCGCCGGAATAAGGAGACCGAACTTCGATCCACTCCGCGGTTTCGACCCACTCGCCGCCGACGAGCAGCTTCCGTTCGCTGATCGCTGTGGCCACCTTGTGAGTCTAGATGTGAGACTTCCGGCGTGAGCGTCCCGGAGGTTCACTACACACGCTCCGGCGAAGTTGCCATCGCGTATCAGGTCGTAGGCGATGGACCGATGGATGTCGTGTTCGTCCGGGGCACGCTCGCCGATCTGTTGGCGGCGTGGGACCAGCCCCTGTTCGTGGAGCACGTGGAAGGTCTCGCGTCGTTCGCCCGTGTGATCCTCTTCGACAAGCAGGGCAGCGGCTTGTCCGATCCCGTCAACGAGCTACCGACGCTCGAGAATCGCATGGAGGACGTGCGCGCCGTCCTGGACGCACTCGAGTCCGAGCAGGCCACACTGTGGTCTGCGCACGAAGGCACCAGGCTGGCAGTGCTCTTCGCGGCTACGTACCCGGAGCGTATGAATGCACTCGTCCTCTATGACCCCTCGGCGCGCGGGCGTTGGGCGCCCGACTACCCGTGGGCGCGAACTGAGGAGGCGTGGGAAGCGGAGCTGCGGGAGATCGCAGAACGATGGGGAGAACGTGAATATCTCGTCGAGCGCGGACGCGGGTACTGCCCGACGCGCGTCGACGACGAGCGGTTCCTCGACTGGTACGTCTGGTACATGCGCCGCAGCGCGAGCCCAGCGGAAGCGGTGGCGTTCCACCGGATGGCGATGGACGGTGACGTGCGGGACGTTCTTCCCGCCGTCCGCGCTCCCACGCTCGTTCTCCACCGGTCCGCTGCGCGCGACGAAGCGAGCGACGTCGCATCACGGATCGAGGGTGCGACGCTGGTGGAGATTCCCGGCCTGGTCGACGGCTACAGCTGGGTCGATGAGCGCGCGAACGCCTTCATGTTGGAGGAGATGCGCCGGTTCGTCGGCGGCGTAGGCGGCCCGCCGCTCGTCGACCGCGTGCTCGCGACCGTACTCTTCACCGACATCGTTGGCTCCACCGAACGGGCTAGCGAGCTCGGGGATTGGGAGTGGGGACGCCTGCTCGACCAACACCGCGAGGTCGTGCGCCGAGTGCTGGAACGCTTCCGGGGGAAGGAGATCGGGACCGCCGGCGACGGCTTCCTGGTCACGTTCGACGGTCCCGCCCGCGCAGTACGGGCTGCGCTCGCCGCTCGTGAGGCCGTACGACCACTGGGGCTGGAGATTCGCGCCGGCGTGCATACGGGCGAGGTGGAGCTCGCCGGCAGTGACGTGGCAGGCATCGCAGTGCACACGGGTGCACGAGTGGCAGCGCGCGCCGGCCCGGGCGAGGTGCTCGCGTCGAGCACTGTCAAGGACCTCGTCGCCGGCTCCGGCATCGAGTTCGAGGAGCGCGGTGAGCACGAGCTGAAGGGCGTTCCGGGCACATGGCGGCTGTACGCTGTCGTGGATGCCTGACGCTCTCATCGTCGACGCCGTCCGTAGCCCGATCGGCAGGAAGAACGGGACGCTGGCGAGCGTCCGCGCCGACGAGCTCGCGGGTCAGGTGCTGAACGGCCTGGTCGAGCGTGTCGGAGTCGATCCGGCCGAGATCGAAGATGTGCAGATGGGGTGCGTCAGCCAGGTCGGTGAGCAGGCGCTCAACGTCGGGCGCGTCGCGTTGCTCGTCGCCGGGTGGCCGGAGACCGTCTGCGCCGCGACGACCGACCGCCAGTGCGGCTCGTCGATGCAGACGGTGT
>JBOGZW010000023.1:0-15889 GCA_050697575.1 Gaiellaceae bacterium | reverse complement strand
CTCCGTCGGCGCGACGCCGGCCATGTGCCTGGTCGACCCCGCGCCGACCCAGACTCGGTCGAGCCCGAGCAGCGTTCGCTCGATCAGCACGGCATCGACGTGCAGAAGGCCGAACGGGGAGACGGCGCCCGGCACGAATCCTGTCGTCTCCTTCACGCGCGCCGGCGGCGCGATGCTTGCGCCTCCGGCACCTAGTGCAGCCGCGACCTTGCCCGCGTCGCCGCGACGATCACCGGGCACCATCGCCACGGCGATCCGCCCCTCGCAGTCGAAGACGAGCGACTTCACGATGTGGCGGAGGTCGCAGCCTACGGCGCGCGCAGCGTGGGCGGCTGTGGGCGTACCCGCCGGGAACTCCTCCACTATCGCCTCCGCCCGCGCCTCTCGCAGGTACGCGCTGACGCGCTCGACCGCCTCCGGGACGTCGTCGGACATCGCTGAAGTTTCGCGTATCGCCGCGCCGGGAAAGACATGCAGGACATGCGACTCACGGTGCGCTCGATCGGCTTGCTGCTGGTGGCGCTCGGAATCTGGGGCGCAATCGTTCCCTTCGCTGGTCCCGAGTTCAACTACCCGTTCCCGGCGGGGAGTGACGTCGGTGCGTGGGAGTGGAGCGACACCGCCTGGCAGCTCTCGCTGTTGCCAGGCATCGCAGCGGCCTACGGAGGGCTGATTCTGCTGGGGTTGGTCGGATCGGTGCGCATCGTGCCTGCGGTCGGGGCGTTCGTTGCGCTCACGGCCGGCGCGTGGTTCGTCCTCGGCGCCGAGTTCTCCCGTCTGTGGACGAGCCCGCCTCCGGCGGGCACAGGCTCGGACTGGTTGGTGATCGCCACGAACGTCGGCTACCACGAAGGGCTCGGCCTGGCGATCTCGGTGCTCGCCGGCGTCGCACTCGGGCTCCTCGCGCTGCTTCCGGAGCGCATCCCTGCCGCCGCACCGCCCGCGACTCCACATCCGGTGCTCGATCACGACCCGAACCGGGAGTACGACGGCGAGCCAGCTCGGACTGGCTGATCAGCCCAAGTGGATGAAGCTCGCGTCGTGGAAGCCTGCGGCGCGAAACTCCGTTACGAGCTCTGGTGGCGCCGGCGTGTCGATGGAGAGCGCAATGACGGCTCTGCCGCCCTCGTTCGTCCTCGACACGGCCATGTTCGCGATGTTGATGCCGGCGCGGCCGAACAGCGTCCCCACTCGGCCGATCACGCCCGGCCGGTCGTCGTACTGAAAGAACACCATCAGCGGCGCGAGCTCGATCTCGATCTTGAAGCCGAGCGCACCGACGAGCCAGTGCCGACTCTCGCCTCCGAACGTCGTGCCTGCGACGGTCGTCTCCTCCCCGTTCGCCCGCAGGCTGACCTCGACGAGACTCGTGTAGTCCGGTGACGAGCGGTCCGATTGCTCCTCGACGGCGATGCCGCGCTCAGCGGCGACAAGCGCAGCGTTGACCGCGTTCACCGGCTGCTCGGTCCGGCCCTGAAAGACGCCGTTCAGGGCGGCAACCGTCAGGAGGCGCGTGTCGTGATCCGCAAGCCGGCCGCGATACGAGAGAACGATGCGTTCGGCACGACCGCCGGCGAGCCCCATCGCGAGCGAGCCGAGCCTCTTTGCCAGGGGTGCGAACGGGCCGAGCGACTCCACCTCCTCGCTGCTGACTGCAGGCATGTTGACGGCGTTCGCGACGAGCTCGCCCTCGAGCGCCGCGGCGACCTGCTCGGCGACGATCACCCCGGCACGGTCCTGAGCCTCTTCGGTCGACGCAGCGAGGTGCGGCGTCACGACGACGTTGTCGAGCTCGAGCAGCGGCCCCGTGTACGGCTCGCTCGAGAACACGTCGAGCGCAGCAGCCGCCACACGCCCTGAGCGCAACGCGTCGAGCAACGCCTCCTCGTCGACGAGCTCGCCGCGCGCAGCGTTGACGATGCGGATTCCCTCCTTCGCGTGCGCCAGCGTCGCCGCGTTCACGACGGAGCGCGTCTCGTCGGTGAGCGGCAGGTGGAGCGAGACGATGTCCGACGAGGCGAACACGTCCTCGTGGGACGCAGCCCGCTCCACGCCGAGCTCGCGGAAACGCTCGCGGGAGACGAAAGGATCGAACGCGAGCACGTGCATGCCGAGGGCGAGCGCCCTCCGCGCGACCTGCTGGCCGATACGGCCGAAACCGAGCACGCCGAGCGTCTTTCCGGCGAGCTCCTGGCCGCCGTAGCGCGACCGCTCCCAGCGCCCGCTCTTGACGGAGGCGTGCGCTTGCGCGATGTTCCTCGATAAAGCGAGCAGGAGCCCGATCGTGTGCTCGGCCGCCGAGACGACTGTCGACTCGGGCGCGTTCACGACGAGAATCCCTCGCCGTGTCGCCTCCCCGACGTCGATGTTGTCCACGCCGACTCCCGCCCGTCCGATCACACGCAGGCTCGTCGCGCGCTCGAGCAACTCGGCGTCGAGCTTCGTCTGAGAACGGATGACGATCGCCTCGTAACCGGCGATGACGTCCGCGAGTGGCGATTCCGAGTCGACGTCGACGTCGAAGCGCGACCGGAGGAGATCGATGCCGGCGTCGGCGATCGGCTCTCTGACGAGGACCCGCGTCACGCGACGTTAGCCGTCGCGTCGCCGGGCAAAGCCCGCCGACGCGCCCGAACCGGCGATTGCAGCGCCCTGGAACGCAGCCAGGGCGTGGGCGACACCGACGCCGGGCTCGACCTGCGCGCCGAGGTCTGCGAGCCCGAGCTCGACCGCGGCGAGCGCTGTCGCCACGTCGAAGACGTCGTAGTAGCCGATGTGGCCGATGCGAAACACGGTCGACCCCAGCGGCCCATGGCCCTTGGCGAGCTGGACGCCGTGCCGCTCGCGAAGATGCGTGACGAGCTCGCCGGCATCGACGCCGTGCGGCGACTTGATCGCGGTGACGACAGCCGACGAGTCGTCATCGGGCGAGAAGAGCTCGAGGCCCATGGCCTTCGCGCCGGCGCGGCAGGCGCGACCGAGACGAATGTGACGGTCGAAGACCGCGTCCAACCCCTCGTCGAGCATGAGGCCGAGCGCGACGTTCAGCCCCGCGACGAGGGAGACCGCCGGCGTGAAGGGGGCGTCGAGGATGTCCTGCGCCTTCCTCGTCCGCTCCCAGTCGAAGTAGTAGCGCGGCGCGGACGAGCGCCCCTCCGGCTCCCACACCGCCTCGGAGACTGCCGCCACGGCGAGCCCCGGCGGCGTCATGAGCGCCTTCTGGGAGCCGGAGCACACGACGTCGATCCCCCACGCGTCCATCTCCAGCTGCAGGGCGCCGAGGCTCGATACGGCATCCACGACGACGTGCGCGCCCGAAGGCCGGATGACTTCGGTGTGAGCCTGTAGATCGCTGACTACACCGGTCGACGTCTCCGAGTGGGTGAGGAAGACCGCGCGCACCTCGCTGAGCTCAGCGAGCCTCGCGGCGATGTCCTCTGCCCGCGGGATCTCGCCCCACTCGTAGCGCAGAGCAGCGACCCGGCAGCCGTACCGCTCCGCGATCTCGACCCAGCGCTCGCCGAAAGCGCCCGCGGAAACGACGAGGACGCGGCTACCGGGAGCGCAGAGATTCGCGACGGCGGATTCCATGGCGCCCGTCCCGGAGGAGGTGAAGAGCAAGACGTCCGATGACGTCCGGCAGACCTCCTTCAGGCGATCGAGGCATTCGCGATAGACGGGCCGGAAGTCGTCGGAGCGATGGTGGACGACCGGAGCGGCCATCGCGGCCAGCACCTCCGGCGGCACCGGAGTCGGCCCGGGCGTGAAGAGGTAACGCTTGGCGGCCACTCCGACTGAGCCTAGCGAGCGCGGCCGATGCTCCCCTCAGCGCGGTCGGTGACCCTTGAACGACATCACTTGCTGAAAGGTCGGCCGGTTCGTCCAGGCGAGCGTGTCGGTGAGCAGGCCGGTCGTGAAGTTGATGCGCTCGGCGCGGGCATCGGGGCGCCAGGTGTCGGGATCGACCCCCTGCTTCGCCCCAACCACCGCGCAGGCCTCCGCGATCGCAGCCCAGAGCGCGGCACGGCATTCATCCACGTCGCCGCCGCCGCAGTACCGTCGGGAGTACGGGCTCGTCACGGGCCGGCCGAGGAGGGCGCGGAGATCCTTGTCGACGTAGCCGTACCAGCCGTCCTGGTACGCGGAGCCCTGCGAGTTGGCGTCGTCGGAGACCCGGTGCAGCTGCGCCAGCCGCTCCACGAGGTCTCCAAGGACCGGGCGCATGACGGCCCGCGCGATCAGCGGCCACGCCGCGTCCATGACCGCGGCGCCCGCGTAGTCGATCTTCCCGTCGAGGTCGCGATCCAGGCGGCTGGCTCCAGCCGCCCGCCAGGCCGTCACGAGGTCGACGGCCGTCCGTTCGCGCCGGCCGGGCGCAGGGCCGGTGGCGAGGACGTCGGCGATCGCGGGCCAAACCTCGACGACACGGAGGTCCTGCGTCGCCGCCTTGTTCGCCGCGGCAACGAGCTGCGCAGCGTCACGCTTGCCGGTTCCGAGCGCGGCCGTCAGCAGATCCTTCCGCTGCACCGAGCCGTACGACCAGTTGCCGTCGGCCGCGCCCCAGCCCCGAGCCGGCTTCGAGTTCCAGTCGAGGATCGCTCCCGACGCCGGGTTGACGGTCTGGGGATGCTCATTCGCCCTCAAGAAGCCTCGCCAGTCGTACTCGCCCGTCCCAATCGTCGGCAGCGCAGGGTCGGTGCCCGACGCGCGGATCGGGAGGCGACCGACCGTCACGTGGGCGATGTCGCGGTCGTCCGCGTAGAAGAGGTTGAACATCGGCTCGATCTGCCCCGCCGCCTTCGTGAAACTCGCAGCCGACGTGACCGCCCCCGTGTTCATCGCGAAGAGGGCACGTGCGCTCAGCAACTCCCGGCCGCGCGTCGAACGCTGCTGCGCGAGCGCGACCCGCCGTCCTCCAACCGTCGCAAATCCCTGGACGACGCCGTGCGCTGTGAGGAGGAGCCGTATGCGCTCGTCGGGCCGGCCTGCGGAACGCAAGGTCCCCGCGTCGAGCAGGTCCATCTCGCGGCACGTGCCCTTATACAAGTAATGGCGGTCGTCGCCGCCGCACAGCGTCTCAGCGAAGGTGTCGATGTTGTCGCCCTGCGACGAGGTGACGGTCCACGCGAAGTCCCGGCCACGGCCGATGAGCACGAGCGGCAGCCCTGGCAGCAGTGCGCCACGCACGTCGTAGCCGCCGCCGTGCAGGTCGACCTCCATGAAGAACTGTGGAAAGAAGTAGCCCACCTGAGGACCGCCGACGAGGATCGGATGGCCCGTCTTCGACCGCTTCGCACCGAGCAGGAGTGCGTTAGAGGCGGGCCGACTGTCGAACGAGCTTGCCACGCCGAAGAGTTTCACCGGCGCGAGGCTTCCGTCGTCGAGGACGACGCTCCCGGGCGACGCCGCGGGCGGCCGGTGAAAGGCAAAGCGACCTGGGTCGATGGTCGGGGACTCTCCGTCGTCGGCGGCGCGCAGGTCGTCGAACACCGCCTTGCCCTTCGTCTCGCCAAGACGCCGCCGCAACGCGTCGAGGAACATCGACCGCCGTGGCTCGGAGCCGCCGTTCGCGCCGAACTGCGCGGCAAGCAGCGCGCCGACGGCGACGACGTCTCTCGCCGTATACGGCGTGATGGGGATGTTCGCCCTCTTGAAGCCGGCGTTGAGGCCTGCCACGTACGCCTGGATCGCCGCGACCATGCGCTTGCCTCGGTCCCCGGACTTCGCGAGCAGCTGTATCTGCTGCGCCAGGAGCGCCTCACCCTGAGCGCTGGGCGCGAGCGTCGCGCCGCTGAGCGCCAGGGTGACGGGGCTGATGCCGGGGACGTCGAGGGCGGCGGCACGAGCCGGCCCGCGAAGGAGCTCGAGCAGGAGGCCACGATCCTCGACGGTCACCCAACCGGCGCCGTACGCGACATCCGCGGCCGTCCTGCCCGTGATGTGGGGAACGCCCCACCGGTCGCGCTCGATGACGAGGCCCGCGCGCGGCTTGAGCACGCGCGCCGGCTTTCCGACGAGCCGCAGCGATGCGTCCTTGAAGCAGCGCCGGAGGTCCTCGGCCCGCACGCGGTCGAAGAGCGGTGTCAGGCACTCGTAGAGCTGCGCCTGGTCTCTCGTGTTCCGGTTGAAGACGAGGCTGCCGTTCTGCCCGGGCGGCAGGACGTTGAGCGCCAGCGCCGCGTAATCGTCACGACCGGGCTGCGCCGACGCCGAGGGCAGCGCCGCAAGCCCGAGGACGACCACCGCGACGGCAGCCATCCGCAGCATGTCTACCCTTCGCCGGGATCGACGAGGCCGGACTCGTAGGCGAAGACCACGGCCTGCACACGGTCGCGCAGCCCGAGCTTCATCAGGACATGGGCGACGTGGGTCTTCACCGTCGTCTCGCTGACGACGAGGTGTTCGGTGATCTCGGCGTTCGACTTGCCTCGAGCAATGTGCGTAAGCACCTCTGTCTCGCGCGGCGTCAGCTCCTCGAGCTCGGGCGGGAGCGCGCGCGGCGTGCCCGGCGGCCGCGAGACGAACTCCTCGATCACCCGCCGGGTGATCGACGGGGCGAGCAACGCGTCTCCGCTGGCGACCGCGCGGATCCCTTCGACGAGCTGCTCAGGCGGCATGTCCTTGAGCAGGAAGCCGCTCGCACCTGCGCGGAGCGCCTCGTAGACGTACTCGTCCATATCGAAGGTCGTGAGCATGACGACACGCGTCTCGCCGCCGTCCTGGCCGAGCAGCATCCGTGTCGCCTCGATGCCGTCGAGCTCCGGCATCCGAACGTCCATGAGCACGACGTCGGGCCGGAGCTGACGAGCCTCCTCCACCGCCGCCCGTCCATCGGCGGCTTCGCCAGCCACTTCCATGTCAGCCTCCGCCTCGAGGATCATGCGGAAGCCCGCCCGGACAAGCGCCTGGTCGGTCGACGATCAGGACGCGGACGCACTTGTCGGTTCGCTCGCCCTCGTCCACCCCACTCTGGGACAACAGCTCGTAGATCCGCACGGGACGCTCGGAGTCCTTGAGCTGTTGCTCGCCAAGGTCGACGAAGCTCAGATCCTCGTCATCGAGCAGCGCGTGCGTCGCCTGGGAGATCAGGATCTGACCGCCCTGGCCGGCCGCGCAGATGCGCGCCGCACGGTGCACGGCCAGGCCGTGGTACTCGTCGGCGGAAATGGACGCCTCACCCGTGTGGATACCCATGCGCACGCGCGGTTGGACGTCGTGCGGCCAGTCGTGACCCACGACGGCCCGCTGTCCCGCAAGCGCCGCCTCGACGGCGTCCTTCGGCCTTCGAAATGCGACGAAGAACGCGTCTCCCTGGGTGCCGATGCCTTCCCCGCCAGCTTCCTCGAAGATGCGGCGAAGAACCTTGTGATGCTCGGCGAGCACGTCGCCGTACTGCTCGCGGAGCCGGCGCACCAGCGAGGTCGAGCCCTCGATATCCGTGAGTAGGAACGTGTACGTCCCGGTCAAGACAGCGGCAGTCTTGCATGCAATCGATAGCCACCCTCCGGCTGCGGCCCCGCCTCGAGCTCGCCGCCGTAGACGGAGATGCGCTCTCGCATGCCGACCAGGCCGTGACCGCCACTTTCGCCGTCGCCCTCGCCGGAGCCGTCGTCGCTCACGGTCAGCTCGACGTGGCCGTCGTCATAGCGAACGAGCACCTCGGCATGGGTCGCGCGCGCATGCTTGAGCGCATTCGTCAGCCCTTCCTGGATGAGCCGGTAGGCAGTGAGGTCGAGGCCCACAGCCAGCTGCACGGGGATCGCCCTCGACGCGAAGCTCGACGGGAAGCCCGGCTTCGCGCGCCTGGCTGATGAGCCGGTCGAGATGCTCGAGGCTCGGCTGCGGCGCGAGCGCCGGCGCCTCCTCGGGGCGTCGCAGGACGCCGACCAGGCGGCGCATCTCGGCCAGCGCCCGCGTCCCGCCTGCTCGACGATCTCAACAGCGCCTCGCGCTCGCGCTCCTGCTCGGGCTTGAGCAGCCTGCGGACACCGGCTGCCTGGACGGTCATCACGCCGACGCTGTGGCCGACGACGTCATGGAGCTCCCGGGCGATCCGCGCCCGCTCCTCGGCGACCGCCGCGCGTGCCTCCTCGAGACGCTCGCGCTCCGCCCTGGCTGCTCGCTCCTCGGCGGAAGTGATTTGCCGGAACTTCGAGCCCAGGCCGAAGCCGGTGAGCCACGCGATGCAGAACATGCTAACCCACAAGTAGTCTCCGGCGACATTCGTCGGGTCGTGGTAGGTGACAATCGCTACGGCGCCCACCCCGAGCGCAATTCCCGCCAGCGACTGGCGGCGGTCCTCTAGGAGCCCAAAGAGGAAGCAGCACGCGATGCCGGCGAAGAGCGACGTAGGGCCGTACGGGACGAAGTCGCCGTTCAGGAACGAGATCGCGGCGATGTACATGCACACGAACGCCGATGACGAGTTTTGGATCGTCCGCGAGGATGACGGAAAGATCATCCGGGCGGCCGACGCCACGCGGCGCCAATGGCCTGTAGCCTAGGTCGGGTCGGCAATTGATGGAGGGCACATGGATGCTTCAGACCGATTGAGCGACGAGCGCGTCATGCAGAACGGGAGCACCGCGGTGGTGACGGCGGGGGACGTCACCCGTTGCTACGGCGAGGGCGATACGCGCGTCGACGCGCTGCGTGGCGTGAGCCTCGATGTGGCCCGTGGGAAGCTGACGGCCGTCATGGGCCCGTCTGGCTCGGGCAAGTCGACGCTCATGCACATCCTCGCCGCACTCGACAAGCCGACCGCAGGCACGGTGACGATCGATGGCACGGACGTCACCACACTCGGCGACACGCAGCTGACGAAGCTGCGCCGCAAGCACATCGGCTTCGTCTTCCAGTTCTTCAACCTCCTCCCGATGCTCACGGCCGAGGAGAACATCCGACTGCCGTTGACGATCGCAGGCACGAAGCCCGACAAGGAGTTCTTCGAGGACTTGCTCCGGAAGGTCGGCCTGACCGACCGCCGCTCTCACCGTCCGAGCGAGTTGTCCGGAGGGCAGCAGCAGCGCGTCGCCATCGCACGCGCGCTCGTGTCGCAGCCGACGGTCGTCTTCGCCGACGAGCCGACCGGCAACCTCGACTCGGCGACATCCGGAGAGATCCTCGAGCTCATGCGCGCGTCGGTGGATGAGCTCGGCCAGACGACGGTGATGGTCACTCACGACGCGCGTGCCGCGTCGATCGCCGACCGCATCCTCTTCCTGGCCGACGGCCTGATCGTCAAGGACATGACCGGCGCGACCGCGAGCGAGGTCATCGCCGAGATGGACGAGCTCACGCTGCCTTGACGCGGGTCGCCCTCAAGGCTCTATGGAGCCGCAAGCTCCGCACGCTCCTGACCGGCTTCGCGATCGTGCTCGGCGTAGCGACGATCACGGGGACGTTCGTCCTCACCGACTCGATCAAGAACGCATTCGACTCGATCTTCACCACCATCTACCGCGGCACCGATGCGGTGATCACCGGCAAGAGCGCCTTCGACGTGAGCGAAGAGTCGGGCGTCGAAGTTCCCTCCTTCGACGAGTCGTTGCTCGAGAAGGTGCGCGCACTACCCGAGGTCGACGGCGCTATCGGGGGCGTCGGGGGCGAGGCGCAGCTGATCGACGACGACGGAGACGTGATCCAGTTCGGGGGTGCGCCGAACATCGGCTTCTCGGTCGACCCCGCGCAGGCTCGCTTCAACTCGCTCGTGCTCAAGGAGGGCGACTGGCCCGGCCCCAGCGACGTCGCCGTGGACACGTCGACGGCGTCGCGGAAGGACATCGAGGTGGGCGATTTCATCGGCGTGCAGGCGGCGGGCCCTACGCAGCAACTTCACGTGTCGGGGCTCTTCGACTTCTCCGCCGAGGGCAACATCGGCGGTGCGACGCTGGCCGCGTTCGACCTGACCACCGCGCAGCAACTGTTCCACAAGGACTTCAAGCTCGACCAGATCCGTGCTGCTGCGTCCGAGGGCACGACCGAGGCGGAGCTCGTCTCGGCGATCAAGTCCATCCTGCCGCCCAACACCCAGGTACGCACCGGAGAAGGTCAGGCCGACGAGGATGCGAGCGAGACGCAGAGCTTCCTCACCTTCCTCCAGGGCTTCCTGCTCGCGTTCGGCGGTATCGCGCTCTTCGTGGGCGCGTTCGTGATCGCCAACTCGCTGTCGATCACGGTCGCTCAGCGGACGCGCGAGTTCGCGACGCTGCGGACCATCGGCGGCTCGCGCCGACAAATCATGAGAGCCGTGCTCATCGAGGCCCTCGTCATCGGCCTCCTGGCCTCGGTCTCGGGGATCGTGCTGGGCCTCGCCCTGGCCAAGGGTCTCTTCTGGCTCTTTGACCAGGTTGGGTTCACCCTGCCCAACAGCGGCCTGCTCCTGGAGACGCGGACGATCATCGTCGCGATGATCGTCGGCGTGCTCGTGACCGTAATCGCAAGCCTGCGTCCCGCCCGGCGCGCGACGCGCGTGCCGCCCATCGCGGCCGTTCGCGAAGGCGCGGCGCTGCCGCCCGGACGATTCCACCGCTACCGGCCGGTCGGCTCGGCCCTGCTGGGCCTCGGAGGCTTTGCGCTGCTCGCCTACGGCCTGTTCGGCCCGGGGCTCTCCACGACACAGATTCTCCTCGCCATGGGCGTGGGCGCGGTGCTGATCTTCTTCGGCGTCGCCTTCTTCTCGTCGCAGCTCGTCATACCGCTGGCGCGGACGCTGGGAGGACCTTTGGCCCGCGTGGGCGGTGCCCCCGGCATCCTGGCGCGAGAGAATGCAATGCGCAACCCGCAGCGTACGGCCTCCACGGCCGCCGCTCTGATGATCGGGCTCGCGCTCGTCACGCTCGTGGGCATGCTCGCGGCATCGATCCGCTCGTCGTTCTTCGACGCGGTCGACAAGATCTGGGTCACCGACTACGCGGTCACTGCGCAGAACAACTACACGCCGATCCCCGTCAGCGTCTCGGAGTCGCTGCGCGACGTGCCGGGGACAACGGCGGTAGTGGGCGTCCGTTCAGGCGAGGCCAGGTTCCTGAACGGCGACCACTTCATCACAGCCGTCGGTCCCGGCGCCAGCAAGGTCTTCCAGCTGGACTGGAAAGAGGGCTCGAACGCCGTCATGGACTCACTCGGTCCCGACGGGGCTATCACGGACGACGCCTATGCGGATGACCACGACCTGCAACTCGGCTCTCCGGTGGACGTGCTGGTCCCGGACGGGCGGCGGAGAACGCTCCGAATCAAGGGGATCTTCGACCCGCCCACCGGTGGCTCTCCATTCGGCACGTTGACGACGTCCACCGAGACGTTCGACGCCTCGTTCCAGCAGCCGAAGGACCTGTTCGTCTTCGTAACCATGGCCGGCGGGGAGACGCCGGAGAACACAGCCGCGCTGGATGACGCACTCTTGGGCTTCCCCAACGCGAAGCTCCAGAACCAGGAGGAGTTCAAGGACAACCAGTTCAGCGGCGTTGCGCGCGTCCTCAACGTGCTCTACGTCCTGCTGGCGCTGTCCATCATCGTCAGCCTGTTCGGCATCGTGAACACGCTTGTCTTGAGCGTCTTCGAGCGCACCCGCGAGATCGGCATGCTCCGCGCGGTTGGAACCACCCGCTGGCAGGTGCGAACGATGATCACGTTCGAGAGCATCGTCACAGCGCTCATGGGCGCAGCGATCGGCATCACGCTCGGTGTCGTGTTGGCCGCGCTCCTGATCGCCCGCGTCGACTTCCTCGTCCTCGCCTGGCCGATCGGCTCGCTGATCGTCTTCGCTCTCGCGGCAATCCTCGTCGGGGTGATCGCGGCCGTGCTCCCGGCGCGGCGGGCGGCCCGCCTCAACGTTCTCCAGGCGCTGCAGTACGAGTAGACGATGAGCGTCGAGTCGCTGAAAGGGAAGCTCCTCTTCTCGACGCCGGCGCTCTTCGATCCGAACTTCCGCCGCACCGTCGTGCTCGTCGCCGAGCACGGCGAGGACGGCGCGATGGGAGTCGTCCTCAACCGGCCGTCCGAGACGACGGTGGAGGAAGCCGTCCCCGAGCTGGCCGACGTCGCCGGGCCGGACTCGCCGGTCTTCGTCGGTGGTCCGGTTCAGCCCCAGGCCGTGCTCGTGCTCGCGGAGTTCGAAGAGCCGGCAGACGCGGCAACCGTCGTCTTCGGCGACATCGGCTTCGCCCGCGCAGACGGCGACCTCGACGACCTGGCCCGGACGACACGGCGCGCGCGTGTCTTCGCCGGGTACTCGGGCTGGTCGCCCGGCCAGCTGGAAGCGGAGCTGGAGGAGGACTCGTGGCTCGTCGAGCCCGTGGACGACGTCGACCTGCTGGCCGACCCCGGCCAGGACCTCTTCCGTGCCGCGCTGGAGACGAAGGGCGGGAGCTACCGAATCCTCGCCCTCATGCCCGACGACCCGCGTCAGAACTAGGAGGGTTTGGCGGAACGGTGCTCGTCGCCGGGGCACGCTGGAGGTTGCGATGCAAGGACGCAGGGAGCCCGCGTACTGAATGAAGTACGTGGGCGACCGAGGACGCAGCAGCGCGGCCTCCAGCGTGATTCCGGCGGAACCGTCACTGTTTCGCCAGACCCTCCCCGGCGAGCCACTCACGCAGCTCGTGCGGCGTCAGCATGCGGTCGCCGAGCTCGGCGGCATCCGGGACGCGCTCCCGAACCACGCGTAATACCACGTCAGGCGCGTCGGCGAACGGGCTGACGATCTTCGTCCCTTTGAGGAGCACGCGGCCCGGCATCGGTGACACGTGGACGGCGAGCTGCGGCTCGCGATAGCCGCGGTCGATCAAGAGCACGTTCGCCTCCGCCACCGGGTCGGCGCTCATGACTGCAGCTTCCGGCGCAGCAGGTCGCCCACGAGCTTCGGGTTCGCGGCGCCGCCCGTTTCCTTCATCACCTGGCCGACGAAGAAGCCGAGCAGTCCCTCCTTCCCGGACCGGTAGGCCGCCACCTGGTCGGCGTGCGCGGTGAGCACCGAGTCGATGACGGGCTCGAGCGACGCCTCGTCGGACATCTGCTCGCGCTCGAGGTACGAGTCGGCGCTGAAGCCGGGCGTGCCGCTGGCCACAACGGCTTCGTGGTAGACGTCGCGGGGCAACCGCTGCCGCGCCTCGATTACGCGTGCCAGCTCTGCCGGCTCAGCGATCGTCACGCCGGCCGCCTCGTTGCGGACGACGTTGGCGGCGATTCGGGCGTCGACCCCGGCGGCGACGAGCTTGTCGTGCTCGCCGTCGCGTCCCGTCGTCACGAGCTCCCATGCCGTCGCGAAGCCGACGGGGCCTTCGAGCGCCCGGATGCGCGCGGCCGGCGCGACCGAGACCTCTTCGCGGGCTGCGGCGAATGCGTCCGGCCTGATCGGCACGAGGTCGGGCTCCGGGAAGTATCGGTAGTCGTCCGCCTCCTCCTTCGAGCGGTGCGGGGTGAGCCTGTCGGACCCGGCGTCGTAGTCGTACGTCTCCTGGACGACATCCTGCTCCGCTTCGTAAAGCGCGATCTGCTCGCGCACCACCGCATCGATCCCACGCCCGAGGAACGTGAAGGAGTTCATGTTCTTCAGCTCCCAGCGCGTGCGATACCCCTCCTGCCCCGCCTCCCGCACGGACACGTTGGCATCGCAGCGCAGCGTCCCCTTCTCCATCTCCGCGTCGGAGACGCCGAGCTCGACGACCGTCTGCCGCAGGAGTTGGAGGAAGCGCTTCACGTCGTCGGCGGAATGGAGATCCGGCTGCGTGACGATCTCGACGAGCGGCACGCCGCCGCGGTTGTAGTCGACGAGCGAGCGGCCCGCGCCGACGATCCTCCCGCCGGCGCCGCCGACATGGACCGTCTTCGCGGCGTCCTCCTCGAGGTGGACGCGCACGATTCCCACCTCGAGGTCGGTGTCCTCACCAGGCACCGCGAACGAGCCGTCCACGCAGAGCGGCTCGTCGTACTGGGAGATCTGGTAGCCCTTCGCGAGGTCGGGGTAGAAGTAGCTCTTGCGGTGGAAGACCGCGCGCTCGGCGATCTCGCAGCCCAGCGCCCGCCCGAGGCCGATCGACCACTCGACGGCCGTGCGGTTCGGCATCGGCAGCGACCCGGGATGGCCGAGGCAGATGGGGCACGTCGTCGTGTTCGGCGAGGCCCCGAAGCCGTTAGGGCAGCGGCAGAACATCTTCGTCCGCGTCTTCAGCTGCACATGGATCTCGAGGCCGATGACGGTTTCCCACGTCATCTCAAACGCTCCGGCACGAAGTCGAACGCAAGGGCCTGCTCGAGCGCATGGCCGGCGCGGAAGAGCGTGTTCTCGGAGAACTGCGGCCCGACGAGCTGAAGACCCACGGGGAGGCCCTCCGAGAGCCCGCACGGGATCGTCAGGCCCGGCAGGCCGGCCATGTTCGAGGGGATCGTGAGGATGTCCGAGACGTACATCGCGAGCGGGTCCTGCGTCCGCGCTCCGAGCGGGAACGCGACCGTTGGCGACGTCGGGCTCACGAGCAAGTCGAACCGCTCGAAGAGCGCGGCGTGCTCGCGGCCGATCACCGTCCGCACCTTCTGCGCCTGTCCGTAGAACGCGTCGTAGTACCCCGCTGACAGCGCGTACGTGCCGAGCATGATGCGACGCTTCGGCTCGTCGCCGAAACCCTCGTCGCGGGTCCGCTTCGACAGCTCGAAGTAGCCCCCGTTGCCCTCCGCGCGCGGGCCGAAGCGCACGCCGTCATAGCGCGCGAGGTTGGAGGACGCCTCCGACGGGGCGATGAGGTAGTAGCAGGCGAGCCCGTACTCGACGGAGAGCGGGAGCTCGCACGTCTCGACGTCTGCGCCGAGCTCCTCGCAGAGCTCGATCGCGCGCTTCACAGCCTGCTTCACGCCCGGCTCGATGCCCTCGGCCTCGTTGAGCTGCACCGGCACGCCGACGCGGAGACCCGCGAGATCAACCGCTTCCGGTACCTCGACGGCGGTCGGTAACTCCACCGTTGTGGTGTCGCGCAGGTCGCGGCCGGCGATCACCGAGTAGAGGAACGCGCAATCCGCAACGGTCTTCGCAATCGGCCCGATCTGGTCGAGGCTCGAAGCGAAGGCGACGATCCCATACCGCGACACGGTCCCGTACGTCGGGCGGAGGCCCACGACGCCGCACAGGGCGGCCGGCTGCTTGATCGACCCGCCTGTGTCCGATCCGAGCGCCCACGGCGCAAGTCCCGCGGCCACGGCCGCTGCGGATCCGCCTGAGGAGCCGCCCGGCACGCGCGAGGAATCCCACGGGTTGAACGTCGGCCCGTACGCCGAGTTCTCGGTCGACGAGCCCATCGCGAACTCGTCCATGTTCGTCTTGCCCAGCAGGGACAGGCCCCGCGATGCACACCGCTCGGCCACCGTAGCGTCGAACACCGGCACGTATCCGGCGAGGATCTTCGACCCGGCGGTCGTCTCGACGCCCTTGGTCGAGACGAGATCCTTGAACGCGATCGGGATCCCCTCGGCGCCGGCGTAATCGAGCCGCCGGAGGTAGGCGTTGACGTCGTCGCCGCGCTCGAGATAGACAGCGTGGAGCTCTGCGGCGGACGCCTCGCCGCGCGTCAACAGGTCGTTCGCCGCCTGCGCCGTCAGCCGGAGCGTGTCGATCACGGCGTCGGCACTCCGAACGAGCCGTCCTCGGGATCGGGCGCATTCGCAAGCGCGTCCTCGAGCGTGAGGCACGGCTCGGGGACGTCCTCCCCGAAGACGTTCACGATGTCGAGCGGGTGTGAGGTCGGCTCGACGCCCTCGAGGTCGAGCTCGGCAATCTTCCCCACCGACTCGAGAATGGCCGAGAGCTGGCCTTCGAAGCGCACCACCTCCTCGTCCGAGAGGCCGAGCTGCGCGAGCGCAGCGACGTGCAACACCTGCTCCCTCGTGATCGCCATTCAAC
>JBOGZW010000022.1:0-16181 GCA_050697575.1 Gaiellaceae bacterium | reverse complement strand
ACATGCGGCCGCTCGTGGAGGAACGGGAGCGACTCGCAGGGCGGTTGCGTGAGCTGGGGTTAGAGGCGCTGGCTTCGGCTGCGAACTTCCTCTACGTGCCGCTCGGGCGCGCGCCGAACGTGTCCGGGCTGCTCCTGGCAGAAGGCATGATCGTCCGAGACTATCCGGATGCGATTCGCGTCACGGTGCTCGACCGCGCATCGAACGAGCGACTGGTCGACGCTCTGGCACGTGCGCTGGAGCGAACTGGCTGAGGGCGTCGCGGACGACGATCTCCTCGGCGTAGGATCCCAAGCATGGCGACTTTCTTGCACACCATGATCCGGATCACAGACCCCGAGAAGAGCCGGGCCTTCTACGAGGCCCTCGGCTTCCGTTTCGCGCGCGACATGGACATCGTCCGCAACGGCGAGCTCGAAGCGACGAACTACTTCTTCTCGATCGGCGACGACGAGAACGTCCTCGAGCTGACGTTCAATCACGACGGCCGCACGTACGAGCTGGGCACCGCCTACGGCCACATCGCGATCGGCGTCGACGACCTCGACGGCACGCTCGCGCAGCTCGCCGAGCAGGGCATCGAGCCCGAGCGCCCGCCGTACCACGTGGTCGAGGGTGGCTCTCGGATCTGCTTCGTACGCGACCCTGACGACTACCGCATCGAGCTCATCGAGCGCCGCTAGCGACCGCGAGCTTCCTCGAGCCGCTCCCTGATCTGGGCGACGCGGCGCGCCGCCCGCTCGTGATCCCTCTCCGCCTTGCGAAGCTCCCGCTCCGCGTCACGAAGCGCGTCCGTCGCCTCTGCGAGCTGCCCTTCGAGCTTCTCGACGTGTCCGCCCTTGCGCTCGCGCGCCGGCTCGGGCTTCCGCTCCTGCTTGGGGCGCGGCTTCGGCGCAGCCAGGGTCATGCCCGCCAGCGCCTCGAAGGCAGCCGGCTCGACCTCTTCTGAAAGCACCCCGCGGCGTAGCAGCGCCGCAGTGGCGGGATTGCTCGCCGACGCCCGGAGCAGCATGGCAAGGCGCTGTTCGACGGCCTCTGACAGCTCCCCGGCGTGACGGACGAGCGTTGTGACGCGATCTGTCAGCTCGGCCTGCGCCGTGCGGAGCTCGGCGGGGTCTCCCGCTCCATGCGCCGCGGCAAGTCGCTCGCCTGTCGAGATGAGCTGGGCGACGTCGTCGGAACGTTCGCGTGCGAGTCGATTCGCGGCGTAAACGGGGAGCGGCGGCTTGCGCAGTCCCGCGAGCTCATCCGCATCTTCCGTTCGACCTTCGTCGCGTAGCGAGCGCTCGAGCCGCTTCCGCTCTGCCACAAACTCCTCGGGCTCGACCGCGTAGAGCTGCTCGAGGACGTCTGGCTCTACGGCCATTTCAGCGGACGGGTTCGAGGCGCTCCATCGTCGACACGGCAGCGACGACGGAAACGACGCGCCCGTCCTTGCCACGCTGGAAGCGAACGAGCTCGCCCGACTCGCGGAAACCGGGCTCGACCATGAACACGTCCGGGTCGTCCGTGGGCGCGATCGTCGGCGTCCACGTGGGATCCGTGGGATCGAGGAACGTGAGCTTCCCGTCTCGCCATTCGAGGCGCACGATCGACCCGAAGTGCTGCATGACGTAGAGGCCGACGAAGTCGCGCCACTTCTTGGGCAACGGCTCGGGCGGCTCGATCGTGGGCGCGGACGCCTGGACCGCGTCGCGCGCGATCTTGCCGAGGTCCATCGCGAGCCCGGTCGCGTCGCCGAATCCGTTGAACAGCGCGATTGCGCCCACCTTCTCCTTCGGGTCGAAGCACGCGTTCGTGATGAAGCCGTAGTGGCCGCCCGAGTGCATGATCCAGACCACGTCGTCACGGCGTCGCGCGTACCAGCCGATCGCCCACGCCCGCGTCCATTCGGGGTCGACGAGATAGCGGGGCTTGTGCATCTCGGCGGCCGTCTGCTCCGACAGCACGGGCTCGGGGTCGAACTGGCACGAGAGCCAGCGCGCGAGGTCGTCGACGCACGACCACAGCCCACCCTCGGCCTGGAATACGCCGGGCTCGGGAGGCGCCGGGTCGAGCTCGTCGGAGAGAAAGCGCGGCTCGTAGCCGATCGCCCTTCGTGCACGCAGGCGCTCAGGGACCGGGTCGAGCGCGGTCGACGTCATCTTCAGCGGCGTGAGGATCCGCGAGCGGATGAACCTCGCATACGTCATCCCGGACACGCGCGCGACGAGCTCCCCGAGCAGCTGGTAGCCGAGGTTCGAGTACTTCCACTGCGTGTTGGGAGGCACCGTCAGCGAGATGTCGGCGGCGCGGGCGAGGTTGTTGGCGGCCTCGCTCTCGTAGAGGACGAGGGAGAAGTCGGCGTCAGGCGGCTCGCTCTGCAGGCCCGACTCGTGCGAGAGCAGCCGACGGATCGTGAGTCCCTCGATCGGCCCGAACGCGCTCCTCGCGCTCGCGAGCTCTGGGAGGTAGCTCACGAGAGGGTCGTCGAGGTCGAGCTTGCCCTCGTCCCGGAGCTGCATGACCGCGGTGGCGGTGAACGTCTTCGTGATCGAGGCGATGCGGTAGAGCGTCTTCGGGTCGGCGCCGCGCTTCTTCTTCACGTCCGCGAAGCCGATGCCCTTCGACCAAACGAGCTTGTCCTCGTGGACGATGCCGACCGCAGCACCGGGCAGCCGGTTCTCCTTCACGAACGAGGCGGCCTTCGCCTCGTACTCGGCTCCCCTGTCGGCGGCCGCGCTCGGCACCGTGCGAAGCTAGCACGCTAGTGATGGTGTTCGTGAATGCCGTGGCGGATTGTTCGCCACGAGTCCCAGGTGATCTTGAGGATGACCAGCGTGATCGCCATGCCGACGATCGGATCGGCGCGTTCGAGCCCCAGCGCGACGAGCCCCGCGGTGAGCACCACGCCGAGTGAGACGAAGCCGTCGATCCGGGCGTGGTTGCCGTCGGCGACGAGCGCCGGGCTGTCGAGACGACGGCCGGCGCGCAACCGCACCCGCGCGGCGATCTCGTTCCCCAGGAAACCGGCGGCGCCTGCTGCCGCGAGCGCCCAGAGGTGCGAGAGTTCCTGCGGGTGTATGAGCCGGTCGACGGCCTCGTAGAACGCCACGCACGCGCTGACGAAGATTGTGAGCACGACGAAGTAGCCGGCGATCTGCTCGGCCCGCGCGCTCCGGAGAAAGAACGCGATGCCGAGCGGCACCGCCGTGAGCGCGTCGCCGGCGTTGTGAATGAGGTCTGCGAGCAGTGCGACGCTGCCACTCGCCGCGAAGATGACCGCCTGGAGCGCGGCGGGACTCCCAGCACGCCGAGGCTGATCGCGACCGCCCGTACCCCCGCCCGGCTGCGGACGATCGAACGGTCGACGAGCCCGTGGCTATGTTCGTGTCCGTGTGCCATGAAAGGTGAACTCTGCACCTTTCACCCGCCGGACCATGAGCACTCGCCCTGATTCGGCACAGAGTTGTCACAGTCACGTGTCGGAAGGGCGGCTACCGTCGATGCATGCCCGGTGACGTCTCCACGCCATGGGGGAAGGCGACCCTCGTCGACGAGGTGCGGATCCAGCAGCGGGCGGGGGACAAGCGGTTCTCGTCGATCGTCCAGCTGCTCGAGGCACAGGACGGCGAGGCGCTCGTTCGGTTTGCCTACGCCACCGACGGTGTTGCTCGGCGAGGCCCGGTGACCCTGAGGGCGCGGGACCTCGAACGGCTACGGGCCGCGCTGCGCGAGCGTCCCGAGCTCAGCGAGGTCTTGCTGCTGTGACCGCGTCGCGTCGATGAGCGATCCGAGCAGGAGCGCTCCATCGGCGGAGCCGAGCAGCGGGTCGACGGCGTGTTCTGGATGCGGCATGAGGCCCATGACGTTGCCGGCTTCCGAGACGACCCCGGCGATGTCGTCGACGGAGCCGTTCGGGTTGACGCCGGCCGCGTAACGCAGAACGACCTGCTCGGGGCGAAGGTCCGGCGGCGGGATGTAACAGCCCTCGCCGTGCTTCACGGGGATCACGAGCCGCTGTCCTGACGCGCAACGCGACGTGAACGGCGTGTCCGTACGCTCGATGACGAGCTCGACGTCGCGGCAGACGAAGGAAAGCAACGTGTTCGATCGCAGCACGCCGGGCAGGAGCCCGGCCTCGCAGAGGATCTGGAAGCCGTTGCAGATCCCGAGCACGAGGCCGCCGTCACGTGCGAATTCCGTGACGGCGCGCATGACCGGAGCGAACCGGGCGATCGAGCCGCAGCGAAGGTAGTCGCCGTACGAGAAGCCTCCGGGCAGCACGACGGCGCCGACGGCGGGCAACTCCTCGTCCGCGTGCCAGACGAGCCGTGCCTCGGCGCTGAGCAGCTCGAAGGCGGCCACCGCGTCCCGGTCGTCGTTCGAGCCCGGGAAGGTGACGACCGCGATCAAGCGGACACCTCGATCTCGAACGACTCGATGAGCGGGTTCGCGAGCAGCTGCTCGCACATCCGGCCGACCTCCGCCCGTGCCGTCTCGGCGTCCTCCGCGTCGAGCTCGATGTCAATCACCCGGCCGATGCGCACGTCGTCGACGGTGAACTCGAGGTGGCGGAGCGCTCCCAACACCGCCTCGCCCTGCGGATCGAGGATGCCTTCCTTCGGCCGTACGAGAACGGTCGCCCTCACCGCAGCACGACCTCGGGGTCCGCGAGGTAGTCGTCGAACGGGATGCCCGTGAGCCGCTCGAACGCGTCGACATACCGCGCCCGTGTGCCGGCGACGACGTCGTCCGGCAGCTCCGGGCCGGGAGGCGTCTTGTCCCAGCCGAGCGTCTCGCAGTAGTCGCGCACGAACTGCTTGTCGAACGACGGCTGGGGGCCGCCCGCCACGTACTCGTAGGCCGGCCAGAAGCGTGACGAGTCGGGCGTGAACGCCTCGTCCGCGAGCACGAGGCGGCCATCGCCGTCAATGCCCAGCTCGAGCTTCGTGTCGGCGAGGATGATCCCGCGCTCCGCGGCATAGTCCGAGGCGTACCCGTAGAGCTCCAGCGAGAGCCGCTCGAGCTCACGGAATTGCTCTTCGCCGACGAGCTCGATCGCGCGCTCGGCGTCGATGTTCTCGTCGTGGCCCTCGACGGCCTTCGTGGCAGGGGTAAAGATCGGCTCCGGCAACCGCTCCGATTCGCGCATTCCCTCCGGAAGCGAATGGCCGCACACCGCGCCGTCTGCGAGGTAGTCCTTCCAGCCGGAGCCGGCGAGGTAGCCGCGGACGACGCACTCGAGCGGAAGCATCTCCAGCCGGCGACACTCCGTGGAGCGCCCGTCCGGCCGCAGCCCGAGCAGGTGGTTGGGACAGATGTGCGCCGTGCGCGCGAACCAGAACGCGGAGAGGCCGGTCAGTACGCGGCCCTTGTCGGGCACCTCCGTCGGCAGCACGACGTCGAATGTCGAGACTCGGTCGGAAGCCACGAGCAGGAGCCGCTCGTCGTCGAGCGCGTAGATCTCGCGAACCTTGCCGCTCGCGACGAGATCAGGCACCGATCGTCTCCTTGCGCAAGGCCTCCAGCCGGTCGAACACGACGTCGACGTGCCGGGTGTACGGCTCGAGGTCGAAGACCGTGGCGAGGTCGACGCGCGCGGCGACCTCGTCGGCCGCGGCCAGCTCGCGGAAGTCCCGGCCGCCGTCCCACGCCTCCATCGCCAAGCGCTGCACGACGCGGTATGCGTCGTCGCGCTCCAGACCCGACTCCACGAGCGCCAGCAAAAGCCGCTGGCTGAAGTAGAGGCCGTGGCTCGCGTCGAGGTTCTCTCGCATCCGCTCCCGGTGGACGACAAGGCCGTCGACGAGCCACGCGAACCGGTCGAGCATGTAGTCGAGGGCGAGGAACGCGTCGGGGATGACGATGCGCTCGGCGGACGAGTGCGAGATGTCGCGCTCGTGCCAGACAGCGACGTTCTCCAGGCCGACCTGCGCGGCGGCCCGCACGACGCGGGCGAGGCCGCAGATCCGCTCGGCAGTGATCGGATTCCGCTTG
Source organism: Gaiellaceae bacterium (assembly GCA_050697575.1). Lineage (GTDB taxonomy): Bacteria > Actinomycetota > Thermoleophilia > Gaiellales > Gaiellaceae > PALSA-612. The sequence goes on along the minus strand of JBOGZW010000022.1, from coordinate 10,202 downwards.
TGCGGCATCGCCGATGAGCCCTTCTGGCCGGCTGCGAACGGCTCCTCTACCTCGCGTACCTCGGTGCGCCCGAGGTGGCGGATCTCGAGAGAGAAGGCGTCGAGCGACGAGGCGATGACGGCGAGCACTGTCAGCAGCTCCGCGTGTCGGTCGCGCTGGATGATCTGCGTGGAGTGGGGGGCAGGCTCCAGGCCTAAGAGCTCGCACGCGAGCCGCTCGAGCTCCGGGCCCGTGGCCGCGTACGTGCCGACGGCACCGGACAGCTTGCCGACCCGCATCCCCTCGAGCGCGCGATCGAGGCGCGCACGACCGCGATCGAGCTCGAACGCCCAGCCGGCGAGCTTCAGGCCGAACGTCGTCGGCTCGGCATGGATGCCGTGCGTGCGGCCCATGATGAGCGTCCGGCGGTGCTCCTCGGCACGCGCGACGACGGCTTCGAGGACGCGGTCGAGGCCTTGGACGAGCAGCGCTCCGGCTTCGCGCACCTGGAGCGCGAGCGCGGTGTCGAGCACGTCCGAGGACGTGAGGCCGTAGTGAAGCCAGCGCCTGCCCTCCGCGTCGAGCCCTTCGCCGACGGCATCGACGAAGGCGGCGAGGTCGTGGCCCGTCCGTTCCTCGAGCTCGCGGACGTGTTCGGGCGTCGGTGCCACTGCCTGCTCCCTCGCCGACCGCGCGACCTGCTCCGAGACGACGCCCAGCTCGGCCCAGGCGTCGAGCGCCGCGAGCTCCACCTCGAGCCAACGCTCGAGCTTGTGCTCCTCCGACCAGACCCTGGCCATGGCCGGTCGGGAGTAGCGAGGGATCACGGAGTCAGCCTAGCGACGGTCGAGGCCGGAGAGGCGGTAGAGCACCTCGGGGACCTCGGCGCCGGACACGACCTCCTCGACGCGGGTGCTCTCGGCCACCCAGCCGTAGCGCTCGTAGAAGCGGCGCGCCCGAGGATTCTCCTCAGCTACCCAGAGAATCGCCTCCTCCCACTGCCGAGCAAGCCAGGCCACGGCTGCGTCCATCAGCGCCCATCCGGACCCAGTGTCCCAAGCGTCTGGACGGACGTAGATTGAATAGACCTCACCGCTTTCCGGCTCATGGCGGGAGGGGCCGACGGACGCGAAGCCGACGACGGCGCCCGACCGCTCCGCCACGAACTGCGCCGTCGCTTCGACGGAGAGCCAGTGGCGCCACGTGCGCGTGCTCGCGTTCACGTCGAGCCCGTCGAGGATCTCCTGTGGCATGACGTCGATGTACGTCGCCCGCCAGGTCTCGACCTGGATCTCGGCGATCGCGCGGGCATCTTCGGGCGTGGCCGGCCGGACGGCCGTCACGCGTCGAGAATGCGCGCGGCCAGGGCGGCCGCGTTCCGCGCGTTGTCGACGCCCACGCAGGCGACAGGGACGCCCGGCGGCATCTGCACGATCGAGAGCAGTGCGTCCATCCCGTCGCCCACGCTCATCGAGGAGCGAAGGGGCACGCCGATCACAGGCAGGGTCGTGTGGGCGGCGACGACTCCGGGCAGCGCGGCAGCGAGGCCGGCGCCTGCGATGAGCACCTTCAGCCCGCGCTCGCGAGCCCCTCTTGCGTACTGCGCGACGGCGTCGGGCTGGCGGTGAGCTGAGAGCACCTTTATCTCGAAGGGGATCCCGCGTTCCTTGAGGTCGTCGAGGCCCGGCTGCATCCGCGGGAGGTCGGACTCCGAGCCGACGAGAATGCCGACGAGGGGACTGTCAGCCACCGATATCGCGACGATACCGGGCGCCGGGAAACGAGATGCACTCCACGGCCGCGTATGTGAGCTCGCGCGCCGTGGCGAGATCGCGGCCGACGCCCGTCACGCCGAGGATTCGCCCGCCACTCGTCATGAGGGTGTGATCGCGCTCGGCTGTGGCGGCATGGAAGACGAGCGCGCCGACCTTCGTCGCTTCCTCGATCCCTGTGATCGGCGACCCGGTGTCACCCGATGCCGGGTAGTCCTTCGCGGCAATGACGACCGTTACGGCCGTGTCGTCAGACAGCTCTATCGGTGACGAGCCGAGATCGCCTGCGGCAGCCTCGGCGAGGACGGGCAGCAGGTCAGAGGTGATCAGCGGCAGCACAGCCTGCGCCTCGGGGTCCCCGAATCGGCAGTTGAACTCGAGCACGCGCGGCCCGTCGGCGGTGAGCATGAGGCCCGCGTACAGGAGACCGGAGAACGGCGCGTCGCGTCCTGCGAGCTCCGCGAGCACCGGCCGGTGGATGTCCGCGACGAGACGGTCGATGAGTGGCGCCCCGGGGACGGGCGAGAAGGCGCCCATGCCACCGGTGTTGGGACCTGCGTCGCCGTCGCTCGCTCGCTTGAAGTCGCGGGCGGCTGCGAGAGGAACGGCTCGCCGTCCGTCGCAGACGGCGAAGACCGACAACTCCTCACCCTCGAGCAGCTCCTCGATGTGAAAGCGCGTGCCGAGTGTCTGAACCTCCGCGAGGGCGGCCTGCAACTCGTCGTCGTTGTGACAGACGAAAACGCCTTTGCCGGTCGCGAGACCGTCGGCCTTGACGACGCACGGCGGTCTCGCGACCGGCAGCGCGCGCGCGGTTGGCACGCCGGCCCGTTCTAACACGTCCTTTGCGAACGCCTTCGACCCCTCTATGCGCGCGCCTGCCGCCGAGGGCCCGAAGACCGGAACGCCGCCGCGGCGCAGGCGGTCGGCGAGGCCGGCGACGAGCGGTGGTTCGGGGCCGACGACGACGAGGTCGACGCGCAGGGCACGGGCGAGCGCAAGTACGCCGTCCCCGTCCTCGGCCCGGACGGGATGGCAATTGCCGAGCTCGGCGATGCCCGGATTCCCGGGCGCTGCGTGCAGCTCCTCGAGTTTGGGGCTCTGGGCGATCTTCCACGCGAGAGCGTGTTCACGGCCCCCCGAGCCGACGACGAGCACTCGCACCGGGCGAGTCTATTCCGGAGGGGCGCCGCAGTCCTCGCCGTCGCCGGCTGCTCCGGGCAGGCGGCCGAGCAGGTCGGCGAGCGCCGCCAGCTCGTCGTCGTTGAAGCGCTGCTCGAAGAACGCGCGAATCTGCGCGACGTGCGAGGTCGACGCCTCGCGGAGCTTGTCCAGGCCCGCGTCCGTGAGCACCGCGTACGTGATGCGGGCGTCTGAGTCGCAGGAGCCCTTCTCGACGTAGCCGGCTCGCTCGAGCCCGTCCAGTAAGCGAGTCACACCAGACGGCGTGAGCACCAGGCTCTCGGCGAGCTCGACGCGCTTCAGCCTCCGGTCATCGGCACGGGCGAGCCGCAGCAGCGCCTCGTAGTCGTTGATCGTCAATCCGTGGTCTCGCACGAGGTCGGCGCTGAGCTCGCGCGTCGTCGCAGCGTGCCCTTGGAGCAGACGAATGAACGCCTGGACTGACGCGGTAGAAAGTTGCTCGCTCAATACTTGACTAGTCATGCTTCTCCCGGTACAGTTGTTTGCGCTCGCAAGTATATCGGAAGGAGAAGGCGATGACCACTCTGACAGCAGCATCGGCGCTCGAGACAGGAGCGTGGCAGCTCGACCCCGTGCACTCGCGGGTCGGCTTCGCCGTCGACTACCTGGCCGGCACGTTCCACGGCTCGTTCGCACCGTTCGAGGCAACGTTGATCGTGGACGAACGTGGGACGGCAACGCTTTCCGGCTCCGCCAAGGTCGAGAGCATCCAGGTGCAGGACGAGAACCTCGGCGCGCACCTTGCGTCGCCGGAGTTCTTCGACGCTGAGCAGGCGCCCGAGATCGCGTTCGAGTCCGACCGCTTCGAGCCGGATGGAGCATTCGTGGCCGTGCCCGGCAAGCTGACGATCAAGGGCGCCACAAGGCCCGTGCAGCTGACCGGGACCATCAACGGGCCGCTCGTCGACCCGTACGGCCGCAAGCGCTTCAACGTCCGCCTTCAGACCACGGTCGACCGCTCGGCCTTCGGGCTGGACTGGAACGTTTCGCTCCCGAGCGGCGAGCCCGCCCTGGCCCAGGACGTGACTCTCGACGCAGAGCTCGGCTTCATCAAGGGCTGATCGCCATGCGGATCCTCGGCATCTCGGGCAGCCTTCGGCGCGACTCGTACAACACGCGGCTGCTGGCCGCGGCCGCCGACGTGCTGCCCGACGGTGTCGAGCTCGTCCCCTGGGACGGCCTCGCGGCTGTGCCACCGTTCGACGAGGACGCCGAGTTGCTGCCGGCGCCGGCGGCGGTCGCGGATCTGCGCGCCGCCATCGCCCACGCAGACGCCGTGCTCATCGCGACGCCGGAGTACAACGGCTCCGTTCCGGGACAGCTGAAGAACGCGCTCGACTGGGTCTCGCGGCCGTACGCCACGAACCCGCTCCGAAACCGGCCGGTGGCCGTCGTGGGCGCGAGCACCGGAGGCTTCGGAGCGGTCTGGGCGCAGGCCGATCTGCGCCGAATCCTCGCTCGGATCGGCGCGCGCGTGCTCGACACCGAGCTGGCGGTGGCGCATGCGGACACGCGCTACGACGAGAGCGGGAACCTCATCGACGACGACGTGCGGCACGGTCTAGCTGACGTCGTGAACGAGCTCAGTTCCCACGCACACGCCAGGGAGCTTGCCGCAGCCTAAGCTCTCTGCGTGGCCGCGACACCACCGTACAGCGCGACGCAGGTCGACATCGAGCGAATCCCTGGGGGCCCGGAGCACGACCTCGTTGCTGTCGAGGAGCCGCTCGAGATTCGCGTCAACGGCGCGCCCGTAGCGGTGACCATGCGGACGCCCGGCAACGACGAGGAGCTTGCGCTCGGTTTCTGCCTGTCGGAGGGGTTGCATCCCGCCGGCGCGGCTGTGCCGGAGGACCTCGCGGCGAACACCGTCGACGTCGAGGCGCCGGGCTTCGATCCCGAGCGTTTGCGGCGAAGCTTCTACGTGTCATCGTCGTGCGGGGTGTGCGGCAAGGGTGCGATCGAGGCCGTGGCGGTCGAGGCGGCGAGGGTGGAGAGCGATCTCCGGGTCCCGGCGCCGCTTCTGCTCTCGCTGCCGGATCAGCTGCGGGAGGCCCAGGGTGCTTTCGCGGCGACGGGCGGGCTGCACGCGGCGGGGGTGTTCGCCGCCGACGGCACGCTGCTGTCCGTGCGTGAGGACGTCGGCCGCCACAACGCCGTCGACAAGGTGCTCGGCTGGGGCTTCCTCGAGGGGCGTCTCCCGCTCGCCGACTGCGTTCTCTGCCTGAGCGGCCGCATCGCGTTCGAGCTCGTGCAGAAGGCGGCGGTCGCCGGCTGCCCGATCATCGTCGCCGTCGGCGCGCCGTCGAGCCTCGCCGTCGAGCTCGCGGGCGACCGCGGCATTACCCTGTGCGGCTTCACGCGCGACGCGCGGATGAACGTCTACTCAGAGGCTTGGCGCGTCGACAGCTGACCGGCGCCCTGCTGGTCGGCGGCGCGTCGACCCGCTTCGGCTCGCCGAAGGCGCTGGCGCGACTCGAGGGTGAAACGCTCGCAGAGCGTGGCTGGCGCGTGCTCGGTGAGCTGGGCGAGGAGCGGCTCGCGATCGGCAAGCAGGCGGACGGCCTTCCGCTTCCCTTCGAGCTGCTCGACGACGGCTCGGATGTGCGCGCGCCGATCGCGGGGCTCGTGGCCGCGCTGCGGGCGGCGGGCAACGAGCTCTGCGTCGTCCTGCCCGTCGACTGTCCGCTCGTGACGGCTGAGCTCCTCGGCTCGCTCGCCGATGCCTGCACCGACGAAGTGGACTCCGCGGTGCCGCAGACCGGCCCGTTGCCCGGTGCCTACCGCCGACGCGTGCTGCCAGCGCTCGAGCGTGGGCTCGCTTCAGGACGGCTGTCGATCCGCGACGCTCTGAACGAGCTGCGGGTCGAGACAGTGGAGTGCGAGGCGGGGTTGCTCGCGAACGTCAACACGCCGGAGGAGCTGCGGCGGCTTCGGTAGCCGGCGTGCGCAACACCTTTCGCTCGTCGCGCCAGGAGAGCCACGCCTCGACCGCCGAGCCGATCTCCCACGCCGGTCCGTTGACTCCGAGCGTGAACTGCGTGAAGCCGAGCGCGACGTATTCGTCGGCGTCCTCGGTGACGAACCGTTCGAGGTCGTCCGGCTCGACGCCGACCCCCCGCTCGATCTCGCGCGGGTCACGGCCGATCTCGGCGCACCATCGCTCGAGCACCTCCACCTTCGACTCGAGCTCAGCCGGTTCGTCCGGGAAGCCGGCATGCCAGCCGTCCGCGTGCTGTGCCACGAGCCGTAGCGTGATGCGCTCGCCCGTGCCTGCGATGAGGATCGGCGGCCGGCGAACCGGCTGCGGGTTGAGCAGCGCGAGCCGCCGCTCGATGAGCGGCAAGGCCTCGGCAAGAGCGCGGCCGCGGGTGCCGTGCGTCCCGAACTCGTAGCCGTACTCGTCGTAGTCGCGTCGGAACCACCCGGATCCGATCCCGAGCACAAGCCGCCCGCCCGATATGTGGTCGACTGTTCGGGCCATGTCGGCGAGCAGCTGCGGGTTGCGGTACGAGTTGCAGCTGACGAGCGGCCCCAGCTCGACGCGCGACGTCTGCTCCGCCCAGGCGGCGAGGAGCGACCAGCACTCGAAGTGCGCGCCGTCGCGCTCCCCGTACAAAGGGAAGAAGTGGTCCCACGTGTAGAGGAGATCCGCGCCAGCTTCCTCGACTCGGTCCACAGCACGGCGCATCGCGTCGTACGCGCCGTGCTGGGGGTGGAGCTGAACGGCGATCCGGATCGGGCTCATCTTCGAGGGAGCACCTCCGACAGAAGCTTGTGCGCTTCCTGAAGCGCCTCGCGGCGGGGCAGATAGCGGTACGCGCGCGCGTTGCCCTCGAGGTCTATGAGTCGTGCATCGCGGAGCTCGGCGAGGTGGTGATGGACCGTCGAGCGTGCAAGACCGGTCTGAGCGACGAGCTCGGCCACGCGATCCACCCCCCGAGCCACGAACGAGAGGATCTCGACGCGCTTCGCGTCGGCAAGCGCGCGGCCGAGCGCCGCGACGCGCTCCTCGGCGCCTCGCGCCACTCGCGCCTGGTAGACGATGAGCCTCGCCGTACGGTGCTGGGCGAGCACGAGCCACGGCTCGGGCTGAAGGTGGGGGATGAGCAGCACGCGCTCGGCCTCCGGCTCGGGGACATAGCGGTACCCCTCGGTGACATGCTCGATCGCGTCGAGCGTGTCTTCGGCGAGGGACGCCGATGCGGCGTCGACTGCGGTATCGAGAGCCGCGTCGAGATCGTCGCGCGGCTCGATCAGATGGCGCAGGCCGACCGACAGCGCGTGCGCCAGCCGATCGCGCGTCTCCGCCGGGTCGAGCGGCAGCAGCACCGACAGCGAGTCACGCGCCCTGCCGGCGTAATAACGCTGGTGGGCAAGCAGCTTCCGGCCGGCCGCGCGATCGCCTGACGCGGCGGCGTCGATCGTGTCCGCCCCCGCGAGCGTGCACCAGGACCAGGCGTAGCCGCCGAGCAGGTGGCGACGGATGTCCACGGGATCCATCTGCTCGACGGCATCGCCCAGACGGGTGGCGTCGTATGGCGGCCCGAGGTCGAGTGAGATGCCAAGGAGGTTGAGCCAGCTTTCGCCCGCGGTGTCTCCCACGGCATCGAGCGCCTCGCGGAGCTCCGGATCGAGTGCGTTGCGCGCGGCCGCCGACGCGCCGGCCAGCGCCACGAGCAGCTCGAACGCCGAACCGGCGGCGACGTCGGTGCGAGCCGGCGAGAACACGGCTTGGGTGTGTCCGATAATCATCGGACACGTACTATAACAGTCGGACTACACTAGCGAGTCAACACGCGCTCGCGCTCGGCGCCGGTGCCGATCAGCTCCACAGGTACTTCCAGCTCACGCTCGACGAACTCGGTGTACCGGCGGGCCGGGTCGGGTAGCTCGGCGAACCCGGGCGCGTCGTCGATCGGCTCGCCCCAGCCGGCGAGGATCTCGTATACCGGCTCGGCGTGGTGGAAGTCGCTCTGGTTCGCCGGGAAATCGGCGGTCTCCGTTCCGTCCCGAAGCCGGTAGCGAACGCACACCGGCAGCTCGGAGAACGACGAGAGCACGTCGAGCTTCGTGAGCGCGAGCGACGTCAGGCCGTTGAGGCGGACGGCATAGCGCAGCGCCACGAGGTCGAGCCAGCCACAACGCCGCTCGCGTCCGGTGACCGTGCCGAACTCGGCGCCGAGCTCGCGGACCCGCTCCTGGTCTGCGCCCTCGATCTCCGTCGGAAACGGCCCTTCGCCGACGCGTGTGACGTACGCCTTCGCGATGCCGATCACGCGGTCGATCCGCGTCGGCCCGATGCCGATCCCGGTGCACGCTCCCCCGGCGACCGTCGACGACGAGGTGACGAAGGGGTACGTGCCGTGGTCGATGTCGAGGAGGGTGCCGTGCGCGCCCTCGAAGAGCACCCTTCGCCCGTCCCGGAGCGCCCGGTCGACGAGCAGCGACGTGTCCGCGAGGAACGGGCGAAGCCGCTGCGCAAAGCCCTCGTAGCGCTCCGCGAGCTCCTCGAGCTCGAGCGGCTCGACGCCGTAGATGCGCTCGAGCCACATGTTCTTCTCGGCGAGCGCGACTTCGATCTTCTGGCGGAGGATCTTCGGGTCGAAGAGATCCTGGAGCCTGATGCCGAGGCGGTACGCCTTGTCGGCGTACGCCGGCCCATTGCCCCGCCGCGTCGTGCCGATCTGGAGGTTCCCCAGCCGCCGCTCGCTTGCCTGGTCGAGGGCGACGTGCCACGGCATCACCATGTGCGCCTCGGCGGACAGGCGGACGACGTCGACGGCTACGCCTCGGCCGGCGAGGTCGTCGAGCTCGTCGATGAAGACCGCGGGATCGACGACGCAGCCCGAGCCGATGACGCACTCCTTGCCCCAGAGGATCCCCGAGGGCATGTGCTTGAGCTTGTACGTCTCGCCGTCGGCCACGATCGTGTGGCCGGCGCCGGGCCCGCCGTTGTAGCGGCAGACGACGTCCGAGTCGCGAGCAAGCAGGTCGACGATCTTGCCCTTGCCCTCGTCGCCCCACTGCGCGCCGATGATCACCGTGGCGGGCACGCGGGCAGTCTGACAGCCGAACGGCGGTGGCTACGCCCTAAGCGGGCTGGCTGCGTACGGCTTCGGCGTGAACGCGTGGGAAGCGCCGCACGCGGATGCGATGCCCGCGCCAGCAGGTGATGAAGCCGACGTCTGCTTCAGGGCACAGCGCACCACGGATCACGACGGGCGGCCATGCGCGGTCGCGGTGGCACGCCCCGCACTGGGCTGCGAATGCTGTCGCGGTGTCGCGGATCCAGATGATCTGCGTCTCCGTCCTCTGTTCCTCCTCTCCTCCTACTCCGGGTTATGCGGCGGCCAGGTCGGCGAACTTCGCGAATCGCTTGAGGAACGAGAGCTTCACGGTGTCGGTGGGCCCGTTGCGGTGCTTCGCGAGGTGCACCTCAGCCAGGCCCTGCTGGTCGGACTCCGTGTCGTAGTAGTCGTCGCGGTAGATGAAGAAGACGAGGTCGGCGTCCTGCTCGAGGCTGCCGGACTCGCGGAGATCGGAGAGGATCGGCCGCTTGTCGTGGCGGGACTCGACGGCGCGCGACAGCTGCGAGAGCGCGAGGATCGGCACCTCGAGGTCTCGCGCGAGCACCTTGAGCTGGCGCGAGATGGCCGAGACCTCCTGGACGCGATTCTCGACCGACGCGCCGGACGTCATCAGCTGGAGGTAGTCGACGATGATGAGGCCGAGCCCAGGCTCACGCATCTTCAGCCGGCGCGCTTTCGAGCGGATCTCCATCATCGTGATCGACCCCGTGTCGTCGACGTAGATCGGCGCCTTCGACAGCCGGTCGCACGCAGCCGTCAGCCGCGGCCAGTCGTCCGGCGCGAGCTTGCCGTTGCGCAGCCGCTGCGACTCGACCTTCGCCTCCGAGCACATGAGGCGCTGCGTGATCTCCGATTTCGACATCTCGGGCGTGAACAGCGCAACAGGCGTCTCGGCGCGCACGGCGAGGTTCGCCGCCATGCAGAGGGCAAGGCCCGACTTCCCCATGCCCGGCCGCGCCGCGAGGATGACGAGGTTGCCGGGCTGGAAGCCCGACGTGAGCTGGTCGATCGCCCGGAAGCCGGACGGCATGCCGGTAACGTCGGCCCCTTGCTCGTAGAGCGCTGTGATCCGCTCGAAGCTCGCCTTCAAGAGCTCCTCGATGTGGCTGAAGTCCTGCGAGACGCGTGCCTGTGCGAGGTCGAAGACGACCTGCTC
>JBOGZW010000021.1:0-16940 GCA_050697575.1 Gaiellaceae bacterium | reverse complement strand
CTGACGAGTGCCCTCGAGCGCGTCCCTCGCCTGCTCGAGCGGCGAGACGAGACCGCGCCTGGGCACGCCGACAACGAACAGCTCGAACCCGTCCAAAGCTTCGACCACCTCATGAATCCTTTCGCGCGGGACGGCGATCTCGAGGTCATCGTGCTCGCGGCTCTCGCCGCCGAGGAAGAGATCGATCGCCCAGCCGGCCGCGACGTATCACGGAGCCTCCACCGCGGCGAGCAGCGTCGCCACCTCGTCGGGAGACCACGCGTCCCACTTCTCCAGGTCGGGCTCGAAGGCCGTGGGGGGCTCCACCGTCGGGAGTATGGTGGTGCACGCCGAGCCCACTGCTTGCGCCATGCCGCCTCGTGTTGCAGGCTACGGGCGACCGTGCTCCAGCATCAGCTGTCCTCGATCCTCGCCGAGAAGAGCGGGGACGTGCTCCAGATCGACGGCGACGCCACCGTCTTCGAGGCGATCACGCTCATGGTCGAGGCGAACGTCGGCTCGCTACTCGTCACCGACGAAGGAGAGATCGTGGGGATCATGACCGAGCGCGACTACCTCCGCCGGGTGACGCTCCAGGGCCGGACGGACAAGGAGACCGCGGTACGCGACATCATGTCCTCGCCGGTCTACGTAGTGACGCCCGAGACGCCGATCGACGAGTGCATGGCGCTCATGACCGATCGCCGAGTCCGCCACGTGCCGGTCGTGGACGAAGGCAGAGTCGTGGGCGTGGTCTCGATCGGCGACCTCGTGAAATACACATCGAAGCAGCAGGCCTTCGAGATCAAGTACCTGACCGACTACATCACTGGCCGCTAGGCGGCTGCCAGAGCTCCACTCGGTTGCCCTCGAGATCGCTGAACCACCCGAACCGGCCGTAGTCGAGGACCCAGCTGCCCTATCGGCGTGGTACGGCGCGGAAGAACACTCCGCCGATACCCGTCACTCGCTCCGCCGGGCCTTCGGCAGCCACGCCCCAGGTAACGCCTGCCATCATCGGCTGCGTGAACGAGCCTCGCGCGCAGCGGCAAGCGCACTTTCCGCAGGGCTACGGCGTTCCGCAGTCGCCGTCGGGCATGGTCTCGTGGGAGTGGGCGAGGGAGCGTCTCGAGGCGGCGCGAAACTACTGGCTGGCGACCACGAAGGTCGACGGCGGGCCGCATGCGATGCCCGTCTGGGGCCTCTGGCTCGACGGCGGCGTCCTGTTCAGCACGTCGCCCGAGTCGGTCAAGGCGCGCAACTTCGCTCGCGACCCGCGCGCTGTGCTGCACGTGGCCAGCGGCGAGGAGCTGGTGATTCTCGAAGGCGACGTGGAGGATGGCGTCCTCGACGACGCTGCGGCCGATCTCTACGCTGCGAAGTACGACTACCGGCCGGAACCGCCGGGCTCTGCCAACGAAGGCTGGTACCGATTTCGCCCGCGGGCCGCGTACGCCTGGGGACAGGACTTCCCGCGCTCGGTCACACGCTTCACGTTCGACTGAGCTCCTGCGGAAGGCCGAGGCGTTCGACTGACGCGGCGTCAGCGAAGCCGACGATGCCGGTGATCGCGTCCCGTTCGATCGAGAAGACCATGACGCCGTACGCCGCGTAGGTGCCGTCGGGCTGGCGGACGTACGCAGCCAGCGCCGGCTGCCGGTTAGCGGCCGTCTCCACCAGGCGAATCTCGTTCAGCCTGCCCTCCGCGGGCACCGTGCGGAAGAACTGCCCGAGCGCCTCGGTGCCGACCTCGTAGGCCGGCTCCGGCGGCATCGTCATCAGCACGTCGCGGGCGAGCAGAGCAACGAGCCCGTCGACGTCGACAGCGTCCCAGGCCGCCATGAACCGACGCAGAAGCTCGCGCTCGCCCGTGCTCGGCTCGTGAGCACGGGCACCGAGCCGCTCGGCCCGCTCGAGACTGGCGCGAGCCCGTTGTAGCGCGCTGTTCACCGCGGCCACGGTGTCGTCGAGTGTGTCAGCGGTCTCCTTCGCGGACCAGCCGAGGACGTCTCGGAGGATGAGCACCGCGCGCTGCTTTGGCGGCAGCAGCTGGAGTGCCGTGACGAGCGCGAGCTGCACCGACTCGCGCTGCTCGTAGCGCGCGTCCGGCCCCGGCGCGGTCTCCTCGAGGTCGTCGAGCAGGCGATCCGGGTACGGCTGGAGGTGCCTGAGCCCCACTTCCCACGCACCTTCGCCCGCCACAGGTAGCGGCAGCTGCTTACGCCTTCGCAGCAGCGTCAGGCAGACGTTCGTGGCGATCCTGTGCAGCCACGCGGAGAGCGTGGAGCGTGGCGCGAAGCTGCCGAGGTGCCGCCACGCGCGGAGCAGCGTCTCCTGGCTTGCGTCATCGGCGTCGTCCAGGGAGCCAAGCATCCGGTAGCAGTGGAGATGAAGCACGCGGCGGTACGGCTCGATGAGAAGCGCGAATGCGGCCTCGTCGCCCTCGCGAGCAGCTGCGAGCAGCTCGTCCTCGGTCGCCCGCGCTCGTGAGGCCGCCGTCACACCCGCCACGCTATCCGGCCTGCGCGCCGGGCGGATCTGCGCCGATCTCGGTCCAGGGGGCGGGCGAAAAGGCGCCGGGAGCCCCGCCGAGCGCGACGAAACGGATCCCGTCCGGCCCCGGCACGATCTTCCGCAGCTGTGCGGGCCCGACGCGAGCCATCAACCCCGGCCGCAACTCGTACTCCTCTCCGTCTGCCTCCAGCGTGGCGCTCCCCTGGAGCGGGATGTACACCTCCTCCTGGTTGGGATCGAACGCCTCCCCGTCGTGATTGTGCATCGGGTAGTCGTCCCAGTTCGGCGGCAGCGTCAACACCTGCATGCCCCAGCCGGTGACCCCCAGCTCGGCGCGGGCGCGGCGGGCGACGCCGTCGTAGATCGGATCCATCTCGTCGATGACCTTCACGGTTACGTCGGGCACCGGGACACCTCCTGAGCGGTTTGCGTACATACGAGTCAAACTCGCGCCGCCCGCAAAACTCATCGCGAGAGCTGCAATTTCCGCAATTTGCGAGAAGTTCGTGGCCGCACCCTCTTGACGCGGACGGTCGGATGCGAAAGAGTCTCCCCGTCAAGTCCTGTGGGCCTTCGGGTTCGCAGGACTTGGCATTTGTAGGGCCTTTTCTAGTCGTTGACGTAGTGGACGCCGGGGACGCCTGTGACCCGAGCGGTCTTGTGCGCTCGGAGATACCTGGCGAACCAGCGCCGGAGTTGCTCGCGGGTGAGCAGGAGTTGTCGGTCGTATGAGATCCGGCCGGCATCGCACGTGAGCGGCACGACCTCCATGAAGCCGCAATGCGAGCCACCCGTGATGGTCGCGAGCAGCGAAGGAGACGGCGCTCGCCTGAACATGACGGCAGTCCCGGCAGCCGGAACGATCCGGTCGTCCGAGCCGACCACGAAGAGCGACGGTACCCGTAGCCGACGGACCGCGGCGAATGCCGACGGGGCAGTCTCGGCCGCTGCGAGCGTGACTACCGTGTCGACAGCGGGGCTGCGTGCGGCAGCGAGCACGGCGACGCCGCCGCCCATCGAGTGCCCGGCGACAGCCAGGCGTGCCGAGTTCACCTTTCCCTGCGGGACATCCGTCGTACCAGTCGTGCTGTTCTCGCCGAGCCAACGCAACGAACGGTTGAGGTCGTTCGCAAGTCGCCCGTGGCTGGGAAACCGACCAGTCTCGCTGTCGGGCGCGATCACGACATATCCCGATGCCGCAATCGACCTGAGCGTCTCGGCATACCAGGACGAGCGGTTCATGTACCCGTGCGCGAAGGCGACGGCGGGATAGGGGCCTCCCTGTGTGGGATACGAGAGACGCGCCGGAAACGAACGGCCGGCGATCTTCACGACCACTGGCTTCGTCGTCACCGGTGAGGGTGCCGCCGACGTTGGGGTCACAACACCGATGGCAACGATGAGCGCGCCTGCGGCGACAAGTACGCGGCTGGTCATTACGAGGCTATCGACGGCGTGAGCAATCGAGAGTTAGTGCTACTGCCTGCCGATGACGACGGGAGCGCACGGCGTGCCGAGCACGTCGCGCACCGGCCTCCCCCTTGCGTCCTTGAGCCGGACGGTCAGCCGAGCAGCGGTCACCGTCGCCCGCGTCGCGCCGCCGGCGGGCGCGAGGACGCCGATGGACGCGGCGGCTGCGACGAGCTTCACGCGGCCGACGCTAACGGAGTCGCCGCGTGCGGTCGATATAGACGACGTGCGCCGCTTTTTCCTTGCGATCGCTGTCGCTGCTGCTGTCGCGCTCCCGGCAGGCGCCCAGTCTGGATCCGGCTGGGTGCGCCACCAGGCCGAGGGCTTCTCGCTCGAGCTGCCCGCGAGTTGGGCCGACGAGAGCAGAGACCGTGCGCGCCTGCTCCGCGAGGTCCGCCGTCTCGCGGGCGACGAGCCGCAGATCGCGGCGCTCATGGACAACCTCCTCGCTGTGAGAGAGACGAACATCGCGGTGAAGATGATCGCGTTCGACCTTGCGCCGTCGTCGCTCTCCACAGGGTTCGCGACGAACCTCAATGTCGTCGCCGAGCGGACGGCGATGCCGCTGGCAGCATGGCGCAAAGAGGCGTTGAAGCAGCTCGCGCAGGTCGACTTCGTCGTCCAGCCGATCTGGTGGCGGATGGTGACGCTGCCGACCGGCAAGGCGGTGCGCCTCTCGTACCGGGCCCGCTTCAACGTCGGCGGAAAGCGTCTGGACACGGCCATCACGCAGTACGCCCTCGTGAACAGGGGCGCGGCGGTCATCCTCACGTACACGACGCTGCCGAAGCTCGCGAAGGGCTACCGCGCGATGTTCGAGCGCAGTGCGCGCAGCCTGCGCTTCTAGCTACGCAGCCGCGAGCTCGAAGTAGATGCGCCGCAGCTGCGGCTCGCAGGACTGGAACGCGTCGACGACGGTGGGGTCGAACTGCTTCCCAGCTTCTTCGACGATCTCCTCCACCGCCGAGTTCCACGTCCTCGCCTTCTGGTACGGGCGGTCGGTCGTCATCGCGTCGAGGGCGTCAGCGACGAAGAAGATGCGCGCAGATCTGGGGATCTCCTCGCCCTGCAGCTGGTCGGGATAGCCTCTGCCGTCCCAGCGCTCGTGGTGCGAGCGGATGATCTTTAGCCCTTCGCCCTGCAGCAGTGGTACGCGGTCGAGGATCTGCTCGCCGAGGGTCGTATGCGTCTGCATCATATGGCGCTCCGCGTCATCGAGCGGCCCGGGCTTCATCAGCACAGTGTCGGGGATCGCGATCTTGCCGACGTCGTGCAATAGGAATCCGTACTCGATGCTCTGGTCGTCGAGCAGCGCGGGATCGATGGTCTGCGCAAGCTGTACCGCATACCTCGTCACGCGGTTGGAGTGCGCGCCGGTGCCGATGTCCTTGGACTCGAGGGCGCGCGCGAGGGCCGTGACGGTCTCCTCATAGGCCGACTGGATGAGGAGCCGCTGGCTTCGCTCGAGCTCGAGGAGGCGGCGCAGATCCTGCGCATAGAGGAGGAGCTGCTCCTCGGGCCGCTCGTCCGCCATCAGCCGGAACGGCCCCTGGGGCAGTCCGCCCGCGAGTTGCTCGATCGTCTCGAGCAGCTCGAGCGGGCTGAAGGGCTTGCGGACGAACGCGCTCGCGCCGGCCGCGAGGCCCTCGTCGTCTGAGGTGCTCGCCGCGCCCGTGAGCAGCACGATGGGGACGCCGGCCGTCGCCGGCTGCGCACGCAGTCGGCGGCAGAGTGTGATGCCGTCGACGTCCGGTAGCGCGACATCGAGCACGATCACGTCGGGCGCCTTCGCCGCCACTCGCTCCATCGCCTCGGCTGCGCTCCCCGCCTCGTCGACCTCGACGTCGATGATCTCGAACGTCGTCCGAAGGAGCATGCGGAGGTTGGGGTGGTCGTCGACGACGAGGAGGCGGATGCCGCTCCGCAGCCGGCGTACCGGTCGCTCCTCGGCGGGCGGGACGAGCGTGACGGTCGGGCGGGGAGCAATCTCGTCTTCGGGCTCGTAGACGGCGACACGGTTCCGGCCGGCGCGCTTCGCGGCGTACAGCGCCTCGTCGGCGTGCGCGAGGAGCGCGTCCTTCTCCTGGCCGTGCTCGGGGAACGAGGCGACACCGACAGAGATGCCCGGCAGCGCCTCCGGTCCTTCGAACGACTCGACCGCCTGCCGGAACCGCTCGGCGGCACGTGCCGCGGCGTCGGCATGGCCGCGCACGACGATGGCGAATTCGTCGCCGCCGATGCGGAAGACCTCCTCGCCGGTACGCGCCTGCGCGTCGAGGACGCTCGCGATGGCGACGAGTACGCGATCGCCCACGGCGTGCCCCTTCGTGTCGTTGATCTCCTTGAACTCGTCGAGATCGACGAGCACGAGGGCAACGGGCGTCTCCCGGCTCGTGGCCTGCTCGACGAGCGCCTCGAGATGCTCGTCGAAGGCACGCCGGTTGCGCAGGTGTGTGAGCGGGTCTCGCCTGGCTTCTGCCTGGCTCAGCCTAAGCTTGCGCCTGCTCGAGAGATCGCCGGCGGCGATGTCCGCGAGCGCGCCGACGAGATCGTCGTCGAGGTCGAACTGGACGTTCGCCGGCATGACGATGAGCAGCACGCCGAGGCGCTCGCCGTCGGCGAGCAAGGGCACGGCGGTGGCGGCTCCGCATGGCACGCCGTACGTTCGGTAGAGCTCGATCAGCTCGCGACCGCCGGCAGCAACTGGTCGCGCCTCTCCGTACGCGCGCCGTACGACGCCCGGTGTCTTGCGCGGCCACGCGTCGGGCTCCGGGTCGACCGTCGGGCCCGCCATTCCGGCGGGCACGAGCTCCGGCTCGGACGAGATGTAGACGGCGGCGAGGGCGGCGCCGGTGAGCTCGCTCGTTTCACGGGCGAGAAAGCCGATCGCGCTCTCCTCGCCGAGCGTGCGGGCGAGCGTGTGCGCCAGGCGCAGGAGGGGCTGACTCGCACCCTGGAGCGCGCGCTCGAGCTCCCACAAGGGTGCGCCCTTGACGACGAACGACGCCGCGCCGGCCTCGAGCATCCCCTGAACGGTCTCTTCGTCGTCGAGGCCCGTGAACGCGACGACGCGGGTCTCCGGACGATGCGCGCGAATCCTACGCGTGGCCTCGATCCCGTCGAGCCCGGCCATCCCGATGTCCATGAGCACGACGTCGGGCTCGAGCTCGGCCGCGAGCGCAACCGCGGTCTCACCGTCGGCCGCTTCGGCCACGATCTCGATCTCTGGATGATCTGCGAGGACCGTGCGAACGAGCCGACGTGCCTCGTCCGAGTCGTCGCAGATCAGCAGCTTGATCATCTGTCACCCCCTCGAGATGACTGCTCTATGTGGCCATCGGGTGCCGGGAGGGCCTCGGGGATGCCTCGAATGGGGGATACGGCAGAAAGAGGGGAGGAATGGTAGCCTCCGGCGCGAAATCACGAACAGCCATGCAGCGAATCCGCTGGATCCTCCCCGTGGTGGTCCTCGCCGGAGCGGTTGCCGCTCCCGGCGTTCTCGCTAGCTCGGAGCTGACGCGCCCGGGCGTCATTCGCATCACGAATCGCGAGATTTCGCGCGAGGTCGTCGACCTCGGCGCCGCGGGCCGCACTGCGGGCGACCAGCTCGTCGTATCGCAGCTGCTCTACAACCGCCGGATCACGTCGACGGCGCTCGGCCACGAGGAGATGCTGTGCACGTACCTCGGGCGCGGCGATGTGCTCGGCGGAGGCTCACGCTCGTGCACGATGACGTTCTACCTGCCCCGAGGAAAGCTCGTCGTCGCGGGCGCAGTCCACAACCTCGTGCTCTTCACGCTTCCAGTTGTGGGCGGGACGGGCATCTACGACAACGTCGGTGGAACGCTCACGGCGACGTTTCTCGGCTCCGACCCGATACGTCAGCTTCTGCTCTTTCGCCTAACTGTCTAGTCTCTCTGTATGGCGGACCCGGGCGCCATGGAGGGAGACGGCAAAAAGACCGCTCGCGCGACCGTCCTCGTAGTCGAGGACGACAGCGCCCTGCGCCAGTTTCTCTGCACCGCGCTCTCCGACGAGTTCGATGTCACGGGCGCCGTGAGCGGCGAGGAGGCGGTGGAGCTGGCGCGGAAGTTGCGGCCCGACGTCGTGCTGCTCGACGTGATGCTCCCCGGCCTGAGCGGCCTCGACGTGGTTCGCGAGATCCGCTCGGACCAGGGCCTCAAGGACACGCCGGTGCTCGTGATGACCGCCTTCAGCGAGATCGAGCCCGACCACGCGGTCGAAGCGGGTGCTGACCGCTTCCTCACGAAGCCCTTTGATCTCCAGGAGTTGACCGACGCAGTACGGGCACTCGTGTGAGCCCTGCCGCCGACATCCAGGTCGAACCTGCACACGCCGGAAGGCTCGCCACAGTTCGCCGCCTTCCCGCCGTTCGGGCCTTCGGCGCCCGCGTGCCGCTCGTCGCGAGGATCGCTCTGGCGAGCGCCCTGCTCGCGGTGCTCGTGGCCGCGGCGTTCACGATCCTCGTGCTCACGCTCTCCGACCTGCGAGTGACGACGAGCCAGGCGAATCGGTCGAAGGACGTCACGGCGGCCACACTCGTCCTCGAGAAGGATGTGCTCCAGGTGGACGCCGCCCTGCGTGGCTACTTGAACACCGGAGACCCGAGATTCCTCCGCGCATTTCGAGATGCGCGCATGGGGCTACCCGCGGCGACCGCGGCGCTCGACCGTAGCGCTACCGGCAGGGAAGGGCAGGAGTCACGAGCGCGAAGCCTCGTCACTGCCGTCGACGAGTACGTGACCGACTACGCGGTGCCGCTCATCGGCATCGCGGAGCTCAGCCCCGCAGTCGCACGCTCACCCGTTGCGGTCACGGAGGGCCGGCGCCGCATCGACGCTATCGAGCGACAGGTGACCCAGGCGCTGACCACAGAGAATGATCTCGCGTCGGCGCGTGTCTCGTCGGCCACGAGCCAGGCAAATCGGGCGATCGTTCTCGGCCTGGCCGCACTCGGCATCTCCGTCCTCCTCGTCCTTCTCTTCGGCGTGGAGCTGGCGCGGGCCGTCGCGCATCCCGTGCGGCGGGTCTCGGAGGCCGCCAAGCGCGTCGCGGGCGGCGATCTCTCCGTGCGGCTACCACAGCAGGGGCCGGCGGAGGTGCACGATCTCGCCGCTTCGTTCAACGAGATGGCCGCGTCGCTCGAGCGCTCCAACCACGAGCTCGAGGAGCAGAACCGTCAGCTGCGCGAGTCGGAGCGGCTCCGCTCCGAGCTGATCAGCGTCATCTCCCATGAGGTACGCACGCCGCTCGCGTGCGTCCTCGGCTACACGTCCTTGTTGCAGACACGCCCCGTGGACGAAGCCACGCGGCAGGAGTACCTCTCGATCATCGCCGACGAGGCGCGTCGGCTAGAGGGGCTCGTGGGCGACCTGGTGGACGTGAGGCGCATCGAGCAAGGACGACTGGAGCTGGAGCCGCAGCCGTTCGACCTCGGCGCGCTCGTCAGGGAGCAGGTGCGGATCTTCGGGGGCCGCAGCGAGCGTCACACGATCCAGCTCGACTCGGCGGACGGTCCGCTCGTCGTTCGCGCGGACCGCAACAGGCTCGCGCAGGTGGTCGCCAATCTCCTGGGCAACGCCATCAAGTACTCACCCGAGGGCGGAACCGTCGAGGTCGAGGCTGCCGTCCGAAACGGCGACGTGCGCGTCAGCGTGCGCGATGAGGGGATCGGCATCTCGGAAGCCGATCGGCCGCGGATCTTCACGAAGTTCTTCCGCGGGAGCAAGGGCTTAGGAGGGATCGGCGGCATGGGCCTCGGCTTGGCCGTGTCGCGCGAGATCGTCGAGGCGCACGGCGGCCGCATGGGCTTCGAGAGCAAGGTCGGCCGCGGCTCGGTGTTCTGGTTCGAGGTGAGTGTTAACGCAGAGTGAAATCCTTCCGGGGGTGGCTCCGGCGGACTCGGGTCAGCTATCACTACCGGAATGACTGCCAAACGTGCTGCGATCGCGATGGTCGCATTCGTGCTCGTGGTGCCTTCGGTCGTGTCTGCCGCGTCTGACGCCGTCGCCGCAAAGCGGCCCGTGTCGTCGTTCGTCGATCCGACGTTCGGCAAGGTGCTCTCGCGCACCGACAAGCAGGTCCTCTACTACTGGCAGGTGGAGAAGAAAGCCGGTGGCAAGATCCGCTGCCTCGGCGCGTGCGCGAAGGCGTGGCCACCGCTGATCGTGAAGTCGGCGGCAGCAGTGCCGAGGAAGATTGCCGGGCTCAGCGGCACCTTCGGCACGATCCGCAGGCCGAACGGCAAGCTCCAGGTGACGCGCAACAAGCTTCCGGTCTACACGTATGCGCACGAACGCCCTCGCCAGGTGCTCTGCAACAACGTCGACGGCTGGTTCGTCGTTCGGCTCTGACAAAGACGTCGAGGGGGCCTTTGGCGGCCCCCTCGGACGCTCGGGGAGGAGGGCGAGCTATGCGCTACGCGTCCGGCGGGGCGAACGGGACGAATGCGTCGTCCATGGAACCGCCGAACCTGTGATGGAACCCCGGGCCTGGGCGGGGCCCGGTTCCGTTTACGAGGTCGTCGATGCCCGACTCGAGCTTTTCGAGTATCTCGTCGCGTTGTGCGGACGTGATCTCACCTTTCTGCACCGCGTTGTCGAGCTTGTCCTTCGCGGGAGCAAGTAGCGCCTGCTTCAGACCCTCGACAGACTTGCCTTCGGCCTTCGCGATCTCGGCGAGTGTCTGGCCGTCGCGAAGCCGCTCGTGGAACTGGGCCTCGGTCAGGCCCAGATAGTCGGCGGCACTCTCCATACGCACGCCTGCGCCTGGGCCGCCTTCGACGTGGACGTCGAGACCGAAGCCGGGGCCGAAACCGAAGCCGAAGGCCAGCGGGCCGAGGAAGTCTCCCGACTCGATCCGCTCGCGGATCTCATCGGCCTGCTCCTCCGTGAGCCTGCCTGCAGCGACGGCGGCGTCGAGCCGCTCGAGCGCGGCTTCCTTGTACGCGTCCTCGAGCTCCGCCGTCGTCACGCCGAGCTTCTCGGCGACAGCCGCCTGGAAGGCTTCCTGCTCCTCTTTGGGGTCGAAGACATCCTTCGTGGCCGCGATCGCGGCGCCGGCTCCGACGCAGACGGCCAGCACGACTGCACCCGCGACAAGTGTGCGTTTGGTCGCAAATCGTTTTATGTTCATTGGGCTCCTTTCGTCGTTCACGGTGCCTATCGAACCAGGCGTCCCTAAGAGAACCCTGAAAGGTCCTTAAGGCGTCTCTATGAGCTGGAGGCGCACGATCGTGCCGCCTCCGTCCGCCCGTGCGGCGCTGACGCTGCCTCCGTGTGCCTTGGCCACCTGACGCACGATCGCGAGGCCGAGGCCCGAGCCTGGCTGGCCACGTGCCTCGGGAGCACGGTAGAAGCGGTCGAAGACCTTTGGCAGATCCTCTTCGGCGATGCCCGGCCCGTGGTCGCGGATCGAGACGGCGGCGTCTGCGACGCGCACCTCGACGGTTCCGCCTTCGGGGCTCCACTTGATGGCGTTGTCGAGCAGGTTGGAGACGGCGCGGTGTAGGCGCTCTCGCTCGCCGTGGACGACGGTCTCGTCGAGCGTTGTCTCGAAGGTGATCTCAGGCGCCCGGCGGCGTGCACGGTCGACGGCGTCCACCGCGAGTTGGTCGAGCCGGACGTCTTCCTCTATCCGCTCCGGCTCGCCGTCGCGGGCGAGGTCGACGAGGTCGGCAATCAGCCGCGAGAGCTCCTCCAGCTCGGCATCCACGTCGTCCAGCAACCGGCGGCGCTCGTCGTCAGGCAGCGCGTCAGTCCTGCCGAGTATCTCGACATTCGTACGCAGACTCGTCAGCGGTGTCCTCAGCTCGTGCGACGCGTCGGAGACGAGGCGGCGCTGCGACTCCACGGACTCTTCGAGAGCCGCCAGCATCGTGTTGAACGCGACTGCGAGGCGGCCGAGCTCGTCCTGGCGGTCCGTGTCCACCCGGCGGCTGAGATCCTGCGTCGCGGTGATGTCCTCGGCGGCCTCCGTCAGCCGGCGGGTGGGGACAAGCGCCGACTGAGCGACACCGAGGCCGAGCAGCGCCGCCAGGCCGCTGCCGCCCATGGCGATCGCGAGCAGGATCCAGCGCAGCCGATCGAGTACGTCGTCCACCTCGTCCAGCGGGCGTGCGATCTGAAGGGCGGCCCCCTCCGCGAACGGGACGGTGGCGATGCGCACGTGCGTGCCCGAGACGGTGGCATCCGTAAGAAAGGCATCGGCGGCTCCAGCGGCGACGCGCATGGTGCGCTCGTCCACCGGAAGCGGGAGTGTCGCGCCCGGCCCACGGAACGTCCTGCCGTCCGCGCCGACGATCTGGAAGTAACCCCCCGCCTCGCCGAGTAGCGGATCCTGCACGTGAGGGAATTTCGCGCCGAACGGCGGTCCCTCGACCGCCGCCGCCCGCGCGCGCAGCGACTCGTCGACCTCGCTTCGCAGCTCGCTCCGCACGACGAAGTAGACGGCGATGGATGCGAGCACGACCGCGGCGGCCACGGCGAGCGCGGCGGAGAGCGTCAGGCGGGCGCGCAGCGTCATGATTCGCGGAGGGCGTAGCCGACCCCTCGAACAGTGTGGATTAGCCGCGGCTCGCCGTCGGCTTCGGTCTTCCGCCGCAGGTAGCCGACATACACCTCGAGCGAATTCGACGTGGGTCCGAAGTCGTAGCCCCAGACGCGCTCGAAGATGAGCGAGCGTGTGAGCACCTGCCGCGGGTTGCGCAGGAAGAGCTCGAGCAGGCTGAACTCCGTACGCGTCAGCTCCATCTCGCGATCGCCTCGGCGAACCTGGCGGGTCCCGGTGTCGAGCGTCAGGTCGGCGAACTCCAGCACGTCCCCGGGCGCCGCTCCGTCGGTGCGGCGCAGGAGCGCCCTTAGCCGCGCCAGCAGCTCCTCCAGCGCGAACGGCTTCACGAGGTAGTCGTCCGCGCCGGCGTCGAGACCGGCGACGCGGTCCGTCACCGACTCGCGAGCGGTGAGCATGAGAATGGGTAGGCTCGAGCCGTCGTGTCGGAGGCGGCGGCACATCTCGATCCCGTCGACGACGGGCATCGCCACGTCCAGCACGATCGCGTCGGGAACGGCACCCGCGACGCGGGCGAGGCCGTCGGCGCCGTCCTCGGCCAGCTCCACCTCGTAGCCCTCCAGCGTGAGCGCGCGGCGCAACGACTCGCGCACGGCACGATCGTCGTCCACCACGAGCAGACGTGTGGCCATGGTGAAAGGATCGCAGCCGCGGCTGAGAAGACGCTAAGAGGCGCCGTCCCTGAGCGACTCGATCGCCTGCTGGAGCCGCGCCGTGAGCTCGGTGGCGGCCTCCTCCGTCGGCTTCCGACGCTCCACGCGGAGCGGCTCGCCGATGACGATGCGCACACGGGGCAGCCGGATGCGATGCGTTCGCGGCTCGAGCGTCAGATGCGTGCCGACGAGGGCCACGGGGATGAGAGGGGCACCGGTCGCGAGCGCAAGCCGCGCCGCGCCGCGCTTGTAGCCGCGCTTCCTGTCCGGCAGCGACGTCCCCTCCGGAAAGAGCCCGACGGCAGCGCCCTGCTCGAGCAGCTTCACGCCCGCGGCGACGGCCCGGCCTGCGTCGGCGCCGCGCTCGACGGGGAACGCGCCGGCGCCTTCGAGGATCTGCTTGACGATCGGCACGCGGTGGAGCTCCGCCTTCGCCATGAACCGGACCTGTCTCGTGACGGCGATGCCGAGGAAGAAGCCGTCCATCACCGACACGTGATTGGCTGCCAGCACGCACGGGCCGGACTCCGGGACGTGCTCACGACCGGTGATCTGCACGCGGTAGACGAACATGAGGATCGGCCGCAGGATCGTTTCGACGATCGTGTACATCGGGCGATCGCGATCCACTACCGGCTCGCCTCCGCGAAGCGGCCGAGCTCTGCGGCGACTGCGTCGAGCCACGCCCTGGCGCGCGGCAGCGCCACCGTTCGTCCCCAGGGAGACCGGACGGCCGTGCCGTGGAGCCCTCCTCGCACGACCGTGTACGACGCGTCGATCCCCTGCGCGACGGCGCGCTCGTACGCGTGCCGCGAGCTCTTGGCGGTCACGCCCGGGATGCCCGGCAGCGGTCCGTCGAAGGTGCCGTGGACGATGGCCAGCCGCTTGCCGCCCAGCGGCGATAGGTCGAGCTGCTCGGGGAGCCACGGCGCGAGCCCCAGGAGGCCGACCACCGAGGGGTCCGCGCCGAGCCGCACAGACACTGAGCCGCCCATCGAGAAGCCGAGCATGAGCGTCCGGCGCGGGGCGAGGGACGCGATGGCCGCACGCCCGTCCTCCACGCAGAGGTCGAGGCGGCGCCACGACTTGATCCGGTAGCGCACCTCGCCGAAGCGAAGACCGGGGAAACGAGGCGAGAGGCGCTCCACGAGCCACTCGACGGTCGAGCTCCACGTGCCCGGCACCTCGGCACGTCCACCGCCGTTCACGCAGACGACCGCATCTGGCCCCGATCCCGTCACGCGCAGCTCGGCGCCGCTGTCCACGACCCTGATCTCGCCCACGGGGCAATCATCGCCAGCTGTCGCTCTGCTCGCGTCAGTACACTCCTGCCCCGATGGCAAGGGCCACCGAGACGATCGCCTGGCTCAGCGTGCCGGCCGAGGAAGACGTGCCGGCGGAAGCGCGCGAGCTATGGGACAAGCCGCTCGAGAAGCTCGGCTTCGTGCCGAACGTCCTGCGCGTGATGGCGCTGCGGCCGGAGCACCTAGTGAAGTGGTGGGCGTACATGCAAGAGCTCATGACGGGCGACTCCGGGCTGACGAAGGCGCAGCGGGAGATGATCGCCGTCGTCGTATCGGTCGAGAACGGTTGCTACTACTGCGTCGTCTCGCACTCGGCCGCGCTGCGCAAGCTCACCGGCGATCCCGTGCTCGCCGACCAGATCGCGACGAACTACCGCTTCGCGCCGCTCCAGCCGGGTGAGCGCGCCATGCTCGACTACGTCCTCAAGCTCACCGCCGACTCATCCTCGTGCACCGAGGATGACGTCGACGAGCTACGGGAAGCCGGCTGGAGCGACGAAGACATCCTCGACATCGCGCAGGTCGCGGCAATGTTCAACTTCACGAACAGGCTTGCCAGCGGCCTCGGCTGGGTGCCGAACCGCGAGTACTTCGCCCTGGGACGCTGAACTCGTGCAGAAGCGTCGTATCGCCTTCGCCTGCGTGCTCGTGGCCATGGCCGCGCTCACCACGGGTGCGGATGCAGGGCGGAATGCCGCGACGCCACCGCCGGTGCGCCCGAACATCATCGTCATCATGACCGACGACCAGACAGTCGAGTCGATCCGGGTCATGAAGAACGTCAGGCGGCTGCTCGCCGCCCAGGGAACCACGTTCGACAACAGCTTCGCGTCGTTCTCGCTCTGCTGCCCGTCGCGCGCGACGTTCCTCACGGGCCAGTACGCCCACAACCACGGCGTGCTCTCCAACAAGCCGCCCTACGGTGGCTACTACGCGCTCGACAGCTCCAACACGCTCCCGGTGTGGCTCAAGCGCGCGGGTTACGAGACGATTCTCGTCGGCAAGTACCTGAACGAGTACGGCGAGCACGACAAGCACGAGATCCCACCCGGCTGGACGGAGTGGCACGGCGCGGTCAACCACTCCGCGTACCGCTTTTACGGCTACACGCTCAACGAGAACGGGATGCTAGTCAAGTACGGCAAGGATCGGGCGTCGTACCAGACGGACGTCTACGCCGACAAGGCTGTCGAGATCGTGCGGCGTCGCGCGTCCGGGCGAAAGCCATTCTTCCTGTGGCTCTCGTTCCTCGCCCCGCACGTGGGTGGGCCGCCGACGCCCGGCCGCTCCGCCCTGACGACGCTGCCCGCACCGAGGCACCTCGGGCGCTTCGCAGCCGCACCGCTGCCCACGTCGCCGTCGTTCAACGAGGAGGACGTGTCGGACAAGCCGGGCTCGATTCGCACGCGGCCGCCGCTCAGCGACCAGCAGGTAGCGGCCATCACCGAGCGCTACCACTTGCGGCTCGAGTCGCTCCTCGCCGTGGACGAGGCCGTCGGCCGGATCGTCTCGGCGCTCAAGAAGAAGGGCGAGCTATCGCAAACGCTGATCGTCTTTACGTCAGACAACGGCTTCCTGCAAGGGGAGCACCGCATCCCGATCGGCAAGGAGAGGCCCTACGAGCCCTCGACGCGGGTGCCGCTCGTCATGCGCGGCCCGGGCATCCCGGCCGGGCTACAGATGCGCCAGCCCGTGGCCAACATCGATCTCGCCCCCACGATCGTCGCGGCTGCGCGCACGCACGCCGACCTCCCGATGGACGGCCGCTCGCTTTGGCCGCTGTTTGCCGACCCCGGCATCTTCTGGGGCCGCGATCTGCTCCACGAAGGCCCGCTGACTGAGGAAGCACAGACGAAGTTCACTGCCCTTCGCACTCCCCGCTGGCTCTACGTCCGGTACCTGAACGGCAGCGAGGAGCTCTACGACCTGCTGGTCGACCCCAATCAGCTCACGAATCTCCGCACCGACCCGGCTTCCGCGGCGGTGCGCGCAGATCTTCGCGGCCGCCTTACAGGCTTCCAGAGCTGCATCGGCGCCGACTGTCGCCGCGGCCCACAGCTGGCGCTGGCGGTGGAAGTTGCCGGCGAGTGTCCGACGGCGACAGCGAAGATCGGCCTCGCGGCTGTAGACCCGGGCTCCGTCGCCCAGGCGCGGCTGCTGCTACCCGGAGAGATCGTCGAGCTGGCGGCCGCCCCCTGGGAGGCCGCTCGGCCCCTCGGCCGCTCGGCCGCGAACGTCCGCGCCCACGTCATCTTCAAAGACGGTCGCGAGATGACGCGGGACGCGGTGCTGCCCGCCTGCCCGCCTTAGAACTCGAACCGAAATGAAGGGACCCGCCTCCTGACGACGAAGCCGTCGGCATCCGTCGTCAAGCTGAGGAGGGGTGCCGATGGCTACTGCGCCGTGGATCGTGTCCGACGAGCTGTGGCAG
>JBOGZW010000020.1:0-17020 GCA_050697575.1 Gaiellaceae bacterium | reverse complement strand
AATGAGATCTACCAACGCGCCCGCGCCCGCGGCCAGGACCATCCGCACGCGCTCCGCATCCTCGGCCGCGCCTGGCTGCGCATCATCTGGCGCCTCTGGCAAGACGGCGTCGCCTACGACCCCGCCCGCCACGGCAGCCTCAACCGCCTCCTCGCAGCGAGGGGTTGACACAGGACGTCTCATGCGCTCACCTCCAGCTCGGATCGGGCCTCGGTGAGTTGCGCGAACCGTGCATGCGCCTCCCGCCATTCCGGCGTGTCGGCCGGCTCGTACGTTGTCGGCGTCACTGAGCGCTTCACGACCTCTCGTGCCTGTGCGAGCGACGAGATCTCCCCCAACGCCATGGCCTGCACGAGGAGGTTGCCGAACAACGTTGCTTCCTCGGGGCCTGCGAGCACGGGCAAACCGGCTGCCTGGGCTGTCCAGTCGCACAGCAGCTCGTTGCGCACGCCTCCGCCGACGACGTGCAGCTCGGCCGGTTCCTGCCCGGTCACTCTTCCCACAGTGCGGATGACCTGCGCGTGCTTCAGCGCGAGGCTCTCGAGGACGCAGCGTACGACTGCGCCGGGATCGCGGGGCTGCGACTGACCCGTCCTAGCGCAAGACTCGCCGATGCGCCCCGGCATGTCACCTGGCGAAGCAAATGAGGCATCGTCGGGATCGATGAAGGAGCGGAGTGGCGGTGACGACTCGGCGAGCGCGATGAGCTCGTCAAACGAGTGCTTGCTGCCTTCGAGCGCCCAGGTACGGCGACACTCGTGGAGTAACCACAGCCCGGTGACATTGCGGAGCAGTCGCACCGTCCCCGCCACACCACCCTCGTTCGTGAGGTTGGCGGCGAACGTCTTGTCGTCGATCAAGGCCTCATCCGTCTCCCTGCCGACGAGCGACCACGTGCCGATGCTCAGGTACACGGAGCGCGGCCCACGGAGCGGAATCGCGGCCACAGCCGACGCCGTGTCGTGCGTACCGACCGCAACGACCGTTGCGCTGTCGATCCCTGTCGCGGCCGCGGCATGGGCCACGAGCGGGCCGAGGCGCGTGCCCGGCGCCACGATCTCCGGCAGCAGACGCGGCGGGACGTCGAGGCGCTCCAGCAGGTCGGTCGCCCAGCCGCCGGTGCGCGCGTCGACGCACTGCGTTGTGGTCGCGTTCGTGTACTCGCTAGTGCGGCTGCCGCAGAGCCAGTGGTGGAAGAGGTCCGGGATGAGAAGGAGCGTTTCGGCCCTGTCCAACGCGGGGTCGCGCCTGTCGGTCATGGCGGCGAGCTCGAACACCGTGTTGATCGGCATCAGCTGGATGCCGGTGCGTTCGTAGAGCTCGCGTGGGGGGATGCGCGAATAGACGCTTTGGACGGCGTTGGCGCGTCGCTCGTCGCGATAATGGACGGGGTTCCGCACGAGTTCGCCGGCGCGATCCAGCAGCCCGAAGTCGACGCCCCACGAGTCGACGGCGAGCGAGTCGATCTTTCCCTGGCGCCTCGCCGCCCTCAAACCGCCCAGGACGTCCTCGTAGAGGCGGTGCACATCCCAGTGGAGTACCCCCTCGACTCGCACGGGCTCGTTCGCAAAGCGGTGCACCTCGGCGACTGTGAGCCGATCGCCGTCGAATCGACCGAGCGCGACGCGGCCGCTCTGTGCCCCGAGGTCGACGGCCGCGAGGACCGCCATCAGCCGGCGTGCTCGTCGTTCCGCACGGCGCGTCTGAGGTCGCGGGGTCGAAGCGGTGGTGGCTCGGGCGGTCCCGGATCGACGGCGATGACTTCGACTCCGGCTGCGCGCCAGGCCTCGACTTCTGCCTCGGGTGCGCTCGAGT
This sequence comes from Gaiellaceae bacterium, assembly GCA_050697575.1. Classification (GTDB taxonomy): domain Bacteria; phylum Actinomycetota; class Thermoleophilia; order Gaiellales; family Gaiellaceae; genus PALSA-612. The sequence goes on along the minus strand of JBOGZW010000020.1, from coordinate 15,205 downwards.
CCGTGACGATGCCCGCGAGCTCCTCCACGGGGACAAAGGCGAGCAGGGCGCTCCGATGCCACTTCGTCCCGTCGAAGATCCCGTAGACCTGCTCGCAGGCATCCGCCATCTCCTGCTTGATCCGCACCTCGTCGGGGTTGAGATCCATGAGCCCGCGCTCGAGGCTCAGCCCTCGCGCGCCCAGGAAACCCTTGTTGATTCGTGTCGTGCGCAGGACGTCCGTGCCAAGGTCGCCGACCAGTGACATCGCGGACAACCGGAGCATGCCCCCGGTAACGAGCACCGAGATGCCCGGGGCGTCGGCGAGCGCGGTCGCCACGAGCAGGCCGTTCGTGACGACCACGAGCTCTCGCTTCGCACGCAGTTCGAGTGCAAGGTAGTACGCCGTCGTGCTCGCGTCCAGCGCGACCGCTTCGCCCTCGTCCACCATCGCCGCGCTCGCCCTTGCGATCGCACGCTTCCGCTCTACCTCGAGGCGCAGGCGGAGGTCGAAGCCGACCTCCGACTGGGAATGCTGTAGGGCTCGCACACCCCCGCGGACACGATGGGCGAGCCCTTGCTTCGCGAGTGCGGTCAGGTCGCTACGGACCGTAACCTCGGAAACCGAAAACGCTTCCGCAAGCTCCGCAACGTGAACGGAATCGCGGGTCTCGAGGATCCGGAGCACGTGCTCCATCCTCTCTTCCTGGGAAAGCCCGCTGAAGGCGTACGGGTCGCCCACGCCCGCGACACTATGCTCTCTGGCCACGGGTCCGTCAAGAGTGACTTTCGTTTTCCCGCGCATCGAAAGCAGTTCGAAAACCAGCCGGGTCCGTCAGACTTCAAGGCGATGAATGAGGAGACAGCACTTACACAGCTCCGGCGACTCGAAATCGAGACTCCATCCTGGGGGTACGGCAACTCGGGAACACGCTTCCACGTGTACCCGTGGCCGGGCGCCGCACGCACCGTTCACGAGCGGATTGCCGACGCTGCGCTCGTGCACCGGCTGACCGGTTGCTGCCCCACCGTCGCTCTCCACATACCGTGGGATGCGGTGGACGATTACGGAGAGCTGCAACGCTACGCCGACTCCGAAGGTGTTCGGATCGGCGCCATCAACCCCAATCTCTTCGGCGACGCCGCGTACGGGTTGGGAAGCCTCTGCCACCCGGACGAGCGCGTTCGCGCCCAGGCGCTCGGCCACTGCCGTCAATGCATCGAGATTGCCCAGGAGGTCGGCTCGACGGTCATCAGCCTCTGGCTCGCTGACGGCACGAACTACCCCGGGCAGGACGATCTTCGCGGAAGGCACGCGAGGCTCACGAGCGGCCTGCAGGAGCTCTATGCACTGCTTCCGCCTGGAATGCGCCTGCTCATCGAGTACAAGTTCTTCGAGCCGGCGTTCTACAGCACCGACCTCCCGGACTGGGGAACCGCCGCCCTCGTCTGCCGGCGCCTCGGCCCCCAGGCGCAGGTGCTCGTCGATACCGGCCATCACCCGCAAGGGACGAACGTCGAGCAGATCGTGGCGCGCTTGCTCGCGGAGGGGTTGCTCGGCGGTTTCCACTTCAACAGCCGCAAGTACGCGGACGACGACCTGATCGTCGGCTCGATAGACCCCTTCGAGCTCTTCCGAATCATGCGCGAGATCGCCCTGGCGCCTGACGTCGACGACGTCGCGTTCATGATCGACCAGTCCCACAACGTCGAGGGGAAGATCGACGCCATGATCCAGTCGGTCATGAACATCCAGGCGGCGTACGCCAAGGCATTGCTCGTGGACGAGCAGCGCCTCTCGGCAGCCCAGCTCGAGGGTGACGTGCTCGGCGCCCACCGGATCCTGCTCGACGCGTTCGAGACCGACGTGCGACCGTTGCTGGCCCGGCTGCGCAGAGAGCTCGGCGTGGAGCTCGACCCCGTTGCGGCGTTTCGTGCGGGAGGCTATGCGGCACGCTTGGCAGAGGAGCGCGGCACGGTGTCAATCGAGAGCGCCTACGAGCGGCCATGACGGAACGCAGCGCCTTCGTGCTCAACGTCCGGCCGGAACGGTTAGAGGAGTACCTCGAAGCGCATCGGAGCGTCTGGCCCGAGATGCTGGATGCTCTGAAGGAGGCCGGCATCCGCAACTACACGATCTTCCAGGCCGGTAGCCGCGTGTTCGGCTACTTCGAATCTGACGACCTGGAAGGTGCCGCTCGCTATCTCGAGTCGCAAGAGGTGAGCGCGCGTTGGCAGGACGCGATGGCGGACCTCCTCGACGAACGCGTGCCCGACGGCGGACCCCGTCGGCTCAACGAGATCTTCCGACTGGACTAAAGTCGCTCGCGCCGCCTTTTCAGTGGGCCTGCCTCGACTCGAACACCCCCCCTGGAAATCGGCGTATTCAGTCGGTGGCTGATACGAATCCCGATCGTGTTCAGTAGACCGGCGATCAACATCTACTCCCATGACGTCATGCGGCTCGTCAGCTTCTACGAAGGTCTCGGCTTTCGCGAGAGCTTCCGCACTCCAAAGGCCGGGACGCCGGTTCACGTGGAGGTCGTCTTGGACGGATTCACGATCGGCATCGCCGCGGTCGAGGCCGCGATCGCGGACCACGGCCTGAACCCGAACCTCGCTGGCCGGCCCGTCGAGATCGTGCTGTGGACCGACGATGCGGACCGCGACTACGCACGCCTGAGCGCCGAGGGCGCGCCCTCGCTCAGCGCCCCGCACGACTTCCTGTCCGACCTGCGCCTTGCGTGGGTGGCAGACCCGGACGGCAACCCGATCCAACTGGCTCAGAAGCGCGAGAGTGCCGGCAACCCATGACGAAGACTGCGAGGCAACGGGACTTCCTCGACGACCCGGGTGTGTTCGTTAGCCTGCCCGACCCGGACAGGCTCCGTTGCAGGGACTTTGCTCATGGGCCCGCTCTGCTGCCTGAGCCCGGCGATCACGATCCGGAAGGTTGCGACTGCCCGCTCGACGAACTCGAGCTCCGCAATGTCGAAGACCTTCCGGTGCAGTTTGGGGCCGCATGCGATGGAGGGGGAGGGTGAACCCTCGACAGACCTAAGGGCGTGCGTCACGGTCTGAGCGCCAAGAAACCGCTCTCGGCTCTACCATTCAGCCACGGGCGTACCCTCGATCGCCGACCGGGTGACCGGGCTTCGGGGAGGCCTGTTCTTCGGCCTCTTGGGGTCGCTTGCCGGGTGGCGCGACGGACAGCGGCTGGAGCTCGGGACGCCGCAACAGCGGCGCGTCCTCGCGCTTCTTCTGGTGCGCCGAAACGAGGTAGTCGCGATCGACCACCTGGTGGATGCCCTGTGGGGAGAAGCACCGCCGCAGAACGCGATCCAGGTCGTGCGGACGTATGTATCGCGGCTCCGGACCTGTCTCGAATCCGCTGCCCACGAGGACGAGCTGCGCCTCACCACCCATCCCGGCGGCTACGCCCTCGAGCTCCAAGACGGAGAGAGAGATGTAGACGTCTTCGAGTCGCTCGCGCTCGCGGGCCACGCCGCCCTCGAGGCGGGGGCTGCAGCCAAGGCGGAGTCGCAACTGCGGGAGGCGCTCGGACTCGTCCGCGGCTCGCCGCTTGCCGGACTGGAAGACGACGAGTTCTGCCGCAACGAGGCCGAACGACTGGCGGAGCTACGCCTGCTCGTGTGCGAGGATCTCGTGGAGGCACGCCTCGCGCAGGGCGAACACCGGGAGCTGATCTCGGAGCTTCGTGCCGCCGTCTCCGAGCATGCCCTCCGCGAGCGCTTCTGGGCACAGCTGATGCTCGCTCTCTATCGCTCGGGGCGGCAAGCAGAAGCGCTGGAGACCTACCAACAAGCGCGGCGGCTCCTGGCCGAGGAGCTGGGTCTCGAGCCGAGCCAAGAGTTGCGTACGCTCGAACGGAGGATTCTCCTCCAGGAGCAAACGCTCGACCATCGCGACGTCGGGCGTAGGCATGGCGTTCCGACGTTCGCGACGAGCTTCGTCGGCCGGCAGGAGGCCGTGGAGGAGGTCCGAGCCCGCCTCGCCCGCGAGCGCCTCCTCACGCTCGTCGGCCCTGCCGGGACCGGGAAGACGCGGCTTGCGGCCGAAGTGACGGCCCACGTGCGAGCCGCGTTCCCCGACGGCATTTGGTGGATCGACCTCACGGCGGCTGATCGTCGGGGCGTCGCGCTCGCTTTCGCGAGTTCGCTCTCGATCCGCGAGTCCGCGTGGCAGGGTGTCGAGGATCTCGTCGTCGCGCGGCTCAGGGGTGCTCGCGTCCTCCTCGTCGCCGACAACTGCGAGCACGTCGCCGCGCAGGTCGCCGCGCTCGCGACCCGTGTCCTCTCCGAGACCGAGAGCGCTCGGATCCTCGCGACCAGCCGCGAGCCGCTCCGCGTCGGGGGAGAGGGTGTGCATCCGGTGCCGCCGCTCGCGGTTCCTCCGGCGACGGTGCCGGCGGACGAGCTCATGGAGTACGAAGCCACGCGGCTGTTCGTCGCCCGCGCAGCGACCGCCGCCGGGAGCGATGATGTGGACGAGGCAAACGCGGCCGCCATCGCGCATGTCGTCGAGCGCCTCGATGGGCTGCCGCTCGCGATCGAGCTTGCCGCCGGGAAGCTCCGGTCGCTGTCCCTTCCCGAGCTCGCGGGCCGGCTCGACGAGCGCCTCGGGATCCTCGGAGATGGTGAGCGGACCGCCCCGGCGCGGCATCGAACGCTCCAGACCGCGATCGAGTGGAGCTTCGACCTGCTGACCGCCGACGAACGCTCTGTGCTCTACCGCCTTGCCGCCTTTCCCGGCACGTTCGACGCGGCTGCAGCCGAGGCGGTCGCTGCGGCGGACGACGTCGTGCCCACGGCCGTGCTGCCGCTGCTGACGCGGCTGGTCGACAAGTCTCTCGTCGCGGTCGAGGTCGGCAAGCCGTCGCGCTACCGGCTGCTGTGGACGGTGCGTGCGTTCGCGCTCGAACGCGCGCGCGCGACCGGCGAGGTGGACGGCGCCGCCCGCCGACACCGAGATCACTACCTGGAGCTTGGCGAGCATGTCTTCCGCCACATGATCGACTCCGAGCTCGCGGCCTGGCTCGTCCGCGTCCGTGCCGACCAGGACAACTTCCGCGTTGCGATTCGCTGGTCGCTCGAGCAGCGTCACGGGGACGCTGCCCTCCAGCTCGCCTCGGCGCTCAATGGCTGGTGGTACCGGACCGGTCAGCTGAGCGAGGGACTCGACTTCCTCGAGCGCTCGCTCGATCTCGGCGACGAGGGCTCGATCTGGCGGCCCCGCGCCCTGGCCGGGTGCGCCCTGCTCGGTGTCGCTGCCGCAGTACCCAATGCCGCCGAGCTCGCCGCCGCCGCGGTCGCAGCATGCGAAGAGGCCGATCCGGAGCTCCATGCGTTCACGCTCGTCTTTCAGGCTCAGACCCTGGTCGAGCGGGGTCGACTGGACGAGGCCGAGAAGACGCTCGAGCGCGCGCGTCAGATCTTCGCCGGGCTTGCGCACGAAGAAACTCTCTTCTGCGATCAGTGGCTAGGCGTAGTCCGTCTTCGGCGCGGCGACCTCGACGGCGCACGGACGTACCTCGTTCGTGCCGTCGAGGGATATCGCAAGATCAGAAGTCCGCTCGATGCCGGCTGGCCGCTTCTCGACCTAGCCCGCGTCGAGCTCGCGGAAGAGCGTCTCGACGAGGCAGAGGCATGGGCCACCGACGCAGTCAAGGACTTCCGAGCACGCAACGACCCCCGTGGGCTGGCGGCTGCGTTCATCTGCCTCGGGCGGGTCCACTCTGAGCGCGGAGAGGTGGATCGGGCCCGGCTGTTCCTGAATGAGGCGCTCGCGCTCGCTCGTCGGTGGAGGTATCCGATGGAAGGGGCGGACGCCGAGGCGGCCCTGCGCTCGCTCGAGGCTCTGCCTGCCTCCTGACAGCCGGCGTATAGCTCGCGTTTATCCCTCGGGCCTACCCTCGACTTGACGACTAGATAGGGGCCATCGATGAAGATACTTCGCATCGGCGTCACGGCAGCAGCCCTGTTCGCCGCTGTTGGAGCATCAGTTACTGCAGCAAGCTCCCCTCTCCCTGTCGGACAGGCGGAACGCATCCTGAATCTGCAGGCCGGCAACTTCCCCGAGGGGATCGCGTTCGATCGATCGGGAACCCTCTATCTCGGCAACCGCCGGCTCGAAGGGACTGAGGTCACGTACGAGATCCTCAGGATCTCCCCAGACGACGAGGTATCGACGTTCGCGCTTCTCGGGACGGAAGCCGGGGCCGACCCAGCCGGAAGCGGCCTGCTCGGTCTGACGACGGATCCTCCCGGAAACGTGTACGCGGCGCTCCTCTCGTCCGACTTTGCCCTGCACGGTGTGTGGCGGATCAGCGCCGACGGATCCGAACGCTCTCGGCTTCCCGGCTCCGAGCAGATGGGCTTCCCCAACGCGCTCGCCTTCGATCCACGCGGCAACCTGTATGTGACCGACAGCCTCGCGGGCGCCGTCTGGCGGTTCCCGAGCGGCGGGAGCGGGTCGCTCTGGATCCAGGACGAGCTGCTCGAGCCGTTCCCGTTCGATCCGGCCCCAGTGCCTCTTCCGGGCGCGAACGGGATCGGCTTCTCTCCGCCCAACCACCTGTACGTCGCCAACACGGAGAAAGGCCTGATCGCGCACGTTCCCATCAACCTTGCGGACGGCAGCGCGGGAGAGCCGACGTTCGTCGCGCAGGCATTCGCGCTTCTGACGGTCGACGGGCTCGCCGTCGACGCGACAGGTCAGATCCACGGCGTCATTCCGGCGTTCGCCGTCTTGGGGACCTCCCCGGTCGTGCGCGTGGACCCCGCCACAGGTGATGTCGTTCCGACCGTCGACTCGACCGCGTTCGGCGACTTCGACGTCGCGCTGAGCCTGGCCTTCGGACGGGGCGCTCGGGACCAGAAGAGCGTCTACGTCGCGAACGGCGCCCTCGATCTCGTCCCCATCCCGGGACCGGGGCCTGGGATCACCCAGGCGAACGTCGGAGTACCGGGCCTCCCCGTTCGCTGACGACAGTGGAGCGAGGACGCGCGCGAGGGCCGCAGCAACGGGGCCTTCGCTGTTTATCCACCTTTCGAGCAAGCCACTAGACCTCTCGCTCGAAGCGCCGGATCATGGTCGGGACGCGATGCGACCCGTGGCGTTATAGCGTCGCAGTCTTCCGCGTCGGGTTGAAGAACGGTAGCTCCACCACCCTCGCGGGCGTCCGACGGCGCCGCGCCTCGACGGTCCACTCGATCTCGATCCGGGTGCCGAGCGCGCTGTGGTTCGCCCGAACAGACGCCAGTGCCACCACCTTCTTCAGGATCGGGCTCCACGTCGTGCTCGTTGCCTTGCCGACCTGCCGACCCCGCACGTACAGAGGGAGCGGTTCGCGCGACGCTGCCGGCTCCAACGCCGGCATCAACCCTTTCGCCCGGTAGAGGTCCTCGAGGGACTCCCATTCGAGCGCCAGCCCCACGAGCCTCCGCGGAGGTCCGCCTCGCTGCCGTTCTCGGTCGAGCGCACGACGGCCGACGAATTCGGCCTGCTTTCCGAAGTCGACGAAGCGGCCGACGATGCCCAGCTCGAACGGCGAGTACGACTGCTCCCGTATCAGCGCTCGTCGGACGGAATCGAAGTCCACCTCGACGAGGATCAGTCCCGCCTCGATCCGCGCGACGTCGAGGGCGAGCATCCCCGCAGGCCGTATCCCAAAGGCTCTCCCGGCGCGCACGAGCGCGTCCCAAAGCTCCACCGCGTCCGAGCTCTCCACCCACACCTCGTACCCGAGGTCGCCGGTGTAGCCCGTCCGGGAGACGTCGACGGAGGTGCGCCCGACGCGTGATGCACGGCGGCCGAAGTACGCGAGGTCGCCCCACGACGTCTCGGTGGCTGCTTCGAGCACGTCCCGGCTCAGCGGCCCCTGGACCGCCAGGGCCGAGATCCGTTCGCTGACGTCCTCGATCTCGACGTCGAGGCCGCTGGCGTTCATCCGGAGCCAGCGCAGCGACGGATCGGCCGCCGTCCAGCGGTACGTTCGCTCGTCGAGGCAGGCGACCGTCCCGTCGTCCACGACGAGGCCCTGCTCGTTGCACCAGGATGTGTAGTAGACGCGGCCGACCGCGAGCTTGCCCGCGTCCCGCGTGATCACGCGGTCGACGAGCCTCGTCGCGTCCGGGCCGGAGACGAGATACTTGTAGAGCGGAGAGACGTCGATCAGCGCGGCCGCCTCGCGGATCGCGTTGTACTCGATCTCGTGCGAGTCGTGATAGGCGCTGGCGGCGAGATAGCCCGACCACTCCCGCCACTGCAGCTTGCGGTTGAGCGGCGCGGTGCGGGGATGGAATGCGGTTCCGACGGACACGCCGCTACGACTTCGGTATCTGCTTCTCGGGGTCGACGAACGGAAGCCCCACGACCGCGGCGTCCCTCTCGCCGTCGGGCGTCTCCACCGTGAGACGCGTCCCGAGCCCGGTGTGCTCGATCGGCAGCCACGCGTAGCCGATGTTCTTCTCCAGACGGGGCGAGTGGACGGCGGAGGTCACCCTTCCACTCGCGCCGTTTACGGAGACCGGCCACGTCGTCGCGTTCATCTCCAGTCGGTCGCCGTCGATCTCGAGGCCGACGATCTTCTGCTTCACCCCCTCCTCGCGGATCCTCGCGAGCGCCTCGCGGGCGACGAAGTCAGCGCCGCTGTCCAGGTCGACGAGTCGGTCCAGCCCCAACTCGAACGGATTGTTCTCGTAGGTCATGTCGGCACCCCAGTTGAAGATGCCTCCCTCGATCCGGCGGATGTCGACCGGGCCGGTCGGGCGGATCTCGTACGGGGCTCCCGCCTCGATGATCTGCTCCCACAGGTCCGTTCCGCGTGCGGCGTCGAGGAGATAGATCTCGTACCCGATCTCCGAGGTCCAGCCCGTGCGGGTGAGGATGAGCGGGATGCCGTCCAGGTCGAGACGGCGGAAGTGGTAGTAGCGGAGGTCGAGGACATCCTCGCCGAACAAGTCTCGCACGACGTCCTTCGACTTCGGCCCCTGGATCTGAAGCGGGTATGCCTCGGCCTCCGAGAGCTCGACGTCCATGCCCGCGTGCGTGGCCAAGCCCTTTGCGTACTGCAGCACGTCACTGTCGGCGAGCGCGAACCAGAACGTGTTCTCGTCCAGACGCAGCATCACCGGGTCGTTGAGGATGCCGCCGTCCGGCGCCGTGATCAGCACGTACTTCGCCTGGCCGACCGCGCATGTGCTCAGGTCACGGCAGGTGAGAAGCTGCGCGAAGCGGAAGCCGTCTGGCCCGGTCACCTCCACGTTGCGCTCTACGGCAACGTCCCAGAGGGTCACGTGGTGCAGTAGGTGGCAGTACTCGGCCTCGAAGTCGTCGAAGTTGATCGGGAAGAGGGTGTGGTTGTAGACCGTGAACCCCTTCGGGCCGTGGCGCTGCGTCGCCTCGAAGAACGGACTGCGCCGCAGCCTCGCCCCACGCTGCACCAGTGACATGTCGAAGGGCTTGGGCGTGGTCGCGACGTCGCTCAACGGCCGCGCAACTATAAGTTGTCACACCCCACCGCGCCGCGGTGCGTGTCGCTAGTGATGTCGACCCCTACGAGCACATCCCACAGACGTGTGTACGACGCCGTCGTGATCGGCGGCGGGCACAACGGATTGGTGGCGGCGGCCTACCTCGCGCGTGCGGGCCTGAAGGTCGTCGTGCTCGAACGGCGCCACGTTCTCGGCGGGGCGGCGGTGACCGAGGAGGTCTTTCCCGGCTTTCGGTTCAGCGTCGCCTCGTACGTGGTCTCGCTGCTCCGGCCCGAGATCGTCCGAGAGCTCGAGCTGCCGAAGCACGGCCTCGAGATCCTGCCGCTCGACGGGACGTTCACGCCGCTCGAGGACGACTACTTGTGGCGGGTGAACGATCACGGTCGCACGGTGCGCGAGCTTCGGCGTTGGTCGCCGAGCGATGCGGAGGCCTACGACGAGTACGGCCGCCTGATGGTCGAGATGGCGCGTTTCATCAAGCCGATCCTGTCCATGGCCCCGCCAGATCCCGGCCGACTCCGTCCCCGCGAATGGCTCCCCGTCGCGCGTCTCGCCCGTGCCTTCAACGACCTTTCACGGGAGCAGCGGGCTGTCTTCATCCAGCTCATGACGATGAGCGCCGCCGACTTCCTCGACCAATGGTTCGAGACCGACCCGCTAAAGGCGACGATCAGCGCGTCGGGGATCATCGGCACGTTCCAGGGAATCCGCTCTCCGGGGACCGCCTACGTCCTCCTCCACCACTACATGGGCGAAATCGACGGCGTCCTGCGGGCGTGGGGTATACCGCGGGGCGGAACAGGCGCCGTCAGTGAGGCGATCGCGAACGCGGCCCGGTCGTTCGGCGCCGAGATCCGGACCGAAGCCGCTGTCGAGCACATCCTGACCCGAGGCGACGAAGTCACGGGCGTCGTCACGAGCTCGGGCGAAGAAGTGATCGGCCGGGTGACGTTGTCGAGCCTGGACCCGCACCAGACGTTCGTCCGGCTCGTCCAGCCCGGTCTCCTCGATGGATCGTTCCTCGAGGACGTCGACCGCTACAAATACCGAGGCTCCAGCGGAAAGGTGAACCTCGCCCTGGACGGCCTCCCCGAGTTCACGTGCTTGCCCGACGAGCGCGAGCACCTGCGCGGCGCGATCAGCTTCAGTCCCAGCATCGACTACATGGAGTTGGCCTACGACGACGCAAAGGCGGGCCGCTTCAGTCGGCGTCCGTTCATCGACATGGTCATCCCGACGCTCGTCGATCCGTCGATGGCCCCACCGGGCAAGCACGTCGTGAGTTGCTTCGTGCAGTACGCGCCCTACCACCTGACCGACGGCGCCGAATGGGACGACGCTCGGCGCGAGGCGTTCGGCGAGACGGTCCTCGACACCATCGAGGAGCGCGTGCCCGACATCCGCCGGCTGATCCTGCACGCGCAGGTGCTCACTCCCAAGGACATCGAGGAGCGGTTCGGGCTGTCGGAGGGCAACATCTTCCAGGGCGAGCTCTCTCTCGAGCAGCTCTTCTTCAACCGGCCCGTAGCGGGATGGGCCCGCTACCGGACGCCGCTGCGAAACCTCTGGCTGTGCGGCTCGGCCACGCACCCCGGCGGAGGGATCATGGGGGCGTCGGGCCGTCTTGCCGCCCTCCAAGTCGTGCGCTCGCTCCGTAGCCGCAGGGCGGCCTGAGGCAGCTCTTGGCCCGGGAGCGATACGACGCCGTCATCGTGGGTGCCGGTCACAACGGCCTGGTGACGGCGGGGTACCTGGCGAAGGCGGGGCTGCTTACGCTCGTTCTCGAACGCCGCGGCCGCGCGGGCGGCGCACTGGCGACCGAGGAGGTTGCCCCGGGTGTGCGGGCACCGGTTGCCGCCGACAGCGTGGGAGGTCTTCGTGCCAGTGTCGTCCGAGACCTCCAGCTCGGCTCGCACGGCTTTCGTGCGGTCGAGCCCGACGTGGCCGTCTTCGCCCCGTCCATCGACGGACCTCCCCTCACGTTGTGGCGGGACCCTGCTCGGACGGCGACGGAGCTGCAAACACGGCGGCCGCGTGACGCCGAGGCGTTCCTCGCTTTCGACCGCAAGGTCCGCTCTCTGGCCCGGTTCCTGACCCGCGTCCACGCGACCGAGCCTCCGGACCTGGCAGCTCCGACACCCGCAGACGGCCTTAAGGGTTTCACGCTGCTGAACGCCCTGCGGCACCTGGGCAAGCGGCAGATCCACGAGACGCTGCGAGTCCTGCCCATGTCCGTCGCGGATCTCGCGAGCGAGGCAGTCGACGACGACGCGCTGCGCGGCGTCCTCGGAGCGCGGGGGATTCGCTACGCGGCCATGGGCCCTCGGTCCGCGGGGACGGCGCTCAACTTTCTGTGGGACTCGACCTCTGGTGGAGGAGCGGCGGGGCGTACCGTCTTCGCCCGGGGCGGGCCGGACGGGCTGACCGAGGCGCTACTCGCCGCGGCACGAAGCAACGGCGCGACGCTGCGGTGCAGTGTCGACGTCTCGGCCATTCGCACCAAACGAGGCTCCGTGGAAGGCGTCGCCCTGGCGAGCGGCGAGGAGATCGATGCGCGGATCGTCGCCTCGAGCGCCGACCCCAGGCACACCCTTTTGCGTCTCCTCGATCCGGCGGAGATCGGTCCGACCTTGAGTTGGCGTGCCGAGAACATCCGCATGCCCGGCGTGGTCGCGAAGGTGACGCTCGTGCTGGACGCCCTGCCGGCGTTCGGAGGCGTCGACGACGAGCGGCTGCGGGGGCGAATCGTCATCGCTCCGAGCCTCGGCGACCTCGAGGGGGCTTTCAACGACTCGAAGTACGGCCGGATCTCCGAGCACCCGTATCTCGAGGCGACGATCCCCACCCTCTCCAATCCTGCGCTCGCCCCCGAAGGCACCCACGTCATCTCCGCGCTGTTCCAGTACGCGCCACGCCACCTCCGCGATGCGGACTGGAACGAGGCATCGCGCGATCGGGTAGCGGACGCGGCCGTAAGGACGCTAGACGCCTACGCCCCGGGTATCGCGGGGCAAATCGTCGCGCGCCACGTCGTCACGCCTGCGGACCTCGAGCGGGAGTACGGCCTCAGCGGCGGGCACCCGATGCACGGCGAGCACGCGCTCGATCAGGTCTTTGCCTGGCGGCCTCTCCTCGGCCATGCGCGATACCGGCTCGCCGACATCCGCGGGCTCTACCTGTGCGGGGCGGGAGCACATCCCGGCGGCGGAGTCACCGGCGGCCCCGGGAGCAATGCGGCTCGCGCAATCCTCGCCGACGCCCGGCGAGCGCGACGTCGAAGCGCGAGACGTCGCGCACGTGGTGTGACTGCGTAAAGCTGCATTTCTGCGGAATCGGCGGCACGCGTGTACACAATCGAGGCGGCTGACAACCCGCAGGTCACAGGTTCGAATCCTTCGGGTGTATGGGGGCCAGGCCGGTGACGCACCCGGCCTCGTCCTCCTGGGCATCCTGCTCATCGCCAGCGCGTGTGTCCTCGCCGTGAGGGTCGTGCAACGCAGATAACACCGCTCGAGAAACCACGGGGCGCTGCTGCTGCTCGCCAGCGCGAGCTTAGCCACCCGTGCCTTCACCGCCTAAGCGGAAGTCGATCTAGGAAGGAGAACACAAGTGATCACCGCAGCCCTCACCTGGCCCGAAGTCTCCGTCAATCCTGCGATCGCCGCCGCCGAGATCGTCCTCTCCGTCCTCGTCTGGTCGATCTTTCGGACCGGCCAGAACGCGATCTGGAGCGGGAGCCGACCTGCACGAGTCTCTTTACCATCGCGGACATGACAGATGCGGATCTGATCGAGGACGTCCGGCGCCATGCAGCCGCCTACGGCACAGTGGATGACCGTGCGAGCCGAGCGGCCGAGCTCATCCGCTCTCGCACCGGCCGCCGCTGGGTCGGCATCTACCGCGTCACCGAAAGCGAGGTCAGAAACCTTGCTTGGAGCGGACCCGCGCCACCCGCGTATCCCAACTTCCCGATCGAACGAGGGCTCACCGGCGCCGCTATCCGATCCCGCAGCACGGTCGTCTCGACGAAGAACGAATCGCCCTGTGTGTCCACTTCCACTCCGCCGCCGGCCCTGAAGGCTGCTCGAACCAAGCGGCCATGCTCGGCCCGGGCATCGCCGTAGAGGTTGCCGAGCGTCTCGAGCAGCCGCGTTGAGCCTTCAACGTCCGTGAACAGCAGTGTCACGGTGCCGCGCGGTAGCTCGCTTGCTTCCATCCAGCTAATAGTCGCACCGCTTCAGTCGCACCGGTTCCACAGGATGAGAAGCTGAAGGACATTGCGTTTCCTGGAGCAGCTCCCAAGCCAGGCTCAGTCCTAGGGGGAGATCCTCCGCGTGAGCTGACGACTCTGCCGAGGGCCGCCGTTCGGATCGGCGCGTTCGGCGCAACTGGTACGCGGATCCTCCACGTAGCGCGCCCCATTGCGCCCCGAGCCGATGGCCGCACGCGCGTCCCGCGCGGACGGTGTCGCGCGCAAACGAGCCGAGCGAGGTGCGAGGGCGAGAATCGCGAGGGGGCGGTATCTACCGTCGTTCGGGCGGACGGATGAAAGCGACGGCGGAGTAGTCGCGCAGCTCGAGCTGGTCGCCGAGTGCGTGTTCGGCAACGCGGGATACGACTTCCGCCGGGATCTCCTGGAGGTCATAGGTGGCATGAGCGCCGCGCACCAGGAGGACCTCGAAGCCGCGGGCGAAGGCTGCCCGAATCGTGGCGCTGACGCACATCTCCGAGAGAAAGCCGGCGACCGCGAGGCGGCGCACTCCCGCCTGTCGCAACAGCGCCTCCAAGTGAGTCCCCTCAAAGCCGTCGTCGCCACGCTTTCGTAGCAGCGGCTCGCTAGCGCGGGGTTCTACCGCGGGGTGGATCGACCAGCCCGAGGAGTTCCGCTCGTCGCGAGCACCGGGTTGACCATCGTTCTGAAGGTGAACGACGAGCGCCCCGGCGCTGCGCGCCGCGGCCAGCAACTCCGCGATGCGAGCGGTCGTCTCCACGGCGGATGGGACTGCGGTCGGACCGTCCAGCAGCTTCATCTGTGCATCGATCACCAGTAGTGCCGAAGCCGGTGCCGAGCGACGCTCCACACGAACAGACTGCCGGATCCTCGCGGTTTCGGCGAGTCGGGGGGTCCGGCCGCCCTAGTGCCCTTCAGCCGCGTGGTGGTCGATCTTCCAGCAGCTCTCCCGGACAAGTACCCGGATACGTTCTACGCACCCGTCCACAGTCGGTGCTCGCTGGAGCCGGGTGGTCCGACCCTCGGCGAGGTTGCCGAGCAGCACGGCATCTGGTAGCAAGAGTTCGGCGATGCGGGGGGAAGAGCGCTCGCGCCTTGCCGAGTGAGGGTCATCAGGTGCTCGGACGCGAGCCCCCTCGGCGCCAACGGATTGTTGCTCCAATCGATTAGTGGCGACCATAAGAGAGCACGACCGGTAAGCGTTCAGGTCCCCTGTCGGGTCAGCTGAGTGCGGGGATGGGGTCGCCGCGGATGTTGGCGTGGAGGACGTCGGTGAGGTAGGCGAAGAGCGAGCGCTTCTGTAGGCGGCAGGTGACGGAGGCGGAGAGGAGCCGCTCGACGGTGCGCTCGCCGCGTTCGGATTGGCCGCCGAGGGAGAGCTTGCGGTAGATGACGGCGCCGCGCAGTCCGCGCTCGGCGTGGTTGTTGGTCGGCTCGACACCGTCGGGGTGGGTGAAGGTCCACAATGCCGGCCAGCGCT
>JBOGZW010000019.1:0-17643 GCA_050697575.1 Gaiellaceae bacterium | reverse complement strand
CCGCAGGCCCAGTCGCACCGGTGTCACCGGTGTCACCCTTCGGTCCCTGCGGTCCCTGCGGCCCCTGCGGCCCCTGCGGTCCCTGCGGTCCGGTCTGGCTCCAGCTGATCTCGATCTCCGACGGCCGGCAGCTGTCGCCGGCGCTGGGGTCGATCACACGCAGGTTGCCGACGTTCTTCTGGTAGCAGCCGTGGATGACTCCGCTCGAGTCGGGAATCGCCGCGAACGCGGCGCCCCCGACGACGACGGCCCCCACAACCGCACCGACAAGCAACCAGCGCACCCGTCCAAATGTGAATCTGCGCATGGTGCACTCCTTTCGTTCGGAGGCGCCGCAGATCACCTCGGTATCGGATACCGACCGAGGATCGCACTGGTCGTGAAGACAGTCAAGAGCTAGGGCACGCGGCGCTGCTCCGCTCGAGCGGGCGCGTGAGAAGGGTCTGGAGCGTGCCGAGCGCGATGCCAACGCTGCTCTACGACGCAGATACGGGATGCAGTCCGAGTGAACGTTCGCCAGGCCGGCTGTAAGGGGCCGGCCGGCGGCGAGCCGAACGCCCTCCGCTTGTTTGCGACCAGCGGCCTCAGAATTTTGCGTCGCATTTACGTTCGGCCATTCGTTTACGTTCCCCGTCATCGGCACGCTGGTGGGCGCTGCGAACGTGAGCGGTCGTACGGTTCGCCGCCCGACGATGTCGCAGCCAGCTTGCGAACTCCATGCGCACTCTGGGATGGTTGTCGTCCAACCACGTAGGAGGGAGCATGGATCAAGCGTCTACGACCGCGCGAGCGGCCACCGGCACCGGCTGGGCGACGTTGGCCGGGGTGTTCTTCCTCGTCGCCGGGACGTTTCACGTCATCGAAGGCATCGCCGCACTGTCGAAATCCAGGTACCTCTTCGCGCAGGTCCTGTTCGCGAATCTCGAGTTCTGGGGCGTCGTGCTGCTCGTCCTCGGCGGCCTCGGGATCTTCGCCGGATACGCGATTCTCAGCCTTCAGGAGTCCGGGCGCGTGCTCGGAATCGCGCTCGCGGCTGTCGGCATCATCGTCCAGCTGATGTTCATCAACGCAAACGCGTGGTGGGGGGTCGTGATGATCGCCGTGTACATGGCGATCCTCTACGGGCTGATCGTCAAGGGCGAGGAGACGGGCGCCGGCGACGTCGCTAACGGCGTCTAGCGAGCACGAGCGCGTCGACTGCCTCGACGGGCGTGCCGTCCTCGGTCTCCGTGGGCCGTCTGACCTGCTCCGCCCGCTCGATCTCGAGCCCCCTTAGCTCGGCGGCGATGTCGGCAGGCGTGTAGAGCAACGACGGGTTCGTCGGCCCCGGTGCGCCGGTGCCGATGTTGGTCACGTCGTGGCCGACGAGCAGTAGCGTCCCTCCCGCGGCGACCGCAGCCGCCGCTTTGGCGTGGATCGGGGCGCGTTCCGGTCCGGGAACGTGGAGATACGCGACGAGCACGAGGTCGAACGCCTGCTGTTGTGGCTCGTACGCGGCGAGATCGGCTTCCACCCAGTCGACCTCGACGCCGCTTGCCGCAGCGCGCTCGCGCGCCTGGCGGAGGGCCTCGATCGAGAAGTCGACGGCCGTCACTCGCCACCCTCGTTCGGCGAGCCACATCGCATGGCGGCCGTTGCCGCAGCCGAGGTCGAGCGCGCGTCCCGGTGCGAGTCCCTCGAGGATGTCCAGCACGACGGAGCTCGGCTCGCCGTGCACGTGGAGCAGCTTGTCCGTCCAGCGGCGATCCCAGTCGCGCGCGTCCACGACCGCTGTCAGCTCTCCCGTACCGTCACCCGCTCGATCACGACCGGCTGCGACGGCTGCTCCGTCGCGACATCGCCGAGCGCCTCGATCCGCTCCACCGTGTCGTAGCCCTGCGTCACTTCGCCGACCATGGCGTACTCGGCCGGCAGGGGGGCGTCCTCGGCGGTAACGACGAAGAACTGGCTGCCGCTCGTTCCCGGCGGCTCGGTCTGGGTCTTCGCCATGGCCACGACTCCTCGCGTGTACGCGGCGCCGGAAGGCGGCACGTCGACGGTCGAGTAGCCCGGCCCTCCGCTCCCCGTGCCGGTCGGGTCGCCGCCCTGGATGACGAAGCCCGGTACGACGCGGTGGAACGTCGTGTCGTCGTAGAAGCCGCTCTTCGCGAGCGCGACGAGCGAGGCCGCCGTGTCGGGAGCCGTTTCCTGGTCGAGCGTGATCTCGAAGTCGCCGCAGCTCGTCTCGAACACGAGGGTGTAGGTCACGGTCTCGTCGAGAAGGGCGGTCGGCTTCGTTGCCCCAGCATCGGCCTTTGCCGCCGGCGCTTCGACGTCCGCGCAGCCCTCGGCGGTCGACTCGTCGCCGTCTCTGCCGTCTCCGCCGCATCCTGCGAGGATGAGGACGACCAAGGTGAGGACGATGGCGCGCACGAGGGCGGATGGTAGCTCGGGCCTGAATCGACAATCGGTGTGTCCGCCCATATCGGGCTCCGGCGAAGACACGGATGGCGCCGGAGGCGAAGGTGCGGCAAGCTGCAGGTTGACTCGAGAGAGGAGGTATGGCTATGCCCCGGACGACTGATGCTAAGGCTCACCCCGGCGACATCGTCACTGTCGAGGGCCACAAGGTGGGCGACGCCCGCCGCATAGGCGAGATCGTGGAAGTGCTCGGCGAGCGGGATCACGAGCACTACCGTGTGCACTGGGAGGATGGGCACGAAACGCTCTTTTATCCATCGAGCGACGCCACCATCCGACCGAAGACACCGCGCGAGAAAAGGGCGCGCTGATGGCGGCCGCTGCGCTCACCGCCCTGCTGGACTCCAATGGCGTCTCTTACGAGCTGCTTCCCCATGAGCACACGGAGCGGGCCGCCGACGAGGCCGCGGCGCTCGGAGTCCCGCTGGAATCGGTTGCGAAGACGCTCGTCGTCACCGTGCCGGACGGCTACGTTCGTGCGGTGCTCTCGGCATCCGATCGCCTCGACATGCACAAGGTGCGTGAAGTGATCGGCTCGGGCTCGAAGAAGGTCCACCTCGCCTCAGAGGATGACCTCGAGCGGGACTTCCCGGAGTTCGAGCTTGGCGCCATCCCTCCGGTCGGTGGCCGGACCGATCCGGTACTCGTCGACAAGCGCATACCCGAGCTCGCCGACATCGTGTTCGAGGCCGGCGATCACAACGAGTCTGTGCGGCTGCGGGTGGATGACCTGCAGCGGCTGGCCGACGTGCGCATCGCCGACATCAGCGAAGGGTGACGGGCCAGGCGGGCGACGCTCGGTCATGATGGGCGGAGCATGCGGCTCTGCCTGATGGTGGAAGGACAGGAGGGCGTGACCTGGGACCAGTGGCTGGCGCTCGGAGCGGCCTGCGAGCGGAGCGGGCTCGAGGGGTTGTTCCGCTCCGATCACTATCTCTCCGTCGTCGGCCGGCGGGAGCGGTCGTCGCTGGACGCGATCGCGACACTGGCGGCTCTGGCCGCGAGGACCGAGCGGATCCGGCTCGGCACGCTCGTCTCGCCGGTGACGTTCCGTCACCCCTCGGTGCTCGCGAAGTCCGTGACGACGATCGACCACGTCTCCGGCGGCCGGGTAGAGCTAGGCCTCGGCGCCGGCTGGAACGAGGGAGAGCACGCGGCGTACGGCTTCGACTTCCCGCCGCTCGGCACGCGCATGGAGCTGCTCGAGGAGCAGCTGGAGATCGTCCACCGGCTGTGGACGGAGGCCTCCGTGACGTTCGTCGGCCGGCACTACCGGCTCGGCGATTGCCCGGGCCTGCCCCGGCCGCTGCAGCAACCGCACCCTCCGCTCCTCCTCGGCGGCAACGCCAAGCCCCGGTCGATCGCCCTCGCGGTCCGGCTCGCCGACGAGTACAACACGCTGGCAGCGTCGATCGACGACTGCCGCGAGCGGAAGTCGGTGCTGGCCGAGGCGTGCGAGTCAGCTGGGCGCGATCCCGCGACGCTTCCGCTGACGCTCATGGCGACGTGCGTGGTGGGGGAGGACCGGGCCCAGGTGCTCGAGCGCGTGCGCGGCGTGCTGGCGGCTTTTGGCTCCGGGGACGAGGATCCGGAGGCGGTGCTCGCCGACCGGACGGAGCGATGGGTAGCGGGCACGCCTGAAGAGGTCGTCGAGCGGCTCCGCGCCTTGCGAGAGGCAGGCGTCGAGCGGGTCTACCTCCAGCATCTCGTGCACGGCGACACCGAGATGGTCGAGCTCGTCGGGGAAGCCGTCGTGCCTGCGCTGGCGGGATAGCCCGTGCGGCGGTTCCGCGACCGGGCCGAGGCCGGCCAGGAGCTCGGCGAACGGCTGGGCGAGAAGTACGCAGGCCGGAAGGACGTGCTCGTGCTGGCCCTGCCCCGTGGCGGCGTCGTCGTCGGTCGTGAAGTGGCTGAGCGGCTCGACGCACCGCTCGACATCCTCGTCGTGCGGAAGCTCGGCTTTCCGGGGCAGAGCGAGCTGGCCATGGGCGCAATCGCGAGCGGTGGGGTGCGGGTGCTCAACGAGGCCCTCCTCGACCAGACGGGCGTATCCCAGGCGCTCGTCGACGACGTGGTGGCGCGAGAGCTCGTCGAGCTCGAGCGTCGTGAGGCCCTTTACCGCGGGGGGCGGCCTCCGCTCGACGTCGTCGGCGAGACGATCCTCGTCGTCGACGACGGTCTCGCCACCGGCTCGACGATGCTCGCGGCGGTGCAGGCGCTGCGGTCGCTGGGCGCCGGGCGGGTTGTCGTAGCGGTGCCAACGGCGCCGCGACAGACGTGCGAGGCGCTCGACGGTGTGGCCGACGAGGTCGTCTGCTTACGGCAGCCGGATCCGTTCTACGCGGTCGGTCTCTCGTACGTGGACTTCGCCGAGGTCACCGACGACGAGGTTCGGAGCCTGCTCGCGTAAGGCTCTAGCGCCGCCCAGGGCCACGGCTGCTTCGTGCCGATCCCCGCGCGAGCCGGATTGTCGAGCACGTACCGGCACGTCGCCTCGAGGTGCTCTTCGTCTCGGATCACCCACGCCGAGAAGCGGCTCTCGAATAGGTGCCCGCGCCGGCCGTGGCGACGATTGAACAGCATGGCGTATCTGCCGTTGAGCTGATGCATGCCGCGAGAGATGTGCTCCCGGGTTGCCTCGATCACGATGTGGTAGTGCGTCGTCATCAGACAGTACGCGTGGCATGTCCATCTCGAGACGTCGGCGATCCCCTTGAGCAACGAGAGGAAGTCCATACGATCCATGTCGCTCGCGAAGATCGGTAGTCCAGCCACTCCTCGCGCCGTAACGTGGTAGATGCCCTCCGGAGGGAGCTGATTACGAGCTATCCGCGGCACGTTTTCGAGGGTAGCGCTCCGCGGGTCCGGCGACGCCACCGCGTGCGCGAATTTCAACGAAGTCGAAACAGACAGGGGACAGTCGCAGTGACTGTCCCCTGTCCTAAAGAGGCAGGTCGCGGGCGGCGAAGAAAAGCGCCTCGGAGAACGTCGGGAAGGGCTGAATGGTGTCGCGGAGCACGTCGACGGGCACCTCGCCGCGGATGGCGAGCGTCGCCTGCTGGAGCCATTCGCCGGCCTCGGGGCCCACGGCGACGGCGCCAACGAGGACGCGTCGTCCACCGTCGGCGAAGAGCCTCACGAAGCCCGTCCGTTTCGGCCGCTCGTATGTCGACGACCGCGACGTCCGGTTCGTCTCCCACGAAGCGCTGACGAGCCCGTCGCCTTCGACCGTGCCCACCTGGGCCACCTGAGGATCCGTGAACACCACGGCCGGGACGGCGCGGTAGTCGGCCGCTCGCCGTACGCCGGCGACGTTCGACGCGGCAACGCGTGCCTGGTATTTCGCGACGTGTGTGAAGAGCGAGACGCCCGTCACGTCGCCGATCGCCCAGACGTTCTCGGCGGCCTCCAGGAACTCGTCCACGACGATGCCACCCGCGCCGACCTCGACGCCGATTCGTTCGAGGCCGAGCCCGTCGACCGTCGGCGTGCGGCCTGCGGCAACGAGGAGGCGCTCGCACTCGATTGTCTCGCCGTCGTCGAGGATCACGGTGACCCCAGGATCCGAGACGTCCACCCGGGCGACGCCGGACCCGCACCGCACGCGCACGCCGTCCTCCTCGAGCCGCTCCTGCAGCAGCGACGCGGCCTCCTCGGCCATCCTCGTCAGCAGTCGGCTGCGCTGGACGATCGTCACCTGCGAGCCGAGCCGCTGGTAGAGCTGCGCGAGCTCGACACCTGAGGCGCCACCCCCGACGACCGCCAGCGAGCCGGGAATCTGACTTGCCGCCGTCGCATTCGCCGTCGTCCAGTGGGGCGCGTCCGCGAGCCCGTCGATC
The DNA here is from genome assembly GCA_050697575.1 of Gaiellaceae bacterium. Lineage (GTDB taxonomy): Bacteria > Actinomycetota > Thermoleophilia > Gaiellales > Gaiellaceae > PALSA-612. The sequence continues at coordinate 11,344 of JBOGZW010000019.1, read as the reverse complement.
GGCGGCAGCGCCGGCCGCGAGCCGGTGGCGATGACGAGCTTGTCGTACGAAAGCTCCCGCCCGCCGATGTCGAGGACGCCGGGGGCTCTCACCGTCGCGTCGCCGCGGACGAGATCGGTGTCGCGATCTGCGAGCCACTCCCCGTGTCCTTCATCCACGTAGCCTTCGACGACCTGGTCTCGCCACCAGAAGACGCGCTCGAGGTCGAGCGCTCCCGACACTGCCTCAGCGGCGCCCGGCGCCTGCCTCGCGGCGGCGAGCAGCTCCGGCGCCCGGAGCAGCGTCTTCGACGGCATGCATGCCCAGTACGTGCACTCGCCGCCCACGAGCGCGCGTTCCACGAGCGTCATCTCGAAGTCGCCCTCGAGCCGGCTCAGCGCGCCGACGAACGCCTCGCCGGCAGAGCCTCCGCCGAGGACGACGACGCGCGTCACTGCGCCGCCTCCGCGAACGACAGCGAGAGGGCGAAGTCGCCGGCCGAATCCTCCCACCAGTGGACAAGCTCGAACCCGGCACTGTCGAGCTCGGATTGCAGGCCCTGCCTGCGGAACTTGTCGGAGACCTCCGTGCGCATCTCCTCACCTGCCGCGAACTCGACTTCCAGGTCGAGGGCATCGACCCGCACCCGCTGGTCGACGTCGGAGCGGAGGAGCATCTCGATCCACTCGTTCTCCGCGTCCCAACGCGCGACGTGCCCGAAGCGCTCGAGGTCGAAGTCGCCGCCGAGCTCGCGGTTGACGACCGCCAGGACGTTGCGGTTGAACTCGGCTGTCACACCGCGTGAGTCGTTGTACGCAGCCTCCAGCCGCGCCGGATCCTTGACGAGATCCGCGCCGAGCAGCAAGGCCTCGCCGGCACCGAGCAACCCGTGGAGAGCGGAGAGAAAGCCCGCGCGCTGCTTGCCCGTGAGGTTGCCGATCGACGAGCCGAGGAACGCGAAGAGTCGCCGCCTCCCCTCGGGGAGCCAGACGAGATTGCGCTCGAAGTCGCCGACGACACCGTGCACCTCGATGTCGGGGTACTCCTCGGCAATCCTTGCTGCAGCCTCGCGGAGCGCCTGCTCGGACACGTCGAAGGGCACGAATCGCCTGAGATGGCCCGCCTCGACCATCGCGTCCAGCAGGAGGCGCGTCTTCTCGGACGACCCGGAGCCCGGCTCCACCAGCGTGTTCGCCGCCGTCAGCCGCGCGACGTCGTCGGCTCGCTCGGAGAGGATGATCCGTTCGCGGCTCGTGAGGTAGTACTCGGGCAGTCGCGTGATCTCCTCGAACAGGGTCGAGCCGCGCTCGTCGTAGAACCACTTCGGCGGCAGCTCCTTGGGCGTCGACGTGAGACCCTCGCGGACGTCCTCGCGCAGGGCCTGAAGGCGGTCCTCCGCCGTGAGATAGACGTCGACCTGCAGCGTGGCCGGGGAAGCGCCGTCACTCATGGGCGACTCCATCGCCCATAAGTGGGCGAGGGGGTGTGGGGGGGAACGGGGAGGTTCCCCCCACACCGGCAGAAGAAGGGGGCACGTAGGGGAAACATGGTTTCCCCCACGGGAGCGAGGCGGAGCCGAGCGACGCTCATGCGTCGCGCGCGCAGCGGAAGCCGGCGAAGATCTGCCGGCGGACGGGGAGGTCCCAGTTGCGAAAGGTCACGCGCGCGACCGTCTCGCTTGTCGCCCACGAGGCTCCGCGCAGCACCTTGTACTCGGAGCCGAAGAACACCTCGGAGTACTCCGGGTACGGGAACGCCCGGAAGCCCGGGTACCCGGCGAAGTCCGACGACGTCCACTCCCAGACCTTTCCGATGCCGCGCATGGCCCCGAGCTTCGCCGCGCGCTCCCACTCGGCCTCGGTCGGCAGACGCTTCCCGGCCCACTCCGCGTACGCGTTCGCCTCGTCCCACGAGACGTGCTGCACGGGCTCGAAGTGGGGCACGGGCTCGAGACGCCCGAAGCGGCGCCGGACCCACGCGGGGCCGTCTCGCTCCCACGAGAGTGGCGGCTCGGGCCAGCCGCCGTCTGCGAGGAATACGGCGTAGTCGCCGTTCGAGACGGGCTCGAGGTCGATCCTGTAGTCGCCGGTCCTCGACTCGTGGGCGGGACGCTCGTTGTCATAGGCCCAACCGTCGTCGCCGCCCATCACGAACGACCCCGCCTCGACGGCCACGTCGCCCATGGTGCCGGTGACCGGGCCCGGCGCCCCTCCCTCGTGCTCCCAGCCCGAGAGCTGGATCGTCTGCAACATCGTCTCGACGTGCTGCTGCTCGTGCTGGACGACGAGGCCGAACGCGAAGGCGCCGCGCAGGAGCGGGTCGTCGGGCTCGAGCTCGGTTTCCTCGAGCACCTCGAGCGAGCGGGCTCGCACGTCGTCGAGGTACGAGCGTGCGGCACGCGGTTCGAGCAGCTCGAGAGACGGCCGCTCCTCGCGCTCGTGGGCGAACGCGTCGTACGTGTCGTCCGCGTCCGGGTAGATCGGCGGCGCGCCGCCGAGCCGGCGGGAGATCCACAGCTCCTCGAAATGCCCGATGTGGGCGAGGTCCCACACGAGCGGCGACATGAGCGGAGACACTTGCTCCGTTAGCTCGTCGTCCGTGAACGGCGCGAGCAACGCCGTCGTCCGCGCTCTCGCAGCCTCGAGCTCTGCTGCGACGCGCCGCTTCACATCGCCCCTCACCTCGGCGGTTCCGCGCATGAAGCCGGGAGTCTAGATTGGCGTGGGTGGGTGAGATCCTCGTCGTCTGTCCGCAGTCCCGCGACGAACGGCTCGCGCGATCAGAGCGACACCGGGTGCGCTTCGCCGGCCCTGATCTCGACGCAGTGGACGTTGATCCCCGTGCGCTCATCGAGGAGCTCGCCGAGCTGCCGGCCGACGGCGTGGTCGGGACGAAGGACCGGTCGGCCCTCCTCGCGGCACAGCTCGCGGAGCGGCGTGGCCTGGCGGGGCCGAGCCCGAAGGCGATCGTCTCGTGCCAGCACAAGCCGACGTCGCGCATGATTCAGCGAGGCGTCGCCTCGGAGTCGACACCTGCCTTCACCATGCTGAACGGCGCGCCGCCATTCTCCCCGCCGTGGTGGGCGAAGCCGGTCGTCGGCAGGCTGTCGGAGGAAGCGCGCCGCGTCGACACGGAGGCGGATCTCGCCCTCCTCGTCGAAGAGCCCGAATACCGGCAGGGCTACGCCGACCTGGCTGGCCTCCCGCCGGATGCGGTCCGCGGCTTCCTCGTCGAGGAGCTCGTGCAGGGGGACGAGGTGACGCTCGAGGGCTTCGTCCACGCGGGCGAGGTCACGGTCATCGGCGTCACGGACTCGGTGAAGTACGAGGAGACGAACTCGTTCGAGCGGTTCGAGTACCCGTCCGCGCTTCCCCGGGATCGGCTGGACGAGCTCTGGAAGCTCGCGGCGGTGCTCGTGCCGGCGCACGGCCTCGACGCCTGCTTCTTCAACGTCGAGTTCCTCGTGCCGGCTGACGGCCCGGCGCAGATCGTCGAGCTGAACCCGCGAATCGCGTCCCAGTTCTCCCCGCTCGTCGAGGCGGTTCACGGCCGCTCGACCTACGACGCGCTGTTCGCGCTCGCCTGCGACGAGGATCCACGCTGGGACGGCAGCGCGCCGAGCGGCGTCGCCATCTCGTACGTCGTGCGCGTGTTCGAGGACGCCTTCGTGCATGAGGTACCGGAGCCGCAGGACGGGCTCGAGATCCTCGTTCGCCCCGGCCAGCGGCTCTCCGAGCAGGGCACGAACGACACGGCGAGCTACCGGCTCGCGATCTTCACCGAGTGGGGGGAGACGCGGGAGGCTGCGGTTCAGGAATGTCTTCAGCGCGCACGGTCACTCCGCTTCGAGCTCCGCGCGGCAGCCCCAGGCCGCTGACGAGCGCGCCGACGAACGCCAGCCCGGCTGCGACCCACATCGCCGCCTGGAACGCATCGGCAGCCTCCGCCAGCTCCGAGGCGCTCCTCCCCCCGAGCTCGAACGGATCGCCGGTCGCGGTGTAGACGAGCGAGACGACGACTCCGAGGGCCGCGACGGCCACCAGCTGTCCGAGACGCGACACCGTCGTGTTGATTCCAGACGCGACACCCGTCAAGTCGTCCGGCGCTGGCTTCAAGGCAGTCGACGTGATGGCGGGTACGGTGGCGGCCAGGCCGATCGAGAAGACGAGCAGCGCCGGAAAGAAGTCCAGCCAATAGTTCGCGCCCGGCTCGAGGCGGCCGAGCCATGCGAGCCCGAGCCCGATGAGCCCCGGACCCACGATGAGAAAGAGCCGCGGTCCAAGACGGTCGGCCGCGCGGCCGAATCGGCTGGCGAGCAGCCAGAGCACGATGCTGATCGGCACAACGACGAGGCCGGCCTCCGTCGGCGAGTAGCCGAGGACCGACTGCGCAAAGAGGACGAGGAAGAAGAGCGCGCTGCCCAGTGCGGCGTAGACGAAGAACGTCGCGAGGTTGGCGACGGACAGCTCGCGGATGCGGAAGAGCGACAGCGGCATCATCGGCTCGGCCAGGCGCGACTCGACCCAAATGAAAGCCGCGAAGGCCACTCCCGCCAGCACGAATCCTCCCACGACGGTCGTGCTCCCGAAGCCGCTCTCGGGGCCCTCCACGAGCGCCCAGACGAGTGCGCCGACCGCCACCGCGCCCAGCACGGCTCCGTACAGATCGAGATGCCGATGGCGTAGCTCCGTGCGGCACGTGTCGCGCGAGATGAGCGTCAAGATCACGGTCACGACGGCGACGGGGATGTTGAGCAGGAAGATCCCGCGCCAGGAGATCGCCTCGACGATCGCGCCCCCGACGACCGGCCCGGCGACGGTGGCAGCGCTCGTCCAAGCCGTCCAGGCGCCGATCGCGCGCCCTGCTTCGTCTTTGTACGTTGCGCGGAGCAGCGCCAGGCTGCCCGGTGTCAGTAGGGCGCCGAAGATCCCCTGGATCGCCCGCGCCGCGATCAGCACCTCGCTCGTCGGAGCGGCGCCGGCGAGCACCGATGCAGCCGCGAAGCCCGCCACGCCGATGACGAACGTGTTCGCATAGCCGTAACGGTCGCCGAGCGCGCCGGCGGGCAGATAGAGCGCGGCCAGCGCGAGCGAGTAGCTGAGGAACATCCACTGCTCGCCGGTCAGGCCCAGCCCGAGCTCCTCGTCGATCGTCGGCAAGGCGACGTTGACGACGAAGGCGTCGAGGAACGCCATCGACGACCCGAGGACCGTCGCCACGAGCACCAGGCGCTTGCGGGTCTCGTCCGTCATGCTTCCACGAACCCTAAGACGAGGAGGTATCCGTGGGGAAGCAGGGAGGCGGCTGGAAGGCGGCAGCGATCGACGAAATCCCACCCGTGAAGCCGGACTGGCCCGCGACGTGGAAGTCGATGCGCCACCACTTCGGCATCACCGCGTTCGGTGTGAACGCCGTCACGAAGGATGCCGGCAACGTGCTCATCCCGGAGCACGAGCACGGCGGCTCAGGCGAGCAAGAGCTCTACATCATCCAGCGCGGCGCGGCGGTGGCGACGCTCGACGGGGAGCACGTGGATGTGCCCGCCGGCAGCGCCGTCGCGGTCGAAGGACCCGTACGCCGGAAGTTCGAGGCGACGGAGTCGCCGACGACCCTCATCGTCGTCGGCGGCAAGCCGGGGAAGGCGTACGAGGTCGGCGAGTGGGAGAAGTGAGTTATGCGGGCGAGAGGACTCGAACCTCTAAGGACCTTGCGGCCCAACGGGACCTAAACCCGCCGCGTCTACCAGTTCCGCCACGCCCGCACGGACTGGGAACAGGATAGTGACGTCGCGTTCGCCGCCGGCCTCGGGCTCGGGTTCCTCGTGGCTGCGCAAGTAGGGCCGATCTGGCTGCTCTGCGCGCGCTCGGTGCTGCGCGGAACGGCGTCGATCGGCATAGCCATCGGCGCCGGCGCGGCGGTGATCGACGCGCTCTACGCCGCGCTCGGGGTGCTCGGTGCGAGCGCGTTGCTCGAGATCGACGCCCTCGGATCACTTTCGGCGTCACCGGCGCCGGCTTCCTCGCCTACCTCGGCGCGAGGACCCTCTGGAGCGCGTTCCGCATCCGGATCGGCGGCGAAGTCGCCGACGAGGTTGCGACTCCACGGCGAGCGTTCATCACGTCGCTGGCGGCCACGGCGTCCAACCCGATGACGATCGCGTCGTGGGCGGCGATCTTCGCCGCTGCCTCCACGGCCGATCTCGTCGGTTCCGGCTTCACCGCTTCAGCGCTCGTCGGTGGCGTCGCCGTCGGCACCTTCGTCTGGTTCCTCACGCTTTCGCTGGCGCTGTCGCTCGCACGGCGGCGCCTCGGCGAGCGGCTCCTCCTCGTCGTCGACGTCGTGTCCGGGGTCGCGCTGCTCGGGTTCGCCGGGCTCCTAGCCTGGCGTACCGTCTCCGACGCTTGACGTCTGCCGGGACTCGAGCTCGTGGAGGCGCTTGCCCATGACACTCTCGGCCGCCGTCGATGAGCGCATGTCGCCGCTCACCGCGGCGATGAACACGTCGCGACTGAGCGAGTAGATCTCGGCGTCCGTTCGCGCCGTGCAGGTCGCAACGCGCGGTACGTCGCGGAGCAGGGCGATCTCGCCGAAGTAGTCGCCGGCACCGAGAGTATTGACTCTCGATCCACCGTGGATAACGTCGATCTCTCCTGAGGCAACGAGGTAGAAGCGATCGCCGGCTTCACCCTCTTCCACAACCGTCGCTCCGGCCGCAACGCGTAGGTGTTCGAGCCGCGCGGCGAGCCGCTCCATTGTCGTCGGAGGCAACAGGGAGAAGAGCGGGACCTCCGCCACCAGCCCGAGCTCCCGCTCAGGCACCTCCACGGAGTCGTCGATCCGTCGCAGTCCGGGGAACGACAACAACGTGAGGAAGGGCAGGATCAGACCCGAAACGACGAGTGCTTCGCGGATCCCCAGCTCCTGTACGAGCACCGAACCGAGCACCGAGCCTGCCGCTGTGGTCAGGGCAACACCGATCTCGAAGACGCCGAACACGCGACCGAGCAAGTGCTCGTCCACCGTGCGTTGGAGCAGCGTGTAGCCCGAGACGTCGAGGAGCGCGTTGCCGATGCCGACGATGCCGAGACACACGAGAGCCCATCCCGCCCGCGGCCACACGCCGATGAGCGCGATGGGCGCGCCCCAGAGCACGAGCCCGGCTCCGAAGACTCCCGCGAGACGTCGCCTGGCGACGAGTCCTACCGCGGCAATCCCTCCGGCGAGGCCGCCGGCCCCGAGCGCGGCGTTCAGCCAGCCGACGCCCGCCTCGCCCATGCCGAGCAGCTCGATCGAAGCGACGACCAGGAGCACGTTCAACAGTCCCCGCACCATCGTCTGCGAGTTGAAGAGCAGCACGATTCGCCGGGGGCCCGGCTCGCGGCGCAACGTGCGTACGCCCCCCAGCAATTCCTCTCGCAGGTTGTGCTCGACGCGTCTGCGGGGCCCGCGGATATCGCCCTCGCGCCGGATGCCGCCCACGAGCACGGCGCAGACGACGTTGATGGCTGCCGCCGCGCCAACGGCCACCTCGACGCCCGAGGTGGCAGCCAGGACGCCGCCGATCACGGGGCCGGCCAGGGTACCGAGCCCCTCAAGCGTGCTCGAGGAGACATTGGTGGCGACGAGCTCCCGTGGTGTGCGGGCCAGCATCGGCACGAGCGACATCACCGCCGGCGGAACCGGCGAACTGACAACCGCTGCCAGTCCCGCGAGGGCGAAGACAAGCACGCGGTCGGCGTCGGCCGCCAGAGCCGTCGCCATCACGACGAACAGCAGCGTGCGTGCGGCATAGATCGCGAACAGAACTCGCTGGCGCGCGTACCGGTCGGTCAGCATGCCACCGAACGGCAGCGCGATCGCCGCGGGCACCATGCGCGCGAGCCCGAGGGCGCCCAGTCCGGCTGCGCCGGCCACCTGGAACGCGTAGATGGACAGCCCCACGAAGTACGTCCACTCGCCCAGGTGGTAGCCAGCCCACGAGAGCTCGAGCCTGCGCAGCTGAGGGTTGCGGAAGACGTCCGCCAGCGTGGACAGCCGCTCGCTTGTACGGCTCATCACGTTCGGCACGATCGGAGCATCCCACAGGTGGCCGGTCAAGAAAAGGCGTTCTGGTTGAATGGCTCGCGTGGACGCGACGGTCGAGCGGCTCCCCGAGGACAAGGTTCGCCTCTCTGTCGAGGTGCCTCGTCACGACCTCGAGCATGCGGTCGACCACGCCGCCTCCGACCTCGCGGAGTCGGCCAAGATCCCCGGCTTCCGCAAGGGCAAGGTGCCGACGCAGGTGCTGATCGCACGCGTCGGCAAGGAGCGGCTGATGGACGAGGCGATTTCCAGCCACATCGGCGGCTGGTTCCGCTCGGCGGCAACGACGGCGCGAATTCACCCCGTCGCGCAGCCTGACTACGAGTACGAGCTGCCCGAGTCGGCCGAGTCTGCCTTCACGTTCACGGCCACCGTCGCGGTACAGCCGAAGGTGGAGCTGCCGGATTGGAAGACGCTCGAGGTGCCGCGACCCGAGGCCGAGGTGCCGGTCGAGCTGGTCGACGCCGAGATCGAGGCGCTGCGGCACTCGGTGGCCGAGCTTGCTCCGGTGGAAGGCCGTCCGGCGATGGACGGCGACGTCGTCGTCGTGGACGTCGTCAGCCCGTCCGGAGAGGCCCGTCGGGACATGGTGGTCGAACTCGGCACGGGCCGGATGGTCGACGAGCTCGAAGAGGCGCTCACCGGCATGTCGCCCGGCGAGACCAAGGACGTCGAGCACGAAGTCGTCGACGGGACGACCGCGCACATCACCGTCACGCTCAACGAGATCAAGGAGAAGGTGCTGCCGCCTGCCAACGACGACCTGGCTCGTGCCGCGAGCGAGTTCGACACGATCGCCGGCCTGCGCGCGGACATCGAAGGCCGCCTGCAGGAGCAGATCGCGGCCGAGATCGACGCGGGCTTCCGCGCCGCGACCGCCGACATACTCGTCCAGGCGTCGGGCGTCCAGCCGTCCGGCCCACTCGTCGACGCGCGTGCGAACGAGCTCCTGTCCGGGTTCCTCCGCACGCTCGAGCGCCGTGGCATCTCCCCCGAGACGTATCTCGCGGCCTCCGGCCAGACGCCCGAGCAGCTGCGCGACCAGCTCCGCGCGGAGGCGGCCCTTTCCGTTGCGCGCGAGCTCGTGCTCGACGCCGTGGCCGACGACCTCGACATCGAGGTCTCGGACGAGGAGATCGAGGCGGCGCTGCGTGAGCAGGGCGAGACCGAGGAGACGGTGCGCGAGGTGATGGCGTCGCCGCTCCGCGACTCGATCCGCGAGGACCTCCGCCTGCGCGCGGCGCTCGATCGCGTGGCCGCCGACGTGAAGCCGATCCCGGTCGAGCTCGCTGCCGCGCGCGAGAAGCTGTGGACGCCGGGGCAGGAGAAGGCGCCGCAAGAGACAACGTTATGGACCCCAGCGAGGAAGGAAGCCGAATGAGTCCACTCATACCCATGGTCATCGAGCAGACGTCGCGCGGCGAACGCGCGTTCGACATCTACTCGCGTCTGCTCAACGAGCGGATCATCTTTCTCGGCACGCCGATCGACGACCAGATCGCGAACCTCATCGTCGCGCAGCTTCTCCACCTCGAGTCCGAGGACCCGGACAAGGACATCTCGATCTACATCAACTCGCCCGGCGGCATCGTGTACGCCGGCCTGGCGATCTACGACACGATCCAGTTCATCAAGCCGGACGTGCAGACGACGTGCGTCGGCATGGCGATGTCCATGGGCGCCGTCGTGCTCGCGGGCGGAACGCCCGGCAAGCGGCAGGCGCTGCCGCACTCGAAGATCCTCATCCACCAGGGCTCGGCGGGCTTCTCCGGCCAGCCCACGGAGATCGAGATCCAGGCCAAAGAGGTAATCAGCCTCAAGCGGCTAATGGAGGAGATCATGTCGAAGCACACCGGCCAGGACCTCGAGAAGATCTCGAAGGACATGGACCGGGACTACTACATGACAGCCGAAGAGGCCAAGGAATACGGCATCATCGATACGGTCATCGAACGTCACTAGATCGAGCGCTGGCGGAAACGGACGATTCGAGGTACAAGGAGACGGGATGGCGCGGGCGACCGACGGCAACGAGCAGCTTCTGTGCTCCTTTTGCGGCAAGAGCCAGCGCCAGGTCAAGAAGCTCATCGCGGGACCCGGCGTCTACATCTGCGACGAGTGCATCGACCTCTGTAACGAGATCATCGACGAGGAACTGACTGCTCCCGCGCATCTCGACCTCGACTCGCTGCCCCGCCCGAAGGAGATCTACCAGAGCCTCAACGACTACGTCGTCTCGCAGGACGAGGCCAAGCGGACGCTCTCGGTGGCCGTCTACAACCACTACAAGCGCGTCCAGATGGGGCAGCAGACGGAGGACGACGTCGAGCTCCAGAAGTCGAACATCCTGCTCCTGGGACCGACCGGCTGCGGCAAGACGCACCTCGCGCAGACGCTCGCTCGCATCCTCAACGTCCCCTTCGCGATCGCCGACGCGACGGCGCTGACCGAGGCCGGCTACGTGGGCGAGGACGTCGAGAACATCCTCCTGAAGCTCATCCAGGCGGCCGACTTCGACATCAAGAAGGCCGAGACCGGGATCATCTACATCGACGAGGTGGACAAGATCGCCCGCAAGGCGGACAACCCCTCGATCACGCGCGACGTCTCCGGCGAAGGCGTACAGCAGGCGCTCCTGAAGATCCTCGAGGGGACGGTCGCCTCGGTGCCGCCGCAGGGCGGCCGCAAACACCCGCACCAGGAGTTCCTCTCCATCGACACGACGAACGTCCTCTTCATCTGCGGCGGCTCGTTCGGCGGCCTCGAGAAGATCATCGCGCGCCGCGCGGGCAAGAACGCTGTCGGCTTCGGCGCGAAGATCCACTCGAAGCACTCGGCCGAGTCGGCGGAGCTGCTCGGCGACGTCATGCCCGAGGACCTGCTCGCGTATGGCCTCATCCCCGAGTTCATCGGCCGCCTGCCGGTCGTCTCCCACGTCCACCAGCTCCAGCGAGAAGACCTCGTCCAGATCCTCACCGAGCCGAAGAACGCGCTCGTGAAGCAGTACCAGCGCTTCTTCAACTACGACTCGATCGAGCTCGTCTTCACGGAAGACGCGCTCTGGGAGATCTCGGAGCACGCGCTCGAGCGCGAGACCGGGGCGCGCGGCCTGCGCTCGATCATCGAGGGCGCGCTGCTCGACGTGATGTTCGAGCTGCCCTCGCGCAAGGACGTCTCCAAGTGCGTGATCACGAAGGAGACGATCTCGAAGGGCCTGAAGCCGACGCTCGTCACGAGCGGCGTCGAAGAGTACGAAGAGCTGGCCGAAGAGTCGGCCTAGACC
>JBOGZW010000018.1:0-18004 GCA_050697575.1 Gaiellaceae bacterium | reverse complement strand
GCCGACCTCGACGCAGACGCCGCGGCGCGGGTCCGCCCCGAGCCGGCCGAACAGGCCCTCCAGCTCCGCCCGCGCCGTCGCCGGATCGCCCACGTACTCGTCGACGCGGTCGGACGCGGCCGCCGCGTCCCACGTGGCCCTCATCCCGCCCTTGGGCATCGTCAGAGCGTACGTTTAAGGTCCGGCGGTGGTCGAAGCCATCGTGCGGCCGGTGGGCCCCTACATGCTGTCGCTCTCGGCACGCCACGCGGGCGACGCGACGCGGACGTTCCGCGACGGAGTCTTGACGGCCACGCTCGAGGTGGATGGCCGACTCGAGCGCGCGTACGCGCGCCAGTTTCCGGACGGGCGCATGCACGTCGTCGCGGGCAGCCAGGAGGGGCTCGAGCGCCTGCGCTTCTGCCTCGCCGTCGACGACGACCACTCAGAGTTCCTGCGCCGGTTTCGCGGCGATCGGCTCCTCGGCCGGTCGACGAGCCATCTCGCGGGGTTGCGGCCCGTCCGTGTCGCCACCGTCGCCCATGCGCTGCTGCGGGCGTTCTGCGGCCAGCTGATCACGTCGCGGGAGGCGCGCCAGATCGAACGGCGGATCATCCGCGCCGCGACGCCCGCGCTCGATCGCTTCCACGCGCCGCCTTCAGGGAAGGCGCTCGGCGCGATTGCGCCGGCCGAGCTGCGCCGCCTGGGCCTTCATGCCCGCCGCGGCGCGGCGCTCGTTCGCCTCTGCCGCTCGCTCGACCTCGAGCGGCTGCGCGACGTGCCTTCGCCAGGCGTCGCGTCGCGCCTGCTCCGCGAGCGCGGGCTCGGGCCATGGTCGCTCGGCGTCGTCTCGCTGGAGGGGCTCGGTCGCTGGGATCACGGTCTCGTCGGCGACCTCGGGCTCGTGAAGCTGCTCGGCGCCCTGACCGGACGGCGGGTCGAGGGATGGGAGACGGAGGAGCTGCTCGCGCCGTACGGCGAGTGGGCAGGGCTGGCCTCGGTGTACCTGCTGGCGGGCTGGGCCCGCGGCCTCGTACGCGTCCCAGCCACCGAAGCCGCCTAGACTCGGGGTATGGCTAGGCGGATCGCGATCCTCGGCTGCGGGAAGATCGGTGAGGCGCTCGTCGCCGGCTTGCTGTCGTCGGGCTGGCGGAAGAAGGGCGATATCGTCGTCACCGCGCGCCGCCAGGAACGCGCGGACGAACTGCACGAGCGGCACGGCGTCGAGGCGACGCTCGCGAACGCCGAGGCTGTGAAGGGCGCAGGGCTCGTCGTGGTCGCCGTGAAGCCGCAGGATTTCGAGGCGCTGCTGACCGAGATCGGCTCGTCGCTGACCTCGAAGCAGACCGTGCTCTCCGTGGCCGCGGCCATGCCCACCGCCGCGATCGAGGCGCAGCTGGCCGACGGCGTGCCCGTGGTTCGTGCGATGCCGAACACGCCGGCGACCGTCCACGAGGGCATCGCAGGCATCTGCGCCGGGTCGCACGCCGACGACGAGCACCTCGCGCTGGCCGAAGAGTGTCTCTCGCATCTCGGTGCGGTCGTACGCGTGCCGGAGCGGTACATGGACGCAGTCACGGCCGTGTCGGGCTCAGGCCCGGCGTACTTCGCGCTGCTCGCCGAGGCGATGATCGAGGCCGGCATTCTGCTCGGCCTCTCGCGCGAGGTGTCGACGCAGCTCGTCGTCCAGACGATGCTCGGCACAGGCGTGCTCCTCCGCGACGAGAAGATGCATCCGGTCGAGCTGCGCGAGGCGGTGACGTCGCCGGGCGGGACAACCATCCGCGCGATCCACGAGCTCGAGCAGGCGGGCGTCCGCGCCGCGTTCCTCAACGCCATCCAGGCGGCGATGGAGCGCTCGCGGGAGCTTGCGGGCGGCGAGGACTAGCGAGTCGCGCCGCGCTGGCGACTAGCCGAAGAAGCGGTTCCAGGCGGCGAGGTCGCTCGGCAGGAACCAGTTGCGCGCGAAGCCGCCAGGCCCGACGGTGGCGAAATGTGCGACGAGCACATCGAGGCGATCGTCGTCGCGCTCGGCGGTGACGCGAAGGAAGACGACGACGTGTCGGTCGCTCCCGAGCACCTCCTCGACCTCCGGCCTCATCGTGCCGTTCGAGCGCTCCTGCAGGTGCCCGAAGAACCGTGCGAGGCCGTCGTGTCCCTGGTAGACACGCTCGCCGGCCGGGGCATACCAGACGACGTCCTCGGGGAATTTCTCCATAACAGCCGAGATGTCGCCGCGCGCAACCGCCTCCGGAACCTCGCGCATGCGGACGGCGGCGGGATGCTCGGTCGTCGGCGTACTCACGCCGCACCTTCCCAGAACGCGTCGACGGCGCCCTGCTCGTCGGCGAGCGCCCAGTACTCGGTCCACCGTCCCTTCTCGTCGAGCTTGAGCGCCTGGGCGAGGACGACGTCGAGGGTCATGCCCTCGCGCTCTGCGGTGATGTGGTTGAAGACGCCGGCGTGGCGATCGCTCGCGAGGATCTCCATCGGCTCTCCCTTGAGGGTGCCGCCTGCCAGCTCCTGCGCCTTTCTGCAGTAGTCGAGGACGGCGTCGCGGCCGCGGTAGTCGCCGCTGAGGGGGTGATCGCCGCCTACGTGCCAGACGACGTCGTCGGCGAGGTAGGACGCGAGCGTCTCGAAGTCGCCCCGGTTGTAGGCCTCGAACCCCGCCCGTACCCACGCAGTGTTGAGATGCTCGCCCAACCCTCCTGACGATAGCGAACTCTTCGTCTGGGTCCGAGGAGCGGCGGGAGCCTAAGGAAGCACATTCGAACTCAGGCGGACGTTCAGACCGCGCTGGTGCGCAAGTGCCTGGAGCACGATCACCGTGTCGGCGACCGGAATGTCCTCGAGGTACTCCTCGCGCGTCTCGAACGACAGGAGAACGGAGCGAATCGCCGTCTCGTACGCTTCTGCGTCGCGCAAGGCGAGCGCCGCCAATGCATCCGCGACGTCGGGCGGGAAGTCGTCGCGGCCCTGGATCGACGCCGCTTGCACCAATGCCTCGTCGTCGTGGTCGAGCACAAGTAGCGCGAGGCATGCCGCGTAGCGGCCGATGGCCGACTCCGCATGGCGCGAGTCCACGTCGAGCGCCCACTCGGCATCCGCGCGCGCTCCAGGCCAGTCGCCGGCGAGCACACGGGTCTTGATCGCGCCGATCGGACGGCCCCAGCTACCCGGTGGCGCGCGGTCGAAGCTCTCGCGGTAGCGGTCCGCGGCGCGGGCGAACCAGGTCCCGGCTTCCTCGCCCTGGGCGAGCATCAGGAGGGCGAGGCCCGCTCCCCCGGCCGCGTTCCCCATACGGGTCAGCTGACGCTGGCGATCGTCCGGGTCCGCCAGCGCCGGCAACCGCGCTTCCCCGTCCTCGTAGCGCGTCACTTCCCGCTCGACGTGCGCCCGCCAGCCGCTCACCGCGTGAACGGTACGCTTCCCACATGGATCACGCCGTGCTCGGAACGAAGCTCGAGCCGCCGTTCCCGGAGGGCTACGAGCGCGCGGTGTTCGGAATGGGCTGCTTCTGGGGTGCCGAGCGGATGTACTGGCAGGCGCCCGGCGTGTGGACGACGGCGGCCGGCTACGCGGGGGGCACCGCGCCGGAGCCTTCCTACAAGGACGTCTGCTCCGGCCGCACCGGCCACGTCGAGGTCGTGCTCGCCGTCTTCGACCCGGAGAAGACCAGCTACGAGGAGATGCTGCGGATCTTCTGGGAGGGCCACGATCCGACCCAAGGCATGCGCCAGGGGAACGACATCGGCACCCAGTACCGCTCGCTCATTCACGTCCACTCGCCCGAGCAGCGCACGGCCGCCGAGGCGTCCCGCGAGATGTACCAGGGAGAGCTCGCGGCGAGGGGTTACGGGGCGATCACGACCGAGATCGCCGACGCGACGCCGTTCTATTACGCCGAGGACTACCATCAGCAGTACCTCGCGAAGAACCCGGGCGGCTACTGCGGCCTCGGCGGCACCGGCGTCGCCTGCCCGGTCGGGCTCGTCGCGAGCAACTAGGCTCCCGCCCGGATGGGACGGGAGCTGCGCGAGGTCTTCTTCGTCGACGGCGTACGTACGGCGTTCGGCCGCGCGGGCGAGAAGGGCGTCTTCTGGCGGACGCGCGCGGACGACATGGCGGTTAAGGTCGTCCGCGAGCTGCTGCGCCGCAACGCCGGCCTGCCGCCTGAGCGCGTCGACGACGTCGTCATGGCCGCGACCGCTCAGGTCGGCGACCAGGGGCTGACGCTCGGGCGCGACGTTGCCCTGCTCGCCGGGCTCCCTGAGACCGTTCCCGGCTTCGCCGTCGACCGCATGTGCGCCGGTGCGCTGACGGCCATCACCGCCGGCGCCGGCGAGATCGCGATGGGCGCAGCGGACGTCGTGCTCGTGGGCGGCGTCGAGCACATGGGCCATCACGTCATGGGCGCGGAGGTCGACTTCAACCCGCGCTTCCTCTCCGAGCGGATCGTCGACGAGAGCGCCGCCGTCATGGGACAGACGGCGGAGAACCTCCACGACCGCTTTCCCGAGCTGACGCGCGAGATGTCCGACGAGTACGCGTTGCGCTCGCAGCAGCGGGCGACCGCAGCCTGGGCCAACGGTGTCATGGCCGAGACCGTTGTGTCCATGTCGGTGTTCACCGACACTGGTTGGACGGTCGCCGACCGGGACGAGTTCCTGCGACCCGAAACGACGCTCGAGGGGCTGGCCGCGCTGTCTACGCCTTTCCGCGCGGGCGGGCGAGTGACGGCGGGCAATTCCGCCGGGCTGACCGACGGTGCGACAGCCGCCATCCTCGCGTCGGACAAGGCCGTGACCGAACGCGGGCTCGAGCCGCGCCTTCGCCTCGTCTCGTTCGCCTACGCCGGAGTGCAGCCGGAGCTGATGGGCCTCGGGCCCGCGCCCGCGACGCGAAAGGCGCTCGACCAGGCCAGCCTGTCGCTCGACGACATCGATCTCTTCGAGGTCAACGAGCCGTTCGCCGTCCAAGTGCTGACGTGGTGCCGCGAGCTGGGAATCGACCCGGAGGACGACCGCCTGAACCCGTACGGCGGGGCGATCGCCTGCGGCCATCCGCTCGCCGCGACCGGCGTCCGCCTCGTCGCACAGCTCGCGTACGCGATGCGAGAGCGCCCGCAGGCCCGTTACGGGCTCACTGCGCTCTGCATCGGTCTCGGCATGGGCGCCGCGGTCGTGTGGGAACGTGCCTGACACCGTCTTCCACCTCCGCCCTGTGGAGACGAAGGCCGGGCGCCTCGCGCTCGTCACCATCGACAACGGCGAGGACTGGACGAAGCCGCCGTCGCTCGGGCGCTCCGCGTTGGAGTCCGGGCAGTGGCTGCTCGAGGAGCTCGAATCGGGCGGCTGGGTGGCAGCCGTCTTCACCGGCAAGCCGTTCTGGTTTTGCGCCGGGGCGGACATCAACGAATTCCCGGAGATCACGCCGGAGACTGCCGGCGAGGGCAGCCGCGCCGGTCACGAGCTCTTCCTCCGCATTCGCGCTCTGCCGTTCCCTACGGTTGCCGCAATCAACGGCGCATGCCTCGGCGGCGGCCTCGAGCTCGCACTGCACTGCTCGGCCCGCACGATCGCCTCGACGGTGCGCCACTTCGGCTTCCCCGAGGTCTTCCTCGGCCTCTTCCCAGCCTGGGGCGGCACGCAGCTCACGCCGCGCCTGGTCGGCCCGGAGGCGGCGATCCAGCTCGTCGTCACGAACCCGCTCCGTCAGAACCGGTTGCTGAGGGCGAAGGACGCGGTCGAGCTCGGCCTCGCCGACCGGCTGCTCGAGCCGGTGGAGCTCGTGGACGAGTCGATCGCATTCGCGCTCGAGCTCGTGGAGACGCCGATCGAGCGCGCCGAGCCGGACTGGTCCGAGCTCGAGCCGGCCATGCGCCGCGCGCGGACGAACGTCGACGACGCCGTCCATGGAGCCTCCCCCGCCCCCTATCGCGCGCTCGACCTCATCGAGGGAGCCGCGACGTGGGCGATCGAGTCGGGCTACCGCGAGGAAGAGAAGGCGATCGCGGAGCTCTTGCCCGGGAACCAGGCGCAGGCGGCCATCTACGCGTTCGACCTCGTCGAGCGGCGCGCGACGCGGAAGCCCGACCTCGGAGCCGAGCCGAAGACCGTGAAGAAGGTCGGCATCGTCGGCGCGGGGCTCATGGCGAGCCAGCTGGCGACGCTCTTCCTCCGCCGCCTAGAGGTGCCGGTGGTGCTCCGCGACCTCGACCAGGCCATCGTCAACCGTGCGCTCGAGGGGATCCAGACGGAGCTCGGCGGCCTCGTCGCCCGCGGACGGATGTCGGAGGGCAAGGCCCGGTTCCTCGCCTCGATCGTGACAGGCTCGACGACGTATGACGGCTTTGCGGACTGCGATCTCGTGCTGGAGGCCGTCATCGAGGAGATGGACGTGAAGCAGCACGTGTTCGCCGAGCTGCGCGAGGTCGTGGGGCCAGACTGCGTGCTCGCGACGAACACGTCGTCGCTGTCCGTTACGGAGATGCGCGCCGACGTCGGCATGCACTTCTTCAACCCCGTCGCGCTCATGCCCCTCGTCGAGCTCATCCGCACTCCGGACACGACGGACGAAGCCCTCGCGACCGCGTACGAGACGACACGCGGCCTCGGCCAGACGCCCGTGCTGGTCCAGGACGCGCCGGCGTTCGTCGTCAACAGGCTGCTGACACGGATGACAGGCGTCGTCGTCGGCGCACTCGACCACGGCAACTCCGTCGAGGACGCGGACGCCGCCATCATGCACCTCGGCCTGCCGATGGCGCCGTCCGTGCTCCTCCAGATGGTCGGCCCGCGCGTGGCGAACCACGTGCTGCACACGCTGCATGCCGCGTATCCCGACCGCTTCCCGCTCTCGCCGACGCTCGACAACTACGCCGACGGCAAGGACGAGATCGTCATCACCGAGCATGCACCGGCGTCGGTGGAGGAGATCACCGAGGCAGCGCTCGAGGCGCTCGCCGACGAGTGCCGCCACCTGCTCGAGGAGGGCGTCGTCGCTTCAGCCGCGGACATCGATACGTGCATGCTGCTCGGCGCAGGCTTCCCGTTCTTCCTCGGCGGCATCACGAAGCACCTCGACCAGACGGGCGTGTCGGAGCAGGTTGTCGGTCAATCACTCGCTGGAGTGAGGGCGGGCGCTCGTGCCAGTTGAAGAAGGGGGTCCGTGGGGGAGACATGGTTTCCCCCACGTCGAGACGGGCGTGTCGGAGAGGGTGTTCGGCGCGCCGCTAGCGGAGCTGGGCGGCACGCGTGTACACGCCTGAGCAGCGGGACGAGGTTCGAGATCGCCTGCTCGATCGGGCTCGCGCCGACGATCGGGTCACCGGCGCCGCTCTGACCGGGTCGGCCGCGCTCGGGAACGAGGACCGCTGGTCGGACGTCGACGTTTTCCTCGGCTTGGCCGAGAGCGCCAACCTCGACGAGGTGGTCGCCGACTTGACGAGCGCAGTCTACGAGGAAGCCGGCGCCGTTCACCACTGGGATGTGCGCGCCGGCACCGCCCTCTACCGCGTCTTCCTGCTCGCGAGTGGCCTCCAGGTGGACATCGCGTTCACGCCCGAGTCGGATTTCGGAGCCCGCTCACCGAGCTTCCGCGCCGTCTTCGGCGAGCCGGTCGACGTTCCACCGCCCGAGCCCCCGGCGTTCGCCGACGTCGCCGGGCTCGGCTGGCTCGGCCTCCTTCACGCGAGCAAGGCGATCGAACGCGGCAGGCCGTGGGAGGCCGCGTACTGGATCGGGAGCGTCCGCGACCAGACGCTCACGCTCGCCTGTCTCCGCCTCGGCGAGAGTCCGCACTACTCGCGAGGGGCGGACGGGCTGCCAACCGGCATCACTGCTCCGCTCGAGGAGACGCTCGTCTCCGCGCCCAGGGCGGGCGAGCTCAGGCGAGCCCTCCGTGCGGCGAGGCAATGCCTGTTCGAGGAGATCGGCCGCACGGACACGGCGCTCGCCGATCGCTTGGAGCGTGCACTCGCGGGAGGCTAGGCTGCGCGCAATGGCCCGGGACGACTGGCGCATCCGCATCGAGCTGGCAGAGAAGCAGGCGCGAGGGTTTCTCGAACGGCTCGGCATCGACATCTCGTCTCGCGCGAAGGAGCTGGCCGAGGAGCTCGAGCTCGACAGGCTCGCCGTGTCGCACGATGCCGACACGGTGTTCGTCTACGCGGCGTCGGCGGCGGAGGCGGCGCAAGCCCGCACCCTCGTCGACGCAGAGCTCGAAGAGTCGGGCGTCGACGCGCGCGAGGTCGTCCTCGAGCACTGGCTGGACGATGAGGACCGCTGGGACTCGGAGCCGGACCTGCCGGACGTCGAGGAGGAGCTCGTAGCCCGCGGGTTCGCGCCCTGGGAGGTGCGCGTCGAGTGCGAGTCACACGAGCAGGCCGACGACCTCGCCGACCAGCTGGAGGCGGACGGCTACGAGGTCGTGCGCCGGTGGACGTACCTCATCGTCGGCACGCGCACGCGCGAGGAGGCCGAGGCGCTCGCGAAACGCGTGGGTGGCCAGGTCGAGGCAGGTGGCGAGCTCGTCTGGCAGGTCATGCCGCGCAATCCATTCGCCGTCTTCGGCGGCCTCGGCGGCTAAGGCTTCCCATTCGATACATACCGCAGCTCGGGGCTTGCCTCGAGTCGGGCGAGCCAGTCGGACGAGCCGTTCAGGAGATCGGCCGGATCGGTGCGGATGCGCGGGATCTCTGCCGGGTCGAAGCTCCGGCTGAGCGGTGACGGTGACGGCTCGGCGCCCGCGAGGAACGCGCCGGCGAACTCGTAGTCCTCGCCGTCCCAGGATCCGCTGAGGGCGAGCTTCCGCCGGCTGGGCAGGAGGCCGAAGGGAAGCGCGATCGTGGCGACCTCGGCGTCGGGCGCCAGCTCCCGTATCAGGCGGTTCCCGAGCACGATCTGCCGCTGAACACCTACGTCGTCGAGCTGGTCGAGGCGAACGTGGTCGAGCGTGTGGTTGCTGAGCTCGAAGCCAAGGGCGAGGAGCCGCTGCGCGAGCTCGCCGGCCCGCGGGTCGCCCCCGAACGGCCGCTTGTTGATGTAGAACGTGCCTGCCGGCCGGAAGTCCGGGTGATCCCGCGCGAACTCGAGCATGATCCCGACCGCCGAATCCGGATCGATGCGGCCGTCTGGGAGCAGTGCCGCCTGGCTCTTCATCGAGTCGTCGAACGTGAGCACCACCGGGGTCGCGCCTCGAGGGAGGTCGATCTCGGCGTTTGCGAGCGCAGACGCCGTCACAGGCCGGTAGTGGGCCTCGTACAGCCGCTGGAGCTCGGCGCGGAACTCGTCAGGCGTGAGGTCGTACGGGCCGCCGCCGTCCGCGACCAGCTGGTGGTACATGAGCACCGGGACGACGCCGAGCTCGTTCGCCTCGAGGCCGCTCCGCACCGGCTGTTCCGGCGAGCGCGACCGCGGCAGCGTCACGAGCTCGTCGGATCCGGGTGCGGACGCGTGCGATCCGGCGGCCGGCAGCGCGGCATCCTGCTCGAGCGCGGCGCCGGTGTACGTGACTCTCGGGTCCCAGAGCAGAAACTCGTCGATATCGGCCGCGCTCACGGCGTCGATCTGCGCCCGCACCTCCGGCTCTCCGTACTGGACGCCCAGCGAGAAGTCCTGAAGCCAGGGCACGACGCGCGCACCTGTGCCGCGGACGATGCGCCGGAAGTCGACGAGCGACCTGCGCACGATCGCGTAGGGCTCGGTCTCCGGGTTGGCGACGCCGTATTCCTCCGGGCCCCAGTGGGAGGGGTAGAGCATCGGCGCGACGTAATCCACCTCGCGGGCGATGGAAGGGACGTCCTGGGCGATCTCTTCCGGGCGGGTGGCGGCGATGCCGAAGACCGACGCGCCGAGGAACGTGTCGTACGGCGCGAGCCGCCGACGGGCCTGCGCGAGGAAGCCGGTGACCGCCTGTTCGGGATCCTCATCGAGCCCAGGCACGACCATCGACTCGAGCGGCCCGTCCGGCCGGCGAACGTAGTCGTAGAGGACGTCGTCGACGCCGAGCTTCGCCGCCGCGACGGCGAGATCGACGTTGTACGCGCGGACGGTGGGATGGACGTAGCTCGTGAACCCTCCGTAGCCCCCGGAATACGCGCCGCCACTCGGCATCTGGATCACGAGGTCGCGCCGACCGTTCGTCCAGGCCCACTCGGCGAGCACTGGGTCGCGGAAGGCGACGAGCCGGCCGATCACCCTCGCGCCGCGCGCGTGAAGGAGCTTCACGGCTGCGCCGAGGTCGTACATCGCACGCTCGGCGCCGATCCGCCGTGCGAGCGGCACGCCGGAGCGCCAGCCGACGATGCCCAGCTCGTCCTTGAGATCGAGCTCGACGGTGTTGATCCGCTTCTCGCGCAGGAGCCTCAGCACGTCGGCTCGGAGACCGTCGTGCGCCCAGGCGTCGGCGCTCACGTGTACCGCACGCACGGGATTGCGCGGGAGCCGTGGCGCCGTCGCGACCTTGAATCGGCTGTCGGTGACGTTGCCCGCCCGGTCGTGCGCGAGCACGACAACCGTCCGCGTCGGCGTCCTGGCGAAGGGAACCGCGAAGCGGCCCTGCTCGTCGACCGACGCTGGCTTCCCGTTCACCCGCACCCGGGCGGCCGGTTCCACGGCACCCCGCAGCGTGTAGCCGGCGCCGCGACGGGCTTGCAGCGAGCCCTTCGTGATCCGGATCGCGGGCGCCTGCGTGTCCACCGTGAACGTCCAACTTGCCCGCGAGTCGGAGAACGCCCCGCCAGGGCGCGACACGTCGACCCTGTGCTCGCCGTGTGCGAGCCTTCCTGGCCGGAAGACGATCCTCCCGTCCCGCGCCGTGACGCGCGCCGAGACCGGCTCGCCGTCCAGCGACCACGTCGTGGAGGCGATGTCGTCGGCGTCTCCCGCGACGGTGAACGCAAGCTTGGACAACGCGTCACGGCCGAGGAGCGCGGAATCGGGGCCGGCCGCGTCGAGCCCGCCGGGCCCGCCGCGGAACGCAACGAACGCCGCCAGCGCCACGAAGGCGGTGCCGCCTGCGATCGCGTACAGCGTCCTTCGTCTGCGCATCATCTCCCGTGCCCGTTCCGACGCGTGCTGGGCGGCGATGTCGTCGCAGAGGAGCAGCACGGCACGCGCCGCGGCGCGAACCTCGTCGGACGCCCCGTTCTCGGCGGCCACGTGTGCCTCACGCCGCAACGACGTCAACGCGGCCGGGCGCCCGCTGCCCCGCCCGCCTGCACGTAATCGCTCGGCCTCGTCGGTCAGCGGGCCGATCGCGCGCGCGAACGTCTCCAGATCGCCGCTCGCCCCGTTTTCCAAGAGCCGGTGGGCCCAGCTGCGAATCTCTGCGACCTGCTCCTCGGTCAGCTGCGTCGGCCCAGTACCCATGGTCACAAGGTACGCCTTCGCCCTGTTGCGGTATTCTCCCAGGTGAGCTCGCCGTTTCTGGCGGGCGATCTTCTCGAAGCGCGCAGCACGCAGACGTGCTGCATCCATGCAGGAAATCTCAGAACAGCGTACGACAGCCATAGAGGCGCCTGGCCTGCCTGCCGATGCCGCGCTCGCGGAGCGCTGGGCCGGAGAGCCGTTCCTCCGGCCGGACGAGGATTCGGCCGAGGTGCTCGCGCCCAGCACCGCGCGCCGCCGCGCGCTCGACGAGGCGCTCACGGAGATTGGCGCAGGCCGGGACGAGCCGTCGCACGAATGGCGCACGCGGTTCGCGCTCATGCTCGGGCTCGAGCGCGTGCTCACGGGCAAGCCGCCGAGCCTCGCGTCCGGCACGGAGCTCCGCCGCCACCAGATCGACGCCCTGGCCGGCATGCTCACAGCCCTCATCACAGCCAACCAGCGGGAGCTCGAAGAGGCGAACGGCTTCGACGAGCCACTTCAGGAGGCCGACGACGAGAACGGCGATCTCAACGGCGCCCCGGAGGACAACGGCGATCTCGGCGAGGCCGACGAGGAGCCGGAACAGCCTGTCGGCGAGGATCCCGGCGCCGTCCGCCGCTACCGCTTCCGCCATCCCACGGCCTCGGGGAAGACGATCGCCGCCGCCGGCTTCGTGGAGGCGGCGCGATCCGCAGGCGTGCTCATCCTCACGCACCGCCGGCTGCTCGTCAGCCAGTTCATCCGGGAGCTGACGGCCGAGGGGTACGGCGAGCGCTTGACGCCCGAGATCCTCAACGGCACGAAGCCTCCGAGATCGAACCCGATCACGATCCAGACGTACGCGTGGTTCGCACGGCACGCGGACGACCTGCGGCGGGACGCGTACCACCTCGTGATCGCCGACGAGGCCCACACGGCGCTGGGAGAGAAGACGTCAGCGGCGATCCGCAGCTTCCCGGATCCGATCTATATCGGCATGACGGCCACCGAGCAGCTGATCGCGAAGCAGGTGGCCGACGTCTTCCCGGCATCCGTCGACGACCTCCCGCTTCAGGACGCCGCGCGACGCGGTCTCATCGCGCCCCTGCGCTGCCTCCGGGTGCCGCCTGTGGCGGCGATCAACTCAGTCCCGATCGTCGGCGGGGACTTCGACGAAGGCGCTCTCGCGAAGGTGCTCGACCACAAGGCGCTGAACCAGGCTGCGGCGAGCCTGTACCGCGACAGGTTCGAGGACACGCCCGGCATCGTCTACGCGGCAGGCGTCGACCACGCGTACAACCTCGCCCAGGAGTTCCGTGCCGCGGGGCTCAAGGCCGAGGCGGTGTCCGGTCGAACGCCTCCGGTGCGTCTGGCAGAGACGCTCGCGGCGTACGAGCGCGGCGAGATCAATGTCCTCATCAACGCGATGCTGCTCGCCGAGGGCTGGAACTCCCCCCGGGCGACGGTCGTCATGCACCTCGCCCCCACCGCGAGCCGGCGCGTCTACCAGCAGCGAATCGGCCGCATCATGCGTATGCATCCACGCAAGGAGGCGGGCATCGTCGTCGACTTCGTGAACAAGGGCGCGACCCACTCCGAGCGCGTGATCACCCTTCACTCCCTGCTCGACACCGACTTCTATCGCGAGGGCGCGCGCGTTACGCCGGCGCCGCGC
The DNA here is from genome assembly GCA_050697575.1 of Gaiellaceae bacterium. Taxonomy (GTDB): domain Bacteria; phylum Actinomycetota; class Thermoleophilia; order Gaiellales; family Gaiellaceae; genus PALSA-612. Next base: position 4,996 of record JBOGZW010000018.1, on the reverse strand, counting down.
CGGCGTTTCCAGCGTCGCGCCCGCCGGAGGCTCACCCCGGCGCCGTGGCTCGTTCCCGTGACGCCGGACGTGCGCCGAAGGCTGGGCGTCATCGCCCGGGAGTGGCAGCGAATCGACCCCAAGTACCTCGACGAGGAGGAGCAGCGCTACTGGGCGACGTTCGCGGGACGCGCCGTGCGCTTCGAGGAGCGGGCGGAGCTCGTGCAGAGCTTCACCGACGGCCGTGCAAGCAAGGAGGCGCTCGAGCAGTTCCTCTTCACGTGCGCCGCCGAGAACCCGAACCGGCGACTGCGGATGATGGCGCTCGCCGACCGCGTCTCGATGCGGGTCGACCGCGCGAGCTTCGACGACCTCGTCACGCTCGTCACACAGGCGCCGCCCTGGGAGAAGGACCGGCTGCCAGGCGGGCGGATGCTGCTCCAGGCGATCGCCAAGGAGAAGCCCGACGCTCCGGACCAGATTCTCGGCCGGTGGACGTGGAGGCTCGCGCGCGCGACTCGCAAGGCTCAGGATCGAGCCGCAAGCGCCGAGTTCACCGAGGCGAAGCGGCTGCTCGGCGCGCTCGCGAACTCACGGGGTCACAGGCACGAGGAGAACGCGGCGAGGCTTGTCGCGGCGGCCCGTGAGCAGCCGCTGCAGGTAGCCGCGGCGCTGCTCGCGTCGGCAGAGGGCTACACGCCGCGCGCCACGAAGCTCCTCGATGCGGCCCGCGAGGACCTGGGCACCGTCCAGGACGTGGCTGCCGCGCTCGCGGAGAACCTCCCCGAGCCGAAGCCTCCCCGCCGCACACGCCGGCGGAGGCGCCGCAAGAAGCGTGGCGCGGGGCAGACGCCAACGCCGAACGGCTCCGAGGCGACACCTACCGCCGAAGCCGAAACAGAGGCAGAGGCCGAAGGCGAAGGCGAACGCGTTCAGCCGGAAGAGGCGACCTCGGCGTAGCGAAAGCAGGAGACGATGTGGTCGTTCACCATGCCCGTCGTCTGCATGAACGCGTAGCACACGGTCGGCCCGACGAAGCGGAAGCCCCGCCGCTTGAGGTCCTTGCTCATCGCCCGCGACTCCTCCGTCTCCGCCGGAAGCTCGCGCAACTCGCGGAACGTGCCGACGATCGGCGTCCCGCCGACAAAGCTCCAGAGATACGCGGCGAGGCTGCCTTCGGCCTCCTGCACGTCGAGCACGCGCTGCGCGTTCGTGATCGCGGACTCGACCTTGAGGCGGTTGCGAACGATGCCGGCGTCACCGAGCAGCCGTTCCGTGTCGGCGGTCCCGTACCGCGCGACAATCTCAGGGTCGAAGTTGGCGAACGCCTGGCGGTAGCCCTCCCGCTTGCGGAGGATCGTCGACCACGACAGGCCCGCCTGCGCTCCTTCCAGCACGAGCATCTCGTAGAGATGCCGGTCGTCACGGGAGGGCACGCCCCACTCCTCGTCGTGGTACGCGACGTAGAGGGGATCGTCCGCGGGCGCCCAGGCGCAGCGCTTCCCGGGAGCCCCCTCACCTTCGGTGCTGTCGGCCGCGCCACTCGGCTGCTCGGCTTCGAAGTTCACTGCTCGCGGGCGGCGTCGGGCGGGGAGTCGCCCTCCTCGCGCTCGCGGAGAAAGCGGGTGAGCTCCGCGGCGATCGACTCGCCGCTCGGGACGTCATGCTCCTCGATGAGGTCGACGCGCTGCTCGAGCTCGTCGACGTATGCGACTGCGTCCTCGTCGGAGGAGACGGCCTCGGTCACGTGCGATGTGTAGCCCTCCACCATGGCCTCGAGCTCGGCGACGTCGATCGGCATCTTGAGCAGCGCCGACAGCCGGTCGCAGAGCGCAAGCGCCGCGCGCGGGCTCGGCGCGAGCGAGACATAGTGCGGCACGGCCGCCCAGAAGCTCACCGAAGGGATGCCGGCCTGGCGGCACGCGTCGTGGAGCACACCGACGATGCCGGTCGGGCCCTCGTAGCGTGAGGCCTGCAGGCCGAGCCGCTCCACGAGCTCGGGATCCGAGCCCGCGCCGGTGACCGGGGCCGGGCGCGTGTGCGGGACGTCCGCCAGCAACGCGCCGAGGCTGATGATGAGCTCGATGCCGAGATCCTGGACGAGCTCGACGACGAGCGCCGTGAAGGTCCGCCACCGCACGTTGGGCTCCGTGCCGACGAGCAACACGATGTCGCGCTCGCTGGCCGGGCTTGCGTAGAAGAAGTCGTTCTCCGGCCAGTCGATGTGCCGCGTGAGGCCGTCGACGAGCGAGACGCGCGGCCGAGTCGCCTGGAAGTCGAAGAACCCCTCCGGGTCGATGTCCGCGAACTTCTCCGCGTTCCACGTGGTGACGAGGTGCTGCGCGGCGAGCGATGCCCCCTGTCCGCCGTCGTTCCAGCCGCGGAACGCCGTCACGAGGACGGGCTGCCTGAGCGTGGGGCGGGACTCGAGGCGAAGCTCGTCGGCCATCGGTCCAGTCTACGTCCAGGAGGGTTTGGCGGATCGTCGCTCGTCGCGCGTCAACGGCGGCACAGCCGATGCTTCGCCAGACCCTCCTATCGGAGCTCGACGCCCGCACCCTCCTCCACGGAGCCGATACGTACGAGGAAGAGGCCTCCGGCGTCGAACGTCGCTTGGAGCACGGCGCCGCGCTCCTTCGGCAGAGAGACGAGCAGGCCCCCCGAAGTCTGCGGATCCCACGCCAGCGCGACGAGCTCCTCGGATACCCCTTCCGCGACCTCGACGTGCTCGCCCGCGAAGTCCCGGTTGCGCCGGTCGCCTCCCGTGACCTCGCCCGCACGCGCGATTTCGAGCGCTCCTGGCAGCGCGGGCAGCGCGTCGGCGTCGAGGACGATCCGCACGCCGCTGCGGGACGCGGTCTCGTGGGCGTGCCCTATCAGGCCGAAGCCCGTGACGTCGGTAACGGCGCTGGGCGCGAACGGACGGACAGCTTCCGCGGCGTCGCGGTTGAGCATTCGCATCCAGCGCACCGCCTCAGAGAGCTCGGCCTCGCCCGCCAGCTCCCGCTTCGCGCCGTGCAGGACGAGCCCCGTGCCGAGCGGCTTCGTGAGGAAGAGCGCGTCGCCGGGAGCCGCGCTGCTCTTCGCCCAGACGCGATCGGGATGCGCGGTGCCCACCACCGCCAGCCCGTACTTCGGCTCGTTGTCGCGGATCGTGTGCCCCCCGGCCAGCAACGCCCCCGCCGCGCGGACGGTCTCGTCGGCGCCGGCGAGAACGTCGGCAAGCACGCTCGTCGGCAGCTCCTCCGGGAACGCGGCCACGGAGAGCGCGAGCAACGGCGCGCCACCCATCGCGAAGACGTCGTTGAGCGCGTTCGCGGCGGCGATGGCGCCGAAGTCGCGGGGGTCGTCAACGACGGGCGGAAAGAAATCGACCGTGAAGACGAGCGCGCGCTCGTCGTCGAGCTTGTAGACGGCCGCATCGTCGGCCGGGCTGAGCCCGACGAGGAGGTTCTCGGCCTCCGGCGGGACGAAGCCTGCGAGCAGCTCCTCCAGCCGACCCGCAGCGTACTTCGCTGCGCAGCCGCCGGCCGTGACAAGCTCGGAGAGCTTCACTTCGCCCGTGGCCATGCGCGCACTGTACGCGTAGAGCCTCTAACACCTCGATCACGCGCTGGCTGGGCGCGATGGGCGAGTGCGATGCAAGGACGCAGGGAGGGTAATAGCAACGCTATTTGGCGCGACCGAGGACGCCGCAGCGCGCCGCCCAGCGCGGCCAGACGGCCCGTGCTTCATCGTGTTAGAGGCTCCTTTTCAGAGAGAATCAGGCCGTGGCACCGAGCGCGCTCGTCACCGGAGGATCGCGAGGGATCGGCCTCGCGATCGCGCGGATGCTCGCGGAGGAGCGCTTCGCCCTCACGCTCGCGGCGCGCAACGCCGAGCGCGTGGAGGCCGTGGCCGACGAGCTCGGCGCGCTCGCAGTAACTGCGGACGTCAGCAAGGAAGAGGATTGCGAGCGGCTCGTGGCGGAGCACGTCGAGCGCCACGGCGGTCTCGACGTCCTCGTCAATTCGGCCGGCATCGGCATCGGCGGCAACGTCGAGACGCTGACGACGAAGCACATTGACCTCCAGCTCGACGTGAACGTCCGCGGCCTCGTCCTCGTCACGCGGGCCGCGATTCCTCATCTACGCGCGTCGCGCGGGCTCGTCGTCAACCTCTCCTCGATCGCCGGCACGGGGCCGACACCTGGGCTCTCGATCTACGGCGCGTCGAAGGCAGCCGTCATCTCGTTCACGCGCTCGCTCAACGAGGAGCTCGACGCCGACGGCGTACGCGCGACGGCGCTCTGCCCCGCCTTCGTCGACACCGACATGGCGGCCTGGAGCGGCATTCCCGGCGAGGAGATGATCCAGCCCGAGGACTGCGCGGAGATCGTGCGGCTTCTGCTCCGCCTCACACCGAGGGCGCGGATCCCGCAGGTCGTGATCGAGCGCGTCGGGTCGACCGGCGCCTAGAGCAGCAGTCGCCGAACCGCCTGCTCGAGCTCCGCGGCCGAGACCGAGCCTTCGAAGCGCGCATTGATCCTTCCGTCGCGCCCGACGAGGAACACCCACGGCTCGGTGGGCAGCTTCCACTCCTTCACCCAGCGGTTCGTCTCCGGCGGCTGGTTGTCCTCGTAGATCTCGACGTGAATGAACCGGACTGGGCTCTGCCGGAGCCGCTTGCGCACATGGTCCACGACGTCCACGACCGGGCCGCAGGCGCGGCTCGTGCAGAACTTAGGCGTGGCGAACGCGAGGACGAACGGCGCGCGGTCGGAGAGCGAGTCCGCCACCGAGTCGCGCAGGAGCGCGACGTCGGGCGGCGTGCGCGTCGTGAGCGCCGCGAGATCACCGCCGGTCGAGGCGATCGTGGGCGTGCGCGACGGGAACGCCTGCGCGCCGACGGCCGGGGCCTTCGTCTCATCGGCGACCTCGAGGTCGAGCACCCCCTGGATCGGCCGCCCGCCGACCGGCTCGGCGACGAGCACGTGTTTCCCGGCCTGCGGGAGCCGGAGGCGGGCCACGAACACGTG
>JBOGZW010000017.1:0-18664 GCA_050697575.1 Gaiellaceae bacterium | reverse complement strand
ACGTAGAGGACGTCCCCCCGCTGGGACACGAAGGGGCAGCCCTCCAGGGCCACGGTGTTCAAGTTATCGCTCGTTCCGGGAGTCGACTCGGCGCTCACCGCCGCGTCCACTCCCCGAACTGCATGGCCGACGCGGCCGACGCCATGACGGCGGCGGCCGATGCGACCAGGATCAGGAGCCTTGTTCCGACCATGTTCCTTTCTCCTTTCCCCCGGGGACGTCTCTCTCCGGGACGAAGAGGTGCTCCGTGGCCTCGACGATCCGCTCGTAGGCGAGACCGGCGCGACGGCTCACCTCGACCACGACCTCTGCCGCCGGTGCCTCGAAGAACTGGAGGGCGATCTCATCCTCCGGGACGAAGACGGAGCGAACATGGCGCACCGGGACGCCGCCGGCCGAGATCTCCTCGGTCGCCTTACGAACGCGCCGGTCGAGTCTCGACCGCTCGCGCATGTCCCCGCGAGGGAGGTACAGCTCGGCGACGTACGTCGCCATGCTTACCATGAAGAGACCGCGGCCACGGGCGGCCTGGTAGCGGCGGCGTCCGCGGGACAGCCGTTGGAGAAGAGCAGCCCCTCGAGGTCTCGGCCGCCCGAGGCCGGGTTCTAGGCCTGGCCCGCGATCTCCCGCAGCTGCCGGCGGACGAACAGGATGCGCTGGGCGACCGTGAGCCAGGCGATCGCCGCCAGGATGTAAATCGGCCACTGGAGCAGACCCCACGGGGCGAGGCCGAGGCCGATCGAGATCAGTACGACACGCTCGACTCGTGAGCCGAAGCCGACGTCCGCACGCAGCCCGAGCGACTCGGCTTTGGCCCGTGTGTAGCTCACGAGGAACGACCCGATGACGGCTGCGAAGGCGAAGACCAGCGCGACCTCGTTGCCGTCGTGCATGAAGGAGAGCCCGATCGCGGCGAGCATTGCGGCCTCGCCCACGCGATCGAAGCTCGAGTCGAGGAAGGCGCCGAAGACCGTGCCCTTGCTCGCAGCACGCGCGAGCGCGCCGTCGAGGATGTCGGCGATCGAGCCGATCACGAAGAGCACCCCGCCGAGCCAGAAGTAGAGGTACTCGTTCCTCTGCTCGAAGCCGACGAGCACGGCGCCGGCGAGGCAGAGCGTCACACCCGCCAGCGTCAGCATGTCGGGCGTCAGCTTCGTCTTCGCAACGCCGCGCATGGAGCGCTGGAGGATCTCCCGCGCGGCCCGCGTGTACTCCTGCTTGACGCGGTCTAGCTCGCCGACGCGCGCGTCCGGCCCTCCGTCGCCGGGCGGGGCGTCAGCCATGGAACGACTCTAAGCGACCTGCGGCTCGGTGCGGCGGAGCGCGCGACGCAGTTCCCGGCGGTAGACGACTGCACCCGCGATAAGCGCGACGAGCACTCCCGCCGCGATGTCGAGCCAGAAGTGGTTCGCGGTCGCCATCACCGCGAATGAGACCCAGGCAGGCCAGGCAATCCAGAGCGCCTTCGCCCAACGGCTCTTGACGATTAGCGCCATTGTGATACCGACGATGAGCGCGTCGGCCGCGTGGAGGCTCGGCATTGCCGCGTAGGGATTCGATGCGAGCTCGATGAGCCCGCTGCCGTGATTGAGCGAGCCGAAGGAGAAGAGCGTGTCTTCGAAGCCGAACACCTGAAACATCCGCGGGGGCGCGGTGGGGGCCACCACGTAGCCGACGAGGCCGACGGCGTTCGCGAGCAGGATCCAGTTGCGGAAGCGATAGAAGTGCTCGTTCCGGCGGAGATAGACCCAGAGCAGCGTCATGCCCACGACCGTGAACTCCGAGTTCCAGTACGTCCAGGAGACGGCGGCCGTAAGGAGCTCCGACGAATTGATCGTCTTCTGGAACGACAGCTCGACGAGGCCTGTCACCCGCTGCTCGATCTCGATCACCCAGAGGCCGTTCTCGAAGGCTCGCGCCGGGTTGCGGTCGGCGATGCCCCGGACGACCTGGTACGCGAGCAGGAAGCCGAACCAGATTGCCAGCTGCAGGCCGAAATCGCGCCAGCCGCGCGGCAGGTACCGGTGCCCGATCGCAACGACAGCTCCGGTCATGCCGGTATCCCTGCAAAACGCGTACCCGCCACGGCAGGGCCGATTCTAACGTCCTCGGCGGCCGTGCTGCAGGCTGCTGCCCGTCACCCTCCTATGAATGACATTTCGACCTTGGGGAGCTCGACTGTCTCGGCGCTGCGAAGCTCGGAGTACCGGTCTTCGCGGACCGACCAGATGCCGGCGATGGCCGTCGCGAGCTCCTCGTCCGAGGCCGCGCCGGAGCGCACGAGCTCCCGCAGGTCGTGGCCGCGAACGGCGAAGAGGCATGTGTAGAGCTTGCCGTCGGCCGAGAGCCGCGTCCGCGTGCAGTCGCCGCAGAACGGCTGCGTGACGGAGGCGATGACGCCGATTTCGCCGCCGCCGTCGCGGTACCGATACCGCTGTGCGACCTCGCCGCGGTACGAAGGCTCGACCGGATCGAGCGACAGGGCCGCGTCGATCGAGGCGACGATCTCGGCGGCCGGTACGACGTCGTCGAGCCTCCAGCCGTTCGTGTGTCCGACGTCCATGTACTCGATGAAGCGGAGCGTGTGCCCGGAGTCCTTGAAGTGGCGGGCGAGGTCTAGGATCGAGCCGTCGTTGAGCCCTCGCTTGACGACGACGTTCACCTTCACGGGCAGCCCGGCCGCCGCAGCGGCGTCGATGCCTTCGAGCACCCGCGCGACGGGAAAGTCGACGTCGTTCATAGCGCGGAAGACGTCATCGTCGAGCGAGTCGAGGCTCACGGTGACGCGGGTCAGGCCTGCGCGCGCGAGGCTCTCGGCTTGCCGCGCGAGCAGCGCGCCGTTCGTCGTCAGGGTGAGGTCGATCTCACCCAGTGTCGCGAGCTTGCCCACGAGCACCGGCAGATCGCGGCGCACGAGCGGCTCGCCGCCCGTGATGCGGACTTTCTCCACGCCGCTGGCCACGAAGACGCGCGCGATGCGCTCGATCTCCTCGAAGGTCAGAAGCTCCTCACGCCCCAGGAACTCGTACTCGCGGCCGAAGACCTCCTTCGGCATGCAGTAGACGCAGCGGAAGTTGCAGCGATCCGTGACCGAGATGCGCAGATCCCGCAGAGGACGACCAAATGTGTCGGTCACGGCCACGGGATCAGAGTACCCCGGCGAAAGCAAGAGAGGCGTCAGGGAGTTCGACCCCGCGCCCTGGCTCTGTCGCAGAATGGTGGAAGAACCATCGAGCGCCGCAAGCGCGCCTAAGGCCGATACCCAGCGCCCCCGCGAAGCCACGCGACATCGGGCTCCCAGCCCTCGATCACGTCGTCCAAACCGTGCTCGCGCGCCACACGCTCCACATCTCGAAAGAGGGCGTGGAGGTCTTCTGATACCGCGTCCAGCACACCGTTGAGCCGCGGGATCAACCTCTCCGCAGACCAAGCCCCTTCAGCGAGCGGATGCTCACCTAGCTCCCACTCGAGGTACTTGTTGTACGGTCGCACGCGACCTTCGAGGGCGAAGATCGCAGTCAGTAGGAGGGGCACTGACTCCGCAGCATCCAGACGAGCCGCCGTCTCAAGCCCGAGGAGGCGGTTTCGCAGCGACCGAAACGTGGAGTTGATGTACCCATCGATAGCGGCTCTAGCGACTGCGCCCCGTGCGTCGGGTGGGAGATGGCGCTTACTCTCGAGCACTCGGGCGATGTCGCCCTCTTTGTCGAGCAGCAATCGGACATTCGAGTACTGATAGCGCGCCCATGCGCTCTCAGTGCCAGGTTCGGCGTGACGACGGAAATCCCCCAGCGTCATAGTCACGACCTCGACAGGCGCACCATGCTTGTAGGGCCACCGCAGGCCAAAGCTTCGAGGGGACTCGTCCCGAACGACCACTGCCACGTCGTAGTCAGAGCGGTCGTCGGCGAATCCCTCTCGCCCCCGAGAGCCAAAGACGAAAACGCCTACGACGTCAGCGTCTTTCTTCGCGTCTTCGAGAAGACTCGAAACTGTGTCCTCGCGTTCGTTTCCCACCGCGTCGACGCTACCAACTCGTCGGAGAACCGCTCGACGGGGTGTCCCAGTGCTCCGGATGTCGCGTTCTGCAGGGAGTGCGACACGAGCCCACGCGGCAGGGCTCAACCCCTGTGAGGTCGCCAAGCCGGCGTGGTGGCACCCTGAACGATGCGGCGCCGGCCGCTGCCGTCGCGGTTCATGATCCAGATCGAGTCATCGCTCGCGGGACCGCCCAGCCGCGCAATGACGATGCGTCGCCCCTCCGGTGCCCAATCGGCCTCGTAGCCCCTGCTGAGGAGCCGTGACCCGGCGCGCGCCGCGGGGATCGTGGCGACACCGCCGTTCGGCGGCGTATACACGATCAGCCGTCTGTCCGGAGACCAGTGTGCGTCCCGGCCGCGCACGACAGGTCGCTGCCTGCTCCCGTTGAGCCGAGTCGTCCACACCCACCCGGTTGGCACTGACCTTCGCCTGTCGCAAACTACTCACGTGGACGCGCCAGGAGCTTCGAGATCGCGCGCGCGAGGCGGTCGGCGCTGCCGGCGCGGAACTGGAGGTAGAGCGACGGCTCGGTGAGCTCCAGTTCCAGCGCGGCACCGCCGAGGAGGTCGACGCGCGCGTACAGGGGCCGGCCCGGCGCACAGGCGATGGCGTTCTCCGCCGTCGTCCGCTCCTGAGCCGTGGCCTCGGCCGGTGCGAGCTCCTCCGCGAGGTAGAGCACGGAGCGGTCGCCTCCCGACGGCAGGGGAACGCAGCGGCTCAGTGCGTGCGAGTACGCCCCGTCGATGTACACGAGCGCCGTCTCACCGGCGTCGGCAAGGTACGGCTGGATCATCGCCGTTCGCCCCTCCGCGTGGATGCGGGCGACGAGCGCCTGTGCTGCGCCGATCTCGTCTTGCTCGAACCACGCCGATCTGCGCCCACCGGCCGACACCGACGGCTTGACGACGAAGGGCTCGGCGGGAGGCTCGAAAGCCGCTCCCGGAGCGACGAACTGCGTCGGCACGATCGGCACGCCGGCAGCCGCGAGATGCTCGAGGTAGCGCTTGTCGGTGTTCCACTCGAGCATCGGGACCGGGTTCTCGACGCGCGGCAGCGACTTCGCCCAGGCGAGGAACTCGTCACGGCGCTCGGCGTAGTCCCAGGTCGAGCGGAGGACGACGAGGTCGAACGCGTCCCACTCGACCGCGCTGTCGTCCCAGACTGCCGGCACGCCCTCGATGTCGTGAGCGTCGAGAGCGGGGAGGAGGAGCTGATCGTCGGGCTCGAGCTCGGGAATCTCGGCGCAGGTCGCCAGAGCGACTCGAGCGCGCGGGGTCAGTCGATCCAGCGCGCGACTTTCCTTTCGGTGCCCACGACTCCCTCGATCTCTCGTACCTCGCGACCGACGCGCTTCGGGCCCGGGTTCTCCGTGTCGACGAAGACGTACGCCCAGACACGCTTCACGGCGACCAGCCTAGATCGACCAGGCCCCGTCCTGTTGCACGACCTGGCCGTCGACCTCAATGCGGCCGCCGGAACGCAGGTCCTTCACGATGTCCCAGTGGACGGCGCTCGTGTTCTGGCCGCCGATCGACGTGTAGCTCTGACCGAGCGCCAGGTGGATCGAGCCGTCGATCTTTTCGTCGAACAGGACGTTCTTCATGTAGCGGGTAATGCCCGGGTTGCAGCCGATGCCGAGCTCTCCGATACGCCGCGCGCCCTCGTCCCGGTCGAGAATGCCGTGGAGGATGTCCTCGCCGCGCTTGGCCGAGGCGGACACGACCTTCCCGGCTTCGAACTCGAGCCGGATGCCCTCGAGCTCCTGGCCGTCGTGCACCGCCGGGTACTCGGAGAAGGTGATCACGCCGTTGGCCGAGCTCTCCACCGGCGCGAAGAAGAACTCGCCCCCAGGCATGTTCTTGCGCCCGTCGTCGACCTCGCCGTGGCGCCCGTCGAGCGAAACCGTGAGGTCGGTGTCTTCGCCGACGATGCGGATCTCGGCCGCCGCGTCGAAACGGTCCGCGTAGCGGCGCATCCGCGCCCCCTCCGCGTCCCAGTCGAGCAGGCATGCTCCGAAGACGATCTCCGTGAGCTGATCGAGCGTCAGGCCGGCCTCCTGGGCCAGCGCGTTCGTGGGGTACTGGCAGCTCACCCACGGGATCTCGGACGTCATCGTGCGGCGGAAGAAGACCTTCTTAGCGGTCTGTGCGAGCGCGAGGCGCTCGGCCGGTAGATCTGCCGCCGCGCGCGTGTTCTCTGGCGCATCGAGCGTGATGCGCGCGTCCATCCGCTCGCAGGCGTAGCGGTCGATCTCGGGTAGCTCGGCGAGGAGGTCCTCCGGCGCTTCCGCCGCCCAGCCGTCGTCGACCGGCCAGAGCGACCAGTTGACGCGCATGATCGCGTAGGCGCCGCGGCGCGCGATCTGCCGCTCGAGCTCCTCGAGCAGCGGCCGGGCGAGCGGCGTCGAGCGGATGAGCACCTCCCAACCGGGCTGGACGTCGAGACAGCGCTCGACGAGGAGCGTCGCGTAGGCCTCGACTCGCGAGTCGCGCACTAAATCAGCCACTTCCCGTCGCGCTGGACGACCTCGCCGTCGATCTCGATCGTGCCCCCGCCGCGGAGGTCCTTGACCATATCCCAGTGGACGGCGCTCACGTTTGTGCCTCCTAGGAACGGAAACCCATTGCCCAGGGCCAGGTGGATGGTGCCTTCGATCTTCTCGTCGAAGAGCGTGTTCTGCGTGTGCCTTTGGATACCCGGGTTGCAGCCGATGCCGAACTCGCCGAGCACTCGGGCCCCGTCGTCGGTGTCCAGCGTCTTCAGCAGGAAGTCCTCGTCGGTCGACGCCGAGGCGTCGACGGCGCGCCCGTCCTCGAAACGAAGCCGGACGTCTTCGATCGCGCGGCCGCCGTAGCAGGCCGGGTACTCGGAGAAGGCGACGGTGCCGCGGGCTGAGTCCTCGACGGGGCTGTAGAAGACCTCCCCGCCGGGCATGTTCGCGCCGATCGCGTCGACACAACCCTTGCGGCCCTCGAGGCTGAACGTGAGATCGGTGCCGTCACCGGTGAGACGGACCTCGTTGGCAGCGTCGAAGCGCGCCGCGATCGACCGCATCCGCTCGGCGAGCGCCTCCCAGTCGACGAGCACGGCGCCGTACAGGAAGTCTTCGTAGGCCCTCAACCCCATGCCGGCGTCCTGCGCGAGGGCCTCCGTCGCAACCTGGCAGCCGACCCAGGGCTTCTTGCCGGCGAAGTACGGCTCGGCGTGCGGTCGGTACGCCTGGCGGCGAAGCATCAAGCGCTCGGGCGAGATGTCCGAGCCCTCGCGGGTGTTCTCGGGGGCGTCGATGACGACCATGCAGTCGGCGTGGTCGAGCTCGTGGGCGTCGATGTCGGGGACGCGGCCGAGCTGCTCGTGCGGAGCCTCCGCCGTCCAGACGGAATAGCGACCGAAGGCAAGCCTCGGCAGGGCGTACGCCTTGCGACGCGCGACCGCGGATACGACCTCCTCCACGAGCGGCCTCCCCGCGGGAGTTGCGCGGATCAGTACTTGCCAGCCCGGCTGCACGTCGACGCACCGATCCACGAGGAGGGATGCGTAGCTCTCGAGCCGCGGGTCGCGCATGAATGCTGGACACTAGCGGCTAGACCTTGCTACGTTAACTTGCTACGCTAAGGCTTAGATTTTCTTCCATACCAAGGATCTAAAAGGAGACACGACATGGGCAAGGTGATCGGCATCGACCTGGGCACGACGAACTCGTGCATGGCCGCGTTCGAGGGCGGCGAGCCGACGGTGATCCCGAACGCGGAAGGCGGCCGGACGACGCCGTCCGTCGTCGCGTTCACGAAGGACGGCCAGCGGCTTGTGGGCGCACCCGCGAAGCGCCAGCAGGTCACGAACCCCGAGAACACCGTGTTCTCGATCAAGCGCTTCATGGGGCGGAAGTTCGATGAGGTCTCGGAGGAGATGACCATCGTCCCGTACGAGGTCACGAAGGGCCCGAACGAGGACGTGCGCGTGAAGGCGGGCGGCAAGGAGTACGCCCCGCCGGAGATCTCGGCCGTGATCCTCCAGAAGCTCAAGGCGGACGCGGAGTCGTACCTCGGCGAGGACGTCACCGACGCCGTCATCACGGTCCCCGCGTACTTCAACAACGCGCAGCGCGAGGCGACGAAAGACGCCGGCAAGATCGCCGGCCTCAACGTGCTCCGCATCATCAACGAGCCCACCGCGGCCTCGCTCGCGTACGGCCTCGACAAGGAGGCGGACCAGACGATCCTCGTCTTCGACCTCGGCGGCGGCACGTTCGACGTTTCCGTGCTCGAGCTCGGCGACGGCACGTTCCACGTGAAGGCGACGTCGGGCGACAACCACCTCGGCGGCGACAACTTCGACAAGGCGATCGTCGACTGGCTGGTCGCAGAGTTCAAGAAGGATCACGGCGCCGACCTCTCGCAGGATCCCGTCGCGCTCCAGCGGCTCTACGACGCCGCAGAGAAGGCGAAGATCGAGCTTTCCTCGACGATGACGACCCAGATCAACCTGCCGTTCATCGCCGAAGGCCCGAAACACCTCGACATGCAGCTCACGCGCGCGAAGATGCTCGAGCTGACGGCGGATCTCCTCGAACGGACCGTCGGCCCGACGAAGCAGGTCATCGCTGACGCCGGCCTCTCGGCATCCGACATCGAGCACGTCGTCCTCGTCGGTGGCATGACCCGCATGCCGGCGGTGCAGGAGAAGGTCACCGAGCTGCTCGACAAGGAGCCGCACAAGGGCGTCAACCCGGACGAGGTGGTCGCAGTCGGCGCCGCCATCCAGGCAGGTGTCATGCGCGGCGAGGTGAAGGACGTCCTCCTGCTCGACGTGACGCCCCTGTCGCTCGGCATCGAGACGAAGGGCGGTGTCTTCACGAAGCTCATCGAGCGCAACACGACCATCCCCAACCGCAAGTCGGAGGTCTTCTCGACGGCCGAGGACAACCAGCCGTCGGTCGAGATCCACGTGCTCCAGGGCGAGTCGGAGATGGCGATGTACAACAAGACGCTGGGGAAGTTCCAGCTGGTGGGCATTCCGCCGGCGCCGCGCGGCGTGCCGCAGATCGAGGTCACGTTCGACATCGACGCGAACGGCATCCTTCACGTCTCCGCGAAGGACCTCGGCACGGGCAACGAGCAGCAGATCCGCATCGAAGGCGGCTCGGGCCTCAAGCCCGAGGAGGTCGAGCGGATGATGAAGGAGGCCGAGGCGCACGCGTCGGAGGCGCACGCGATGCGCGAGCTCGCCGATGCGAAGAACATCGGCGAGAACCTCGTCTACCAGACGGAGAAGGCGCTCAAGGAGAACCGCGAAGCGCTCGACGAGTCGGTCGCGGCGACGATCGAGGGCCGGATCATGGAGCTGAACGAGGCGCTCAAGGGCTCCGACCTCGCGGAGGTGAAGGCGAAGACCGACGCGCTCGTCGAGGCCTCCCACTCGCTGGCCGAGGCGCTCTACGCGAATGCAAGTGAGCAGGCGCAGGCGACTGCCGCCGACAGCGACGGGGCAGCAGGCGACGACGAGGTCGTCGAGGACGCCGACTACGAGGTCGTTGACGAGGAAGCGAAGTGACGAAGCCCGAGGCAAAGGCAGACCTCGAGCAGCAGCTGAAGGAGCTGGAGGCGGCGAGGGACAGCGCCATCGCCGACCTCCAGCGCGTCGCCGCCGACTTCGACAACTACCGCAAGCGGACGGCGCGCGACCACCAGGCGCTCGTGGCGAGAGCCACCGAGCGCCTGGTCAAAGACCTCCTGCCCGTGCTCGACGACCTCGAGCGGGCGCTGGAGGTGGCGAAGCCGCCGGAGGCGCCCGTCCGCGACAGCGGACAAGGGGAGGGGGTTCGGGGGAACCGGGTGGAGGTTCCCCCGACGAACGACGTGGCGCTAGCGAAGCTCGAGGAGGGTGTACGGCTCGTCCACCGCGAGCTGTCGCACGTGCTTCAGAAGGAAGGGCTCGTCGCCGTCGAGACGGACGGGAAATTCGACCCGCACGAGCATGAGGCGCTCCTCACGCAGCCCTCCGAGGCGGAGGAAGGCGCGATCGTCGAGGTGATCCAGAAGGGCTATCGCCTGGGCGACCGCGTGCTGCGCCCCGCCCGTGTGGTGGTGAGCGCCGGTGGCGACCAGAACGACTAGAAGCCTCTACGAGGTGCTCGGCCTCGAGAAGGGCGCCCCGCAGGAGGAGATCAAGAAGGCCTACCGCAAGCTTGCGCGGCAGTACCACCCGGACAAGAACCCCGGCGACACCGAGGCCGAAGAGATGTTCAAGGAGGTGCAGGCCGCCTACGACGTCCTCTCGGACCCCGAGAAGCGGCAGCAGTACGACTCATGGGGCTCGCCGAGCGGCCGTCCCGAGTTCGGGCCGGGGGGCTCGTTCACGTTCGACTTCGGCGACTTCGGCGATCTCAGCGACCTGCTCGGTGGGATCTTCGGCGGCCGTCGTGGCGGCATGCGTGCGCAGTCTCCGCGCGGCCGGCGCGGCAGCGACGTGGAGGTCGAGCTCAATCTCTCGTTCGAGGACGCGTTGCGCGGCCTGGAGACGACGATTCCCGTCAGCCTCGAGTCAGCGTGCTCGACGTGTAAGGGATCGGGAGCGAAGCCCGGGACGGCGCCGACGACGTGTCCGCAGTGCTCGGGGCGCGGTGTCGTCTCGGAAGCGCAGGGGCTGTTCGCCCTCTCCCAGCCGTGCCCGCGCTGCCGGGGGAACGGGACGGTCATCGAGGACCCATGCCCGACGTGTCGGGGGACGGGCCGCGAGCGGAGGACGCGTCGCTTCAAGGTGAAGATCCCGGCGGGCGTGAAGGACGGGACTCGCATTCGCCTACGCGGCAAGGGCGAGGCCGGCTACGGCGGTGCTCCGGCCGGCGACCTATACGTCGTCACGCGCGTCGCGCCGTCGAAGCTCTTCCGCCGCAGGGGAGACGCCGATCTCGAGATCGAGGTTCCGGTCACGTATCCCGAGGCCGCGCTCGGCGCGACCGTGGAGGTGCCGACGCCCGACGGCCGCGTCTCGCTGAAGGTACCGCCCGGGACACAGGACGGGAAGCTCCTGCGCATCAAGGCCCGCGGCGTGCCGAAGCTCAAGGGCTCCGGGCGAGGTGATCTCATCGCACGGGTGCGCGTGACGGTGCCGTCGAAGCTCTCCAAGGAGGAACGCGAGGCCGTCGAACAGCTGCGCGAAGTGTCCCGTGAAGACCCGCGAGAGAAGGCGTTCTCATGACCGACGCTCGGCCGCGGTACATGATCTCGGTCGCCGCCGACATCGTCGGCATGCATCCGCAGACGCTTCGCATCTACGAGTCGAAAGGGCTCGTGCGCCCCGGCCGGACTCCCGGAGGCACGCGGCTCTACTCCGACTACGACCTCGAGCGGCTCCGCGAGATCCAGCGGCTGACGACAGAGCTCGGTCTGAACCTCGCAGGCGTCCGCCGCGTGATCGCGCTCGAGGACGAGCTCAAGGCGCTTCGCGAGCGCCTCGACAGGGTAGAGCGTGAGATGAGCGACGCGATCCAGTCCGTCCACAAGGAGTACCGGCGCGACGTCGTCCTCTACGCGGACGCGCAACGGGAGCTTCGCCTGCCGAGAAGGCGAGGGTGACATGGACTTCAATCGCCTGACCATCAAGTCCCAGCAAGCCGTCGCAGCCGCCGTCGAGGACGCGCGGCGCCGCGGCAACCCCGAGGTCTATCCCGAGCATCTGTTGCTCGCGCTGCTCGACCAGGAGCTGCCGCGGTCGCTCGTCCCGTCGGCCCAGTCGCTGCGCGCGGAGGCGGAAGCCCGGATCGCGCAGAAGCCGGCCGTCGAAGGCGCCGCGCAGCAGCCGCGTGTCTCGACCGAGCTCTCGCAGGCGCTCGACAAGGCGGGCGAGGACGCGCAGAAGCTCGACGACGAGTACGTCTCCGTCGAGCACCTGTTGATCGCGCTCGACGTCGTGCCGCGCGACGAGCTACTTACGCGGATCAAGGAGGTGCGCGGAGCGCAGCGGGTCACCTCCCAGGATCCCGAAGGCTCGTACCAGGCCCTGGAGAAGTTCGGCCGCGACCTCACGGCGCTGGCCGAGACCGGCAGGCTCGACCCGGTCATCGGCCGCGACGAGGAGATCCGGCGTGTCATCCAGGTGCTGTCGCGGCGGACGAAGAACAACCCGGTGCTGATCGGAGACCCGGGTGTGGGCAAGACGGCGATCGTCGAAGGGCTCGCCCAGCGGGTCGTCGCCGGCGACGTGCCCGAAGGGCTGAAGGGCAAGCGCGTGT
This sequence comes from Gaiellaceae bacterium, assembly GCA_050697575.1. Taxonomy (GTDB): domain Bacteria; phylum Actinomycetota; class Thermoleophilia; order Gaiellales; family Gaiellaceae; genus PALSA-612. The sequence continues at coordinate 6,390 of JBOGZW010000017.1, read as the reverse complement.
GGCAGCTCGACATCGGCGCTCTGTTGGCCGGCGCGAAGTACCGCGGCGAGTTCGAGGAGCGGCTGAAGGCGGTGCTGCAGGAGATCGCCGCGTCCGAGGGCGAGCTGATCGTCTTCATCGACGAGCTGCACACGATCGTCGGCGCGGGCGCCGCCGAGGGCGCCGTCGACGCCGCCAACATGCTGAAGCCGATGCTCGCGCGTGGTGAGCTGCGCGCGATCGGCGCGACGACGCTCGACGAATACCGCGAGCACATCGAGAAGGACGCCGCACTCGAGCGCCGCTTCCAGCCCGTGTTCGTCGGCGAGCCGTCGATTGCGGACACGATCGCCATCCTCCGCGGCCTCAAGGAGCGCTACGAGGCGCATCACGGGGTCCGAATCCGCGACGCTGCACTCGTGGCCGCGGCGGTGCTCTCCGACCGCTACATCTCGGGCCGCTTCCTGCCCGACAAGGCGATCGACCTCGTCGATGAGGCAGCGTCGCGCGTGCGCATGGAGATCGACTCGTCGCCACTCGAGCTGGACGAGGCGGAGCGACGGGTGCGCCAGCTGGAGATCGAGCTGGCCGCGATGGCGAAGGAGAAGAAAGAGGTCCGCGAGCCGCTCGAGCGCGAGCTCGCCGACGCCAAGGCGGCACGCGACGAGCTTGCCGCCCGCTGGTCGAAGGAGAAGGAGGCGCTCGAACGCGTCAAGGAGATCACGCGCGCGATCGACGAGCTTCGCATGGAGGCCGATCGCGCGGAGCGCGAGGGCAACCTCCAACGGGTCGCCGAGATCCGTTACGGCGAGCTGCCCGCGCTCGAGGCAGAGCTGGAGCGGCGCGAGGCGGTCGACGGCGAGCCGATGGTGAAGGAGGAGGTGGACGAAGACGACATCGCGCTCGTCGTCAGCCGCTGGACCGGCATCCCGGTCGCGCGGCTTATGGAGGGCGAGACGGAGAAGCTCATCCACATGGAGGAGCGCCTCCACGAGCGCGTTGTCGGCCAGCACGAAGCGGTGGAGGCCGTGTCGAACGCACTGCGCCGTGCTCGCTCAGGCCTTCAGGATCCCGACCGGCCGATCGGCTCGTTCATCTTCCTCGGGCCCACCGGAGTGGGGAAGACCGAGCTGGCGCGCGCGCTCGCCGAGTTCATGTTCGACGACGAGCGCGCGATGGTGCGGCTCGACATGTCCGAGTACCAGGAGCGGCATACGGTGTCGCGACTCGTCGGCGCCCCGCCGGGCTACATCGGCTACGACGAGGGCGGCCAGCTGACGGAGGCCGTGCGGCGCCGCCCGTACTCCGTCGTCCTCCTCGACGAGATCGAGAAGGCGCACGCCGAGGTCTTCGATGTCCTGCTGCAGATTCTCGACGACGGACGGCTGACCGACGGCCACGGCCGCACGGTCGACTTCCGGCACACGGTGATCATCATGACGTCGAACCTCCGCTCAGCAGACGCGCTGCGTGACCTCTTCCGTCCCGAGTTTCTGAACCGGATCGACGAGATCGTCGAGTTCAAGCCTCTCGAGCGTGAGCAGCTGGCCGACATAGTCGAGCTCCAGCTGGCGCGCCTTAGGAAGCGGCTGGCAGAGCGCGGGCTCTCGATCGAGCTCACTGACGAGGCGAAGGAGGTTGTCCTCGAGGCCGGCTGGGATCCGACGTACGGCGCGCGGCCGCTGAAGCGTGCTCTCCAGCGGCTCGTGGAGAACCCGCTGGCGAAGGCGCTGCTCGAAGCACGCTTCGCCGAGGGCGACACCGTGCGCGTGGATGCCCAGAACGGCGAGCTCGTCTTCGAGAAGGCCGGCGCGCCCGTCGCGGCCTAGTTGCTAGCCGGGAAGCAGTCGCCGCCAGAGCGGCCGCTCTCGTCGCACGCGCTCCTCGGCGATCTTCCTCCGATGGTAGGCCATGCGCTCGAGCAGTCGCTCGCTGCTCGACTTGCCCGCCAGCTCGCGCTCGATCTCCGCGATCCGCTCCTGCTCAGTCTTCTTCTTCCGTTTCCTCTCCATCGCTCTCCTCGAGTGCCATACGGATGCGTATGAGCTCGCGGTGGATGTCGAACAGTACTGCCAGGATAGCGTCCACGTCCTCCCGCACCACGGACCCGCGTCGAATCACCCGGGAAGCGTGATCTCCTGCGCCGAGAGGCGCAATCCGCTCTCTCGGACGTGGTCCCGTTTGGCTGGGTCAGGCCGGAGCCGCGAGCTCAGCGAGCCTCGAGCGCGTGCGCTCCGCCATGACGAGATTCCCCTTGAGTTCGTAGAGCGCGAGCGCTTGCTCGAGCTCTGAGCGCGCGTCCTTTCCAGCAAGTGCGAGCACGTCGGCGAGGTCGAGCAGCGCGTCTGCGTGCATATTCAGCATGTCCGTCTCTGTGCCGAGCGCAACCGCCTCGCGCACGAGCCGCTCGCCCGCCTCCAGCTCGCCGCGCCGCGCGAGCACCTTGCCGCGCGCCCGGCGCCACACGATCCTCGCCAGTCGCTCCTCGCTCGGGGCCGTGACGAGCCCGCGTTCGAGCCACTGCTCGGCCTCGTCGTCTCTGCCGAGCGCGAGCAGCGCGTGCGCGAGATTGCCCGAGAACCACATGAAGTTGCCGAGCTCGCCCGTACGTTCCGCCGTCTCGCAATTCTCTCGAGCGGCCTCTAACGCGCGGGAGGTGTCGCCCTCCAGCATTGAGACCTCGTAGCGACGCCATGCAAGCAGGCCCCGGAGCCTGGTCACCCCGAGCTCCGCCACACGATCGGCTGCTTCGGCCTGCAACCGATGAGACTCGTCGAAGCGGCCGAGCATGGCCAGCAGTCGATCTCGGTGGGGAAGAGCGCCGCGCCCCTCGACCTCAGGGTGCTCGTCGAGCCAGCGCAGGCACTCCTCCACCGGCGTCGCACCGTAGTGCTGGGCGAAGACCAGCTGGCCCTGCGCCCAGTGGACCATGAGGTGGAAGTCCGCCCGGCCCGCATGGTGGACGACACGCTGGGCCGCAGAGGCCATCTCCCCGTACGTGCCGCGCAGTTCCGCGGCGAGGACGAGCCCTGCGTAGACGACCGTCAGTCCCCAATCGTCAGCGGCTGCCTCGACCACCGGCAGCGCCTCCTCGATCAGCTCGCGTTGTCGTTGCATGGCGCTCGCCGACGGTTCGAACAGGAGCTGATAGCCGGCCGCGTCGACGCGCAGGCCGAGCTCTGTGACACGGTCGCCGGCTACTGCCGCGCGCTCGGCCGCAGCAGTGAGACCCGCCAGCACCGCGTCGGCGCCCTGCGCAGTGAAGAAGCGCGCCCAAGCCAAGCTGATTTCGAAGGGCCCGTCGCGTTGGACGTCGGGCAGCAGACCCGCCGCTCGTTCGAGGAGGACGAGCCCCGCCCGAAAGTCGTGCCGCTCGAGCGCGCGGCCTCCCGCAACACCGAGCCGGTCTCCGGCCCGTAGGGCGAGCCCGTGGTCGTCGCCTTGCCCCAACTCCTGCCGGTTGCGATAGGCCTGCTCGAGGTGGTAGCCGAGCAGCTCGTCGAGCTCCACGAGCTCGGCGCCGTGCTGCTCGAGCCAGTCCGCGAACTGCTCGTGGAGCTCCGCCCGCTCGGTCTTCGGCATTGCCTCGTAGGCGGCGTCTCGCATCAGCAGGTGGCGGAAGCGGAATGCGTCGTCGCCGGCGTACACCGCCCGGTCGGGGCGGATCAGCTCCTTGCGGACAAGCGCGGTAAGCTGCGTCGTGAGCCGCGGCTCGTCGGGTGTGAGCGCCTGGACGACTGCGTGGTGAAAGACCTCGCCTTCCACAGCACCACGCTCGAGCACGGACCGCTCCGGCGGATCGAGCTGGTCGAGCCGGGCTGCGAGGAGCGCCTGGAGCGTCGGCGGCACCTCGACGTTACCGGACGAGTGCACCATCGCCGCCATCTCCTCCACGAAGAGCGGGTTTCCGCCCGCGGCGCGCAAGATCCGTTGGCGGACGTCACCGTCGAGCTCTCGCCCGCCGATCCGCGTTTCCATCAGCGTCTCCGCCTCGTCCGGGCCGAGCGGCTGCAGACGGATGACGCCGCCCCAGCCGCTGCGGCGGTCGAGCAGCTCCGGCCGCGTCATGCAGAGGAGCAGGATCGGTGCGGCGGTCGAGAGGAACGCGACGTGCTCGATGAGGTCGAGGAGAACGTCTAGTGCCCATTGGATGTCGTCGAAGACGGCGACGAGCGGGCTTTCGGCCGCAACTGCCTCGAGTAGCTTGCGGAACGCCCACGCGATCTCGTCCGGCGAGGATGTGCCCTCGCCTCCGAGCACCACGTGCAGCGCCTCGGCCGCAGCGGGATCGAGCTCGAGCCGCGACCGCTGCGGCTCGAGCTGCTTCAGCACCTCGACGACCGGCCAGTACGTGATCCCTTCCCCGTACGAGAGGCAGCGACCTCTGACGATCGTGGCATCCGTGGCTGTCAGAAACTCCGCCACCAGTCGCGACTTGCCCACGCCGGCCGAGCCCACGACCGTGACCAGCTCGCACGCCGGGCCGCCGCGCACGCGTTCCCACGCCTCGGAGAGCGTTCGGAGCTCCTGCTCCCGCCCCACCAGGGGCGAGTCGAAGCTCCGTTCGCCGACGGCCGACACGGCGACCAGCCGCCAGGCGGCGACAGGCTCGCTCTTGCCCTTCAGAGAAAGAGGCTCAACCGGCTCGGCGTCGACTGCATCCCCGGCCAAGCGCAGCGTCGTCTGGTCGAGCAGCGTCTCACCCGGCTTCGCGGCAGCCTGCAGCCGTGCAGCGACGTTGACGGCATCGCCGGTCGCGAGCCGCTCCTCGGTGCCCGTGACCACCTCGCCGGTGCAGAGGCCGATCCGGCCCTCGATGCCGAGGTCGGGCATAGCGACCTGCATCTCCGCCGCGGCGTGGAGCGCGCGGACGGCATCGTCCTCGTGCACGACGGGCAACCCGAAGACCGCCATCACGGCGTCGCCGATGAACTTCTCGACCGTGCCGCCGTGCCGCTCGACGATCGCCTTCATCTGCTCGAAGTAGCGGGCGAGCAGGGCGCGAAGCGCCTCGGGATCGACGTTCTCGCCGAGCGACGTCGAGCCGACGACATCGCAGAACAAGACGGTTACGACCTTGCGCTGCACGGGGGCAGTCTAGGAGCCCGCGGCTGTGCTTTACTCCCGGCTAGCAGCGCCGACCAGGAAAGGAGCGTGCATGGGGCGGTTCATATCCATCGCGAATGGCTTTGCGACCACTTCGGAGGGTATGAACCTTGCTTCGACGAACGCTCAACCTGGGAATCCTGGCGCATGTAGACGCCGGTAAGACAACGCTCACAGAACGGCTGCTCTACGCGGCCGGCGTCATCGACGAGATCGGCAGCGTCGACGACGGCAGCACTCAGACGGACACGCTGGCGCTGGAGCGCCAGCGAGGAATCACCATCAAGTCGGCTGTCGTCTCGTTTCCCATCGACGACGTCACCGTGAATCTCATCGACACGCCGGGCCACCCGGACTTCATCGCCGAGGTGGAGCGCGTGCTCAGCGTGCTCGACGGCGCCGTGCTCGTGATATCTGCCGTCGAGGGCGTGCAGTCGCAGACGCCCTTACTCATGCGGGCGCTGCAACGGCTGAGCGTCCCGACGCTGCTGTTCGTCAACAAGACCGACCGTCGCGGCGCGGACTGTGAGCGCGTCACGCAGGAGATCTCGCGGCGATTGACGACCGCGATCGTCCCGATGGCGTCCGCGGACAGCGCTGCGTTTCGCGACAGGCTCGCCGAGCAGCTCGCCGAGCGCGACGAGCAGATCCTCAAGGCGTACGTCGAGAACGAGAGCATCCCATACGACCGGCTCCGGGGGGAGCTCGCTGCGCACACGAAGCGTGCCGTCGTGCACCCGGTGTTCTTCGGCTCGGCGATCAGCGGCGCAGGCGTGGACGCGCTCATGGGCGGCATCGCGGAGCTGCTGCCGGCCGCGGGAGGGGATGCCGACGGGCCTGCCTCGGCCACCGTCTTCAAGATCGAGCGCGGGCCTGCCGGCGAGAGGATCGCGTATGTCCGGATGTTCTCTGGCGCGCTGCGGGTTCGAGACCGCCTGCAGGTCGGCGAGGACGAGCGCAAGGTGACCGCGATCAGCGTCTTCGGCAACGGCTCTGTGGTTCGAGGCGATTCACTGGCTGCACGCCAGATCGGAAAGGTGTGGGGTCTCGGTGAGATCAAGATCGGGGACGCGATCGGCGCACCACCCGCACACGTGGAGCACCACTTCGCTCCGCCGACGCTGGAGACGGCCGCCGTTCCGCGTGACCCGAGCGACAAAGGCGTGCTCCACGTCGCATTGACCCAGCTCGCCGACCACGACCCCCTGATCGACCTGCGGCAGGACGACGTCCGGCAGGAGCTCTTCCTCTCGCTCTACGGTGAGGTGCAGAAGGAGGTCATCCAGGAGACGCTGGCCACCGAGT
>JBOGZW010000016.1:0-19083 GCA_050697575.1 Gaiellaceae bacterium | reverse complement strand
AGATCTCGGCGATCGTGAGGGACTTGCCGGGCGTCCGGAACCGCGTCGGCTGGGCGGTGTTCTCGACGGTCACCTCGCGCACGGTGACGGTGCTCGTACCGTCGAGGCTGCCGACTGCATACGCGCCTCCGAGCGCTAGTGCAGCGCCCGCGGCTCCCGCCGCGGCGATGGCGACGTAGGGGATGAATCGACGGGGATTGTCCATGCCGGTGTTCTACCCGCCGAGGCTTAAAGCGCCGTTTGACGACTGTTAAGCGTCGGTGTAGCGTCGCCGCATGCCAGACGACTACGCGTTCGGGACGCTCGGGGAGCTCGGCGAGGGCTACGGCTTTCGCAAGATACGCCAGGCGCTCGGCGTGGAGGCCTTCGGCGTCAACGCGGTCGTCATGCCGCCGGGATACGAGGGCTTCCACCACTACCACGATGAGCAAGATGAGCTCTACTTCGTCCACTCGGGCACGGCGCGGGTCGAGGTGGGCGAAGAGGCGCGCGAGCTCGGGCCGGGCGGAATCTTCCACGTCCGCTCGACGACGCCGCGGCGTGTCTCGAACGCCGGCGAGGACGACCTCGTGATGCTCATCGTCGGCGGCAAGGGCGGCTACGTGGGACGCGACGGGCAAATGGTGGATCCGGCGGATGTCGAGCGCCGGGCATCGTTCGGCCGAACGTCGTAGTTGGACCTCCCGGCGATCGCCTCCTCCGAGGCCGCGCGCGTTCACGGGCGAGCCGAGTCCGAGCTCGACCTCCTGCTGGCCGATCTCGCCACGTGGGTCGATGTCGACACCCCGGGCGGCGACTTCGAGGCCCTCGACGGGCTGGCGCGCGTCCTCGCGCTCGAGGCCGAGCGCTACGGGCTCGATCCCGAGCTTGTGGAGACGCCGGGCGGGCTCGCGCTCCACGCCACTTTGCGGGGGTCGGGCACTGGGCGCGTCGCGCTTCTCGGCCATCATGACACCGTCTTCCGGCTGGGCACTGCCGCGGCACGGCCGTTCCGTCGAGACGGGAAGCGCTGCTACGGGCCTGGCGTCGCGGACATGAAGGGCGGCGTCGCTGTCGCGCTGCACACGGCTCGCCTGCTTGCGGAGGGGCCGCGGCCGTTCGGGCTGCTCGAGGTCGTGAGCGTGCCGGACGAGGAGTCCCGGAACGGAGGGCCGCCGTCGGGCGGGCGGCTGCTCGACATGGACGCCGTCCTTTGCCTCGAGTGCGGGCGGCCAAACGGCGAGGTTGTGTCGCGCCGCAAGGGAGCGCGCTGGTTCCGCATTCACGCCTCCGGGCGGGCCGCGCACGCCGGCGAGGCGCCGGCCGAAGGGCGGAATGCAGCACTGGCCCTCGCCCGCGAGGCGCTGCGGATCGGCGAGCTCGACGGATCGCGCGAGAATCTCACGCTCCAGATCACGGGGCTCGAGGCCGGAGAGGGACTCAACACCGTGCCGAGCGCGGGCTCGCTGACTGCCGACCTCCGCGCCTGGACGGACGAGGATCTCACCTGGGCGCTCGAGCATGCCACCACGTTCGGCGAGCACGCGGGCGTCGAGCTCGCGTACGAGGATCTCGGTGGCCCTCCGCCATTGGAGCGGACTGAGCGTGTTGGACTGCTCGCCGAGACCGCCATCGCGCTAGGCGCAGAGCTTGGCCACGTCTTCGGCGAGACGGCGGCGGGGGGAGTCTCCGACGGCTCGTGGGCGGCGTCGCAGGGCCTCCCCACGCTCGACGGGCTCGGGCCCGTCGGCGGCGAGGACCACACGCCGTGGGAGTACATCGAGACCGCGAGCCTGGCAACGCGCTGCGGCGTCGTCGCCGGCCTCGTGGCCGCCGTCGACGCGGGGCTGCTCGACTAGCCGCCGGCGGCCTCGGCCCGGCGCATTCCGAGCGCTGCCCAGACCGCGAACATGACAAGCAGGCAGAAGGCGGCGCCGAACGCGACGGCCACGTACTCCGGCGCTCCGGAGACGAGGCTGCGGCCCGCCTCGAGCAGGTACGTCACGGGGTTGAAGGTGGCGACCGCGTGAATCCAGCCAGACAGGAGGGCCAGCGGGACGTAGACGGGCGCGAAGAAGAGGACGAGGAACACCGGCATCTGCATGAGCGGACCGGCTTGAAGCGACCGGAACCGCGTTGCGATGCCGGACGCCCAACACAGCGCGACCATGTTGACGAGCAGCGCGAGCGTGAAGAGCCCCACGAGCTCGACGCCGTTTCCCAGTACATCCATTCCGAGCGCGAGCGCGACGGCGACGAGGACGACGGCCGTCACGCCCCAGCGAGCTATCGCTGCCAGCCCATAGCCGACGATGATCGCGCTGCGATGCGGGGCCGCAAGCATCAGGCGCCGCGAGAACCCGTATTCGAAGTCGCGCGCGATCCCGAAGCCGGTGAACACACCGCCGAACGCGGCCGACTGGAGGAGCACGAAGACGAACTGGAACGCCGTGTACCCCGCGGGGAAATCAAACCCCGGCAGCCCCGAGAGCTGCGAGAGGCCCCCCACGAATGCCGTGAAGAAGAAGAGCGGGAACGCGATCGACGGGATGAGGATGTTCGGCGTCGTGAGTGCGTTGTGCGTCGTCCGCCACGCCACGCCGAGCGCGACCGAGCGGTACGCATGCCATGTCCCTCCGCTCACGTGCGCGCCATCCTCACGCGAAGCGCGTGCGACGCAAAGAACGTCGAGACGACAATGAGCGTCAGGGCAACGACGAACCCGAGCGAGAGCGCCTCGAGGTTCCAGCCGGTGATGATGAGGCTGCGCACGGCCTCGATGAGGTACGAGACCGGGTTGATCGTCGCTATCGCGCGGAACCACTCGACCTCCATGAGGTTCCGCGGCGCATTCATCGACGACATGAACAGGAAGATGAACAGGACGGGGAAGAGCGCCTGGATCGCCTCTCCCGAGCCGGTGCGCAGTGCCATAAAGGCGCCGAGCATCCCGAAGCCTGCTGCGATCAGCGTGGCGAGCACGAGGATCACGACGATGCCGGCGGCGCCCGATTCGATCTCCACGCCGAAGGCGAGCGCACACAAGAGGTAGAAGACGGACTGGATGAAGCCCATGACGGTCACGCCAGCGAGGTGGCCGGCTAGGAGAGCACTACCGCGCATCGGCGTCAGCGCCAGGCGATTGAGGAAGCCGTTCTGGATGTCGCGAGCGAGGTCCGTACCCGCGTTCATCGTCGCGAACAGCGCGCCCTGGATGAACGGCACGGCGACGGCGAACGCGAGGAACGAGTCCGTGGGAAAGCCGTTTAGCTGGGTCGACGGCCTGAGGCCGGCGGCGTTGACCGCGACGAGCAGCGTCGGGAAGAGGAGCGGCGGGAGGACGTACGCGGGCTGGCGCATCGTGCGCGTGAGGCTGCGCCGGGCCAGGCTGAACACCTGAGTCGCGTTCACGTGGCGATGCTCTCGGGCTGCTCCGAGCCGGCGCCCTCGAGCGTGCGGCCGGTCTTTGCGAGGAAGACGTCGTCGAGGCTCGGCGCGTGCAGCTGGAGATGCTCGACGTGGAGATCGGCCGCGTCGAGCGCGCGAACGATGTCCGCGAGGCCGAATTCGTCACCGCTGAGCCGCACTGCAAGCGACTTCGGCGACACCTGCGAGAGCTCGCCGAACTGCTCGAGGATCCGGGCGAGCTGAGGGCGCTGTTCCGGATCGGCGGGAATCGCCTCCACCATCGGGTGCGCGATCTGCGCCTTCAGCTCGGCGGGCGTGCCCTCGGCGACGATGCGTCCGTGGTCGATGATGCCGACGCGATTCGCGAGCACGTCGGCCTCCTCGAGGTACTGCGTCGTCAGGAAGACGGTGACGCCGTCCTCCTGCGCGAGGCGTCCCACCTCGGCCCAGAGCGCGGTGCGAGACTGAGGATCGAGCCCCGTCGTCGGCTCGTCGAGGAAGAGGATGCGCGGGTTGTGAACGAGCGCGAGCGCGAGGTCGAGGCGCCGCTTCATCCCTCCCGAGTACGTGCGCACCTTTCGCTCGGAGGCCGCCTCCAGGCCCACGCGTTCCAGGAGCTCGTCGGATCGCCGGTTGCGCTCCGCCTTCGAGATGCCGTGCAGCGCGGTCTGGAGCCGCAGGTGCTCGCGGCCTGTGAGCAGCGGGTCGAGCGCGGCTTCCTGGAGGGCGGCGCCGATGGCGCGACGCACCTTCGGGCCTTCCTTGACGACGTCGAAGCCGGCAACGCGCGCGCGGCCGTCGGTCGGCGGCAGCAGCGTGGTCAGTATGTGCACCGTGGTCGACTTCCCCGCGCCGTTTGGCCCGAGGAAGCCGTAGATCTCCCCTTCGGCGACGGCGAGGTCGATCCCGTCGACGGCTCGAACTTCCTTGAAGTCGCGGACGAGCCGCTCCGCCTCGATGCCGTACGCCACCTTCCGACTCTAGCTGCGAGATCTGTACTCGCGAGCGGAGGAGACGAGCTCCTCGAAGAGGCGCAGGTCGTCGCCGTCCTCCGGGTGCCAGAGCACGCCGAGCGCGAACGCACGGTCACCCACCTCCAGCGCCTCGATCGTCCCGTCGTCGGCACGCGCGACGACCTCGACACCCTCGCCGAGCCGGCCGTAGCCCTGGTGGTGGTGCGACGACGCCTCGACGCTGTCGCCGACGATCGAGTGGAGGCGCGAGCCCTCGTCGACGGAGACGGGATGCTTGGAGAAGACGCCCGGTACCTCCTTGTGCCCCTGGTGCCCCACGAGATCGGGCACGTGCTGCTCGAGGTCGCCGCCGAGCGCGACGTTGAGCACCTGCGAGCCGCGACAGATGGCGAGCACCGGCAGGTCGCGCTCGAGGGCCGCGGTGAGGAGCGCGATCTCCGCGCGGTCGCGCTCCGGGCGGATGTTGTTCGTCTCGGGATGCGGCTCGGCGTCGTACAACCCCGGGTCGAGGTCCGGCCCGCCCGTGAAGACGAGCCCGTCGAGGACGTCCAGCGTCTCGTCGATCGCGTCGTCCAATGGCGGCACGAGCAGCGGCCTGCCGCCGGCCGCCTCGACCTTCGTCACGTACGAGAGCGGGGCGAGCGCGGCCGGCACGTTCCAGACGCCCCATGTCGCGTCCTCTGCATACGCTGTGATGCCGATGACGGGCCGCATCGCCAGCGCATTGTCCCTGATCGCTCTCGCGCTCGGACTCGCCGCCTGCGGCGGCGACGGGGGCTCGACCACGGCGAGCGAGACCACGACGACGTTCGACACCGACACGACTGTCACGACGACGACGTCGGAGGAGACGACGAAGCTCCGCGTCTACTTCCTGCTCAACGACAAGGTGCAGCCGGTGGCACGCGAGGTGCCGAAGACTCGGGCGGTCGCCCAAGCGGCGCTCGACGAGCTCGCGGCCGGGACGACTGCCTCCGAGGGCGAGTTGGGGATGACGTCTGACGCCTCGTTCGACATCTCAGGCGTCACGATCGACGGCGGCATCGCTACGCTCGAGGGAACGGCCCCAAGCTCCCGCACCGGCCTCGCGCAGGTCGTCTACACGCTGACGCAGTTCCCCACCGTCGAGCAGGTCGAGATCGACGGCACGCGGTACACGCGCGCTGACTTCGAGGATGAGACGCCGGCGATCCTCGTCGAGTCGCCCTTACCGTTCGAGACGGTTGGGAATCCCCTGCGCGCGAAGGGGACAGCGAACACGTTCGAGGCCAACTTCGAGTACGAGGTGGTCGAGCCGGAGGGCCGGATCGTGGACACGCACTTCGTCACCGCGACCTCTGGCAGCGGCACCCGTGGCACCTTCGACTTCACGTCCCGGCCGTACGAGATCTCTCGCGAGGGGCTGGGGGCGCTCATCGTCCTCGAGCGCTCGGCGAAGGACGGATCGCGAATCAACCTCGTCGAGATTCCTGTGCAGATGGAGCGCTAGCTCGCGAGGAACCGCTCGAGGCGCGCGGCCTCTTCCCCGAGCTCACGCCGTAACGAGCGTGACAGCGCCGCGAACGGCTCGGTGACGATGCGCCGATCGTCGACGCGCCACGTGCCGGCGACGAGCCCGTCGACAAGAAACGTCTGCGCGACATCGCCGTTCTGGCGGATGACGGTCTTCCGGTACTGCTCGGGCAGGACGCGCGTCCGGTCTGCGAACGCGAGCAGCACGTTGTCCCACTTCGGCAGGAAGCGGACCGGCGCGGGCGTCTCAGTGTCCGGCAGCGGCGCCCGCGGGACGTCGTAGAGCTCGCGTCCCTGCTCGTCGCGGAAGCGCCGCAACGGCTCCATTCGCTCCAGCGCCCGGTCGATCTCCGGGACGTGCATCATGCTCCAGGCGACGATGTCGCGCCGCGACGCGGGCCCGAACGCCGCGAGATAGCGTCGGAAGATCTCGGCACGCGCCTCCGTCGGGTCGTGCACCTCCGGGTCGTCGAGCGCAACGAAGCGGCCCTCGGGACGCCCTCGCCACAGCGCCGTCTCGTAGTGGTGGTGAAGATGGGCGCGTGCCCGCGCGGCGCGCCATGCACGTCGCGCAGTGAGGCCGGTGAGACCGTGCTCGCGCTCGAGATATGCGAGCGCCTCCGTCGTCGTGACGGGACCATTCTCGGCGAGCGCCCGCACCGAGGGCGCAAGGCTCTTCGCCGGCTCCACCTCCCACGCTCGCGCTAAGTTGGTCTCGCTCATCGCCGCTCGCAGGAGCCCGTAGTCGCGCGGCGTGACGAGGTGGAGCGTCTGCCGCATGACGGTCGCCTTGACGACCCTGCCGAGCGCGAGCTCGCGCTCGAGCGCCTGGCGGCGAAAGCCTGTTGTTCGCGTCCAGATGCCGACGTAGGGCGCCGGCGGCCACTGCGCCTGCATCCCGACCAGGCGCTCCATCACGGCCTTCGGCGAGAGCCGCTTCCGATCCAACAGGAGCTGACGTGCGAGCGTCGCGCGGTTCAGGTCGCGCAGCGTCAGGACTCGCTCACTCACCGGCGCCCTCAGCATAGATCTTCCGGACGACGTCCTCGATGTCGGGCTCATGGAGCTCGAGATCGCGGACGGGCGCGAGGGCGGTGACGGCTGCGGTCAACCGCGCCGCACTCGCCTCGTCGCGCCGGAACGCGAGCCACTGGCGCGAGCCCTCGACACGGACGACGCGCGCCCCGTCCACCGCCAGCGGCTCGCGCGGCTCTTCGAGATCGACGACGAGCATCCGTTCGCCACCGTAGCGCTGCTTCAGCGCGTCGATGTCGCCGTCGTAGATGAGACGTCCGTGGTCGATCACGAGCAAGCGGGAGCACAGCCGCTCGATGTCGTCGAGGTCGTGCGTGGTCAACAGCACGGTCACGCCGCGCTCGGAATTGACCTCGGTCAGGAACTCGCGGACGCGCTCCTTTGCGACGACGTCGAGGCCGATCGTGGGCTCGTCGAGCAGGACGATCTCCGGGTCGTGCAGCATGGCCGCCGTCAGCTCGCCTCGTATGCGCTGGCCGAGCGAGAGCTGTCGCACCGGCACCTCGAGGAACTCATCGAGGTCGAGCAACTCGCGGAAGCGCGCGAGATTCTCGCGGTAACGATCCTCGGGAACCTTGTAGATGTGCCGCAGGAGCGCGAACGAGTCGGCGAGCGGCAGGTCCCACCAGAGCTGGATGCGCTGGCCGAACATCACGCCGATACGGCGAGCCAGCTGGATGCGCTGTCGCGACGGCTCGAAGCCCGCAACGGAGATCCGGCCCGAGGACGGGACGAGGATGCCGGTCAGCATCTTCACGGTCGTCGATTTCCCGGCACCGTTCGGCCCGATGTATCCAATGAGCGAGCCCGCCTCGATCTCGAAGCTGATGCCGTCGACGGCACGGACGACCGTGCGTTCCCGCAGGACCCGGCCTCGCTTCCGCCGTACGACGAACGTCTTCTCGACGCTCTCCAGCTCGATCTGGGCCATCTAGCCGCCTGCGCTCCGGTAGTGGCGTATGGCGAATTTCCATACGTAGCCGGCGCCGATCGCTGCGACCAGCGCTACCGCCGGCGAGGCGAACGGCACCCAGTCGGGCACGCCCAGCGGATCGGGCTTGTCGAGCACGTAGCTGGCGGGGAAGTACGCCACGAACGCGAGCGGCACGACAAAGGTCACGAACCGCTGCAGCCAGCCGGCGTACACGTCTATCGGATACTCCGAGAGGAAGTTGCCCCCGTCGGTGAACGAGTTCACCGCCTCACGTCCCTCGACGGCCCAGAAGACGATGGTGATGCCCGCCACCCAGATGGCGGCGAAGATCGCGGCTCCGGCGAGCACGGCTACGACGATCATGACGACGCGGTCCACCGTCCAGCCGATGTCGAGCGCCACGACGGCGTATACGAGCACGACAATCGACTGAAGGAGTCTTCCGAACTGACGCAGACGGAAGTCCGAGACGATCACCTGGAGCAGCGAGTTGCGGGGCCTGACGAGCACGAGATCGAAGTTCCCGTCTCGAATCAGCTGCGGCAGCAGATCGAGGTGGCCAACGGCCAGCTCGGCGATCGAGAACGAGACACCGGCGATGCCGTAGAGGAGCGCGACTTCCTGCACGCTCCAGCCGCCGAGCTGCGGCACGTTGTCGAAGATGACGAGGATTGCGATGAAGTCGAGGAACGAGACGAGGAACACGCCGAGCACGTCGAGGGTGAAGGAGGCCCTGTACTGCCACTGGGCACGTACGCGAGCCGAGACGAGTCGGACGTAGAGGGCCACCGACTCAGCCACCCTGCACCACCAGCTTTCGCGTGCCCCGCAAGAACACCGCATGACAGATGGCCAGGAGCGCGAGCAGCCAGCCGGCCTGCATCGCGAGCGTCGCGACGAGCTCTGTCCCGGTCGTCACACCGACGAAGACGTCGACAGGCAGCTGGAGCATGCTCGGGAACGGCGTCGCGTACGCGAGGGCCTGAAGCCACTCCGGGAAGAAGCGAATGGGAATGATGAAGCCCGAGAAGAACGCGGCCACCGCGATCGCGATACGCATCGCGCCGCGGTAGTCGAGCATCCAGAACGCCGCGAGGTTGTACAGGAAGCGGAAGGCGTAGCTGACAGCGATCGCAAACAGGACGCTCACGAGAAACACCGCCCAGACGACGGGGCTGCTGGGTGCCGTCAGGTCGAAGACGATGGCGCCGACGACGAGCGGCGGCAACCCGCGAAAGATGGCGTGGTAGAGGGCGCGCCCGTAGTCGGCGGCGAGGCCCGCTCGGAGAGGATGCACGGGTCGGATGAGGTCGGTGGCAACGTCGCCGCGCTGGATCCGCTGGGCAAAGTCCGCATCGCCAAAGATGCCGACCGTCGAGAGCATCGCTTGCGTCAGCCAGACATATGTCAGCGTGGCCGTCGCGTCGTATCCACCGATGTCGTCGCGCGTCTCGAAGAGGGCCAGCAGGACGTAGGCCTGGATAAAGCCGAAGACCGTGTTCGTGAGGATGCCCGCCCACGTCGCCGCGGGATACGCGGCAAAGCGGCGGTAGCCACGGACCGCCAGTTCCCAGTCGAGGCGCACGCGACAGTATGGCGCGGCATTTGCTAACGGTCGTACGCGACTTCGCCCGACTCGACGGAGATGCGCTCGCCGTGGGCAACGTCGATCTCGAGACGGCCATCGCAGTTGATGCCTGCTGCCACGCCGCTCGTGCCGTCCACGGTGATGTGACGGCCACGGAGAAAGTCGCGTGGACCGATCTCGACGAACACATCCACGAGCCCCCCGTGGCGCCACTCGTCGTAGATTCGCTCGAGCCGGAAGAGCATCGACCCCAGCAGCGCTGCGCGATCGAACGTCTGCCCAGCGATCGTTCGCAACGATGCCGCGGGTGTGTGCGCGTCCGAAGGAAGCTGCTCCCGCGTCTGGTTGACGTTGAGGCCGATGCCCAGCGTGACGACCCCTTCTCGCAGCTCGCCGAGCACGCCGCACACCTTCCGCCGGTTGAGCATCACGTCGTTCGGCCACTTGATCTGGGCCGAGAGGCCGGTCGCGCCCTCAACCGCCTCCGCGGCCGCGATGGCGCCGACGAGGGTGAGCTCGGGCGCACGGCGCTCAGGTGGCGGATGGAGGGCGATCGAGCAGAGCAGCGCAGTTCCGGCCGGCGCCTCCCAGACGCGCCCGTACCGGCCGCGACCTGCAGTCTGGTGATCGGTCGCGGCTACCGCACCCTCCGGCGCGTCGTCGGCGAGCAGGTGCTGCGTCGACTCGCAGGACTCGACGTACGTGTAGGGCCGCCCGAACCGCCCCTTGAGCTGCCGGTCGACAGCCTCCCAGGCGAGCGAGTCGGTCACACCTTCTCGACCCTGACGGCGCTGATCTTGTACTCCGGCGTGCCGATCAACGGGTCGCCGACGTCGTGCGTGAGCCAGTTCACCTTCGCCCCCTCGAAGTGGAGGGCCATCCACACGAGCCCCGGATAGACGCGGTCGGATATCGCCGCCCGCGCCTCGAGCGACCCGCGTCGCGATGAGATCCGTGCCAAGTCACCCTCTGCCAGCCCGAGGTTCGACGCGTCCTCGGCCGAGATCTCGAAGAACGGGTCTCGCTGCTTGTCCGTGATCCCGTCCTCGCGCATCGTCATGGTGGCCGAGTTGTAGTGATAGAGCGTGCGGCCGGTGTTCAGGATGAGTGGGTACTCCGAGTCGGGCTGCTCGATCGGGGGCTGATACTCGACGGGGAAGAACTTGCCGCGTCCCCCGGCCCGCGCAGGTCTCGGCGCGTGGAGGAACTTCGAGCCGGGGTGGCCGAGCTCAGGCGCGGGCCAGTGCATGCCCTGCTCCTCGAGCCGGTCGTAGCGGATGCCGTACCACGCCGGCGCGAGGTCAGCCATCTCGTTCCAGACAGACTCCGCGTCCGGGTACTCCGGCCATTTGGCGCCGAGGGCGCGCGCAAGGTCTATGACGATCTCGCGGTCGACCCGCGCCTGGCCGGGACACGGAACGCCCGCGCGGACGCGGTTCACCCGCCGCTCGGTGTTCGTGAACGTCCCGTCCTTCTCGGCGAAGCTCGATGCCGGCAGCACGACGTCCGCGAACCGCTGGGTCATGTCGTTCAGGAAGATGTCTTGCGAGACGATGAACTCGAGGCCGGCGAGCCCCTCCTCGACATGATGGGCGTTCGGCTCCGTCTGCATCGGGTTCTCACCGATGAGGTAGAGCGCCTGGATCCGGTTGTCGTGGCAAGCCGCCATGATCTGGTCGAGCCGGTACCCGGGCGTCTCGGGCACCTCCACGCCCCAGGCCTCCGTGAACTTCTGGCGCACCTCGCGGTCGTCTACCGACTGGTAGCCGTGGAGGTACGCGGGGTTCGCACCGGAGTCGTTCAGCCCCTGGACGTTGTTCTGCCCGCGCAGGGCGTTGAGGCCGGTCGACTCGTAGCCGAGGTGACCCGTCATCAGCACGAGGTTCGAGAGCGACCAGATGTTGTCGACGCCGCACGCATGCTCGGTGATGCCGAGTGTGTAGAAGATCGCGGCATGCCGCTCGGTCGCGTACTCGCGCGCCGTGGCCCGGATGTCCTCCGCAGCGACGCCCGTGACCTGCTCGGCCTCCTCCGGGGTGTAGCGCGACACGACCTCGCGCAGCGCCTCGAAGTCGTCCGTGAACTCGCGGATGTACTCCTCGTTCTCGAGCCCCTCCTCGAGGATCACGTTCATCATCGCGTTGATCAGCCAGACGTCCGAGCCCGGGCGCAGCTGCAGGTGACGCTTGGCGATCTTCGTCAGCCAGATCTTCCGCGGATCGGCGACCACGAGCGTGGCGCCGTTCCGCACGGCCTTCTTCATTCGCAGCGCGAGCACTGGGTGAGCCTCCGTCGTGTTCGAGCCGATCACGAGCAGGAAGCGCGCGTTCTCGATCTCCGGGATGGAGTTGGTGCTCGCTCCTCTGCCTAACGACCTGACCAGGCCGTAAAGGGTCGGAGCGTGTCAGGTGGCTTCGCAGGAGTGGACGGAGTTCGTGTGCAACGCCGTCCGCGCGAGCTTCTGGATGAGGTAGTTCTCCTCGTTCGTCAGCCTTGCCGACGCGAGCACGCCGACGGACTGCGTGCCGTGCTCCTTCATCACCTTGCGTAGTCCGTTGGCTGCCGTCTGAAGCGCGGTGTCCCAATCGGTCGGGTGCAGCTCGCCGTCCTCGCCGCGCACGAGCGGCTCCGTCAGGCGATCGGGATGGTGGACGAAGTTGAAGGCGAAGCGGCCCTTGACGCAGAGGTTGCCCTCGTTCGGGAGGTACTCCGGCTCGGACGTCACCTTCACGATGCGCTTCGTCTGCGGGTCGACGTTGAGGTCGATCTGACAGCCCACCCCGCAGAAGGTGCACGTCGTCTTCGTCTTCTCGAGCGCCTGCTCGTGCCCGGGGGGCGCGCCGGTCGTGAACTTCTCGTAGATGGCGCCGGTAGGGCAGACCGAGAGGCAGCCGCCGCAGAGCTCGCATTCGGTGTCGAGCCATGAGTCGCCGTGCGTGGGGACGATCCTCGCCTCCGCGCCGCGCCCTTCGAACGTCAGCGCCGAGCACATCATCACCTCCTGCGTGTAGCGCACGCAGCGGTTGCAGAGGATGCAGGCGCCGGGGTCGTAGCCCATGTACGCGTTGCGGTCGGAGTACGGCTTGCGCTCGGCGTCGGGCAGGACGAACGGCGCCGTGGCGCCGAGCTCCTGTGCGAGGTCGGTCAGCTCGTTAGGCCGTCCGCCGGGGTTTGCGTTGAGGTGCTCGACGAGCAGCATCTCTGTGAGCGTGCGGCGCATCGCGCCCGTCTCGCCGTTCGTAGAGACGGCCATGCCCTCGCGGACGCGCTCGGCACAGGCGGGAACGGGCCGCGGCGCCCCCTCCACCTCGACGAGGCACATGCGGCAGCCGCCGTACGGGTCGAGCTTGTCGTCGTGGCAAAGCGTGGGGATGAAGACTTCGTGCCGCGCCGCCGCATGGACGAGTAGCTCGCCGTCGGGCGCCGCGACCGTCTTTCCGTCGAGCGTGAACTCGATCACCGCAGGTTCATCGTATCCCGGCGCGGCGGGATGGAATGATCCCGGCATGCTGTCGAGCCTCGAG
This sequence comes from Gaiellaceae bacterium, assembly GCA_050697575.1. Taxonomy (GTDB): domain Bacteria; phylum Actinomycetota; class Thermoleophilia; order Gaiellales; family Gaiellaceae; genus PALSA-612. The sequence goes on along the minus strand of JBOGZW010000016.1, from coordinate 6,129 downwards.
ATCGCCCAGGCCGCGAAGCTCCGGCCCATTGCGGACATTGCCGGCGAGATCGGCCTGGAGCCGGATGAGGTCGAGCTCTACGGAAACCACAAGGCGAAGGTCGGGCTGTCCGTGCTCGACCGGCTCGCCGCGACACCGGACGCGAAGCTCGTCTGCGTGACGGCGATCACGCCGACGAAGGCGGGCGAGGGCAAGACCACGACCTCCGTCGCGCTCACGCAGGGCCTCGGCAAGATCGGCAAACGGCCGGTGCTCTGCCTACGCGAGGCGTCGCTCGGACCCGTGTTCGGGATCAAGGGCGGCGCGGCGGGAGGCGGGCACGCGCAGGTCGTGCCCATGGAGGACCTGAACCTTCACTTCACCGGAGACATCCACGCGATCGGCGCCGCGAACAACCTCCTCTCGGCGCTGCTGGAGGCACACCTGCTCCACGGCAACAAGCTCGGCATCGACCCGCTCACTGTGAGCTGGCGCCGCTGCGTGGACATGAACGACCGCGCGCTGCGCGGCGTCGTGATCGGCCTCGGCGGGCGGGCGAACGGCTACGTACGCGAGACGGGCTTCGACATCACCGCCGCGTCCGAGGTGATGGCGATCACGGCCGTGGCGCGCGATCTCCACGACCTGCGGCAGCGGCTGGGCGCGATCACCGTCGCCTACACATGGGAGGGCGAGCCGGTGACCGCCGAGCAACTGCAGGCGGCGGGCGCGATGACCGTACTGCTCAAAGACGCCCTCAAGCCCAACCTCGTGCAGACGCTCGAAGGGCAGCCCGCCTTCGTGCACTGCGGCCCGTTCGCGAACATCGCGCACGGGAACAACTCGCTCGTCGCCGACCTCGTGGCGCTGAAGCTCGGCGACTACGTCGTGACCGAGAGCGGGTTCGGCGCCGATATGGGCATGGAGAAGTTCCTCGACATCGTCTGCCGCGCGGGCGGGCTCAGCCCGAGCGCGGTCGTGCTCGTCGCCACCGTCCGGGCGCTCGAGCACCACGGCGGCGAGCCGGACGGCGGCATCCCGGCGATCGAACGCGGCGCAGCGAACCTTGCGCGCCACCTCGGCATCGTCAAGGAGTTCGGCCTGAAGGCAGTCGTGGCCGTCAACCGCTTCCCCGGCGACACGGACGAGGAGCTCGAGACGGTGCGACGCCTCGCGCTCGAACACGGCGCCCACGCCGCCGAGCTCAACGACGCGTTCGAGATGGGTGGCGACGGGGCGGCGGCGCTCGCCGAAGCCGTCGTCGATGCGGCCGACCGCCCGACCGCCTTCGACTATCTCTATCCGGAAGACGCGCCGATCGCGGACAAGATCGAGGCCATCGCGAAGCGAGCGTACGGCGCCGACGGCATCTTCCTGCTCCACGCAGCCGAGAACGACATCCACCGCTTCGAGGCCCAGGGCCTCGGCAACGTGCCGATCTGCATGGCGAAGACGCACCTTTCGCTGTCGCACGACCCTGAGTTGCTCAACGCGCCGACCGGCTTCACTGTGCCGGTGCGGGCCGTACGGGCGTACACAGGCGCCGGCTGGCTCGTCGCGCTGTGCGGCGACATGCAGACGATGCCGGGGCTCTCGGCGACGCCGGCCGCCTTCAACGTCGACATAGATGAGCAAGGACGAACGGTTGGCTTGTTCTGAGCACGGCGCGATCGGCAAGCGGCCCGTAAAGAAGGGGGCCCACGGAGGAGACATGGTTTCCCCCGTGCTGATCGACGCCGAAGGCCGCGGGCTGTTCTAGCGTGGCCGTCCGCTAGGGCATCCTCTCGACGGCCAACATCAACCGTTACGTCATTCCCGCCGCGCGCAACTCGCACAAGTCCACTTGATCGCCGTCGCCAGCCGCGCCCATGCACGCGCCGACGCGTATGCGCGGGAATGGAATATCGAGCGGACCTGTTCCGCCACAATCCGCAGACCCATCTGCTTTCGGAGCTCGTTCGGACCGGTGCGCTCGGTGAGCTGCGCGTGATCCGGTCGGCCTTCAGCTCCGTCCACGGCGAGGCGTACGTCGGCCCGACCGGGTCGACCTCGAGCCTGCCGACTCCTACAGGCTCCAGCTCGAGAACCTGGGCGACACAATCCGCGGCAAAGCTGTACAGCTCCTCGGGCGTGAAGACGCGCTCGCGCAGGCCGCGCACTCGACGCCCTCTTCCGATCCGCCGAAAGTGGTGCCCACGTGCCGGTCGGCTGAGCTGGCCGGCCGTCGCAAGATCAGTGTTTTCCCCGATACGGAGCCCGTCTCCGTTGACGAGGATTACGGAGAACGGAGCGCCTCGGCGCCGATGAGGAGCTTACGAGCCGTTGCGCAGCCCTGGCGCCGTTCCCACCACAAGTCGCCTCGAAGGGAGGTGGACACAGAATGGCGACGATTACCAAGACCATCATGATCGACGCTCCCGTGAAGGATGTCTTCGCATACCTCGACGAGCCGATGAACCTGCCCGAGATCTGGCCGAGCATGGTCGAGGTCAAGGACGTGGCGACGCTGCCCACGGGCGGCCACCGCTTCCACTGGATCTACAAGATGGCCGGCGTGCGCTTCGAGGGCGACCTGGACACAATCGAGTTCGAGCAGGACAAGCGCTTCGTGTCGAAGACCACTGGTCAGATTCCGGCCAAGTTCGACTACACGTTCGTGCCTGAGAACGGCCGGACGAAGATCGAGGTCAAGACCGAGTACGAGATTCCGACGACGCTGCTCGGGAAGCTCGCCGAGCCGTTCCTGCACAAGCTCAATGAGCGCGAGGCAGACGTTTTCCTGGCGAACCTCAAGGACCGCCTGGAGAGCTGAGCCCGCGGGAGTCTCGTTTCAGAGGGGCCCTCGCGGGCCCCTCTGACGTCTAGGATCGCGGCGTGCACGTACGCGCCGCCGTGCTCGAGGAGTTCGGCCGGCCGCTCGTCGTCCAGGACGTCGAGCTGGCGGAGCCGAAGGCAGGCGAGGCGCTCGTCAGGCTTGTCGCCTGCGGCGTCTGCCATACGGACCTCTACACCGCGTCCGGTGCGGATCCGAGCGGCTACGTGCCGTGCGTGCTCGGCCACGAGGGCGCGGGCGTCGTCGAGCGTGTCGGCGACGGAGTGACGCTCGTCGCCGAGGGCGATCATGTCGTGACGCTCTTCGCGCCGGAGTGCGGGAAATGCGTCCACTGTCTCAGCGACCGAACGAACCGCTGCGTCGCGATCCGCGACCAGCAGGGCCTCGGACTCCTCCCCGACGGTACGACGAGATTCAGCCGCGGCGACGATCCGCTCAAGCACTTCATGGGCACGTCGACGTTCGCGGAGTACACGGTCATGCCGGAGATCGCGCTCGCCAAGGTCAGCCCGGAGGCACCGCTCGAAGGCTGCGCACCGTTCGCGTGCGGGCTCTCGACGGGCATCGGCGCCGCCTTCTTCACGGCGCGGGTCGGGTCAGGCTCCGTCTGCGCCGTCTTCGGCGTCGGCCTCGTGGGGCTAGGAGCCGTCATCGGCTGCCGGCTTGCCGGCGCAGACCGCATCATCGCCGTCGACCTCTCGGATGAAAGGCTCGCCGAGGCGCGCCGGCACGGCGCGACCGACACGCTGGTGGCCGGCGACGACACGGTGGAATGGATCCGCTCCGAGACGGGAGGCTTCGGCGCCGACTACACATTCGAGGCGACCGGCAACGTCGCGGTGATGGGACAGGCGGTGGAGGCCGCGCGCGAGGCTTGGGGCCTCGCGACGATGTGCGGCGTGGCGGGCAAGGGCGAGACGCTCGACGTCGTTCCTCGGCTGCTCATCACGGGCCGGCGCGTCACCGGATCCTCGTTCGGCGGCGTGAAGGGACGGACACATGTCCCGCAGCTCGTCGACCGTTGGCTCGCGGGCGAGATCGACGTCGAGTCGCTCATCTCGCACCGGCTTACGCTCGACGAGGTGAACGGTGGCTTCGAGCTGATGGAGGCGCAAGACGGCATCCGCAGCGTGATTACGTTCACGTAGCATCGGTGACATGGCTGCCGCTTCCTCATCGCTGACGGTCGGCGGCACGGACTACGAGATCTTTCGCGTGGACGCGCTTCAGGCGACGCACGACGTCGAGCGGCTGCCGTTCACCCTGCGCATCCTCCTCGAGAATGCGCTACGCACCGGCACGGAGGCCGACGTGGAGGCGGTGGCCGGCTGGGTCGCCGCCGAAGAGCCGTCCCGCGAGCTGAGCTTCACGCCCGCGCGCGTCCTCCACCAGGACTTCACGGGCGTGCCGGCCGTGGTCGATCTCGTCACCATGCGCGACGCGATGCGCGATCTCGGCGGCGATCCCGTGCGCATCGACCCGGAGCTGCCGTCGAACCTCGTCATCGACCACTCGGTGCAGGTGGACGCGTTCGCGTCGCGCGGCGCGATGGCGCGGAACACCGAGCTCGAGTTCGAGCGCAACCGCGAGCGCTACGCGTTCCTCCGCTTCGGCCAGCAGGCGTTCGACGGGCTGACGGTCGTCCCGCCCGCGACCGGCATCGTCCATCAGGTCAACCTCGAGTTCCTCGCGCGCGTCGTCCAGACGCGGAACGGGCAGGCGTTCCCGGACACGCTGCTCGGCACCGATTCGCACACGACGATGGTCAACGGCCTCGGCGTGCTCGGCTGGGGCGTCGGCGGCATCGAGGCAGAGGCGGCCATGCTGGGAGAAGCCGTCTCGATGCTCGTGCCGCAGGTGGTCGGCTTCCGGCTCACCGGCGCCCTTCCCGACGGCTCGACGGCGACCGACCTCGTGCTCACGGTCACGCAGATCCTTCGCGAGCTCGGCGTGGTGGGGAAATTTGTCGAGTACTTCGGAGCCGGCCTCGCTGGCCTCCCCGTCGCCGACCGGGCGACGCTCGGGAACATGTCCCCCGAGTACGGCGCAACGTGCGGCTTCTTCCCCGTCGACGAGGAGACGCTCGCGTACCTGCGGCTGACCGGGCGCGACGAGGAGCATGTCGCGCTCGTAGAGACCTACTGCAAAGAGAACCTCCTCTGGCACGACCCGGCCGACAGCGAGCCCACGTACACCCAGGTTGTCGAGCTCGACCTCGCCACCGTCGAGCCGAGCCTCGCCGGACCGCGGCGGCCCCAGGACCGCGTGCCGCTGCGCGACGCGAAGGAGTCGTTCCTCGCGGCGCTGCCGACCTTCGGCGTCGACTACGGCACTGCCGTGGACGAGGCCGCGGCGGAGAGCTTCCCCGCGTCCGACCCGGTCGCGGCCGTCGCGCCGGGCCATGCAGAGCCACAGGCCACCGCCACCGTGGCCGTTCCCGACGTCGGCGAGCGATCGGAAGCGGTCTGGTGCGAGCTGGACGGAGAGCGCTTCCCGCTCGACCACGGCGCGGTGGTCATCGCCGCGATCACGAGCTGCACGAACACCTCGAATCCGCAGGTTATGGTCGCCGCCGGCCTGCTGGCGAAGAAGGCGGTCGAGCGCGGCCTCGTCCGCCGCCCGTGGGTGAAGTCGAGCCTCGCACCGGGCTCGAAGGTCGTCACGCAGTACCTCGACGCCGCAGGGCTCACGCCGCACCTCGAGGAGCTCGGTTTTCACACGGTGGGGTACGGCTGCACGACCTGCATCGGGAACTCAGGGCCGCTGCCGGAGGAGATCTCGCGGGCGGTCGCCGTGGGCGACCTTGCCGTCGTCGCCGTGCTGTCGGGGAACCGGAACTTCGAGGCGCGCATCCACCCCGAGGTCAAGGCCAACTACCTCGCCTCGCCGCCACTCGTCGTCGCCTACGCGCTCGCGGGCCGCATGGACCTCGACCTCGTGGACGAACCGCTCGGCCGCGGGTCGGACGGCGAGGACGTGTACCTCGCTGACATCTGGCCCAGCCCGGCGGAGGTGCAGGTGGTAATCGGCTCCGTGCTGCGGCGCGAGATGTTCGAGCAGACGTACGCAGACGTGTACACGGGGGACGAGCGCTGGCGCGCGCTCGACATCCCGTCAGGTCACCTCTACGAGTGGGATCCGGCGTCGACGTACATCCGCCGGCCGCCGTACTTCGAGGGGATGGGCAGCGAGCCGGAGCCCGTCGGCGACATCGCGGGCGCACGCTGCCTCGTCATGGTCGGCGACTCGGTGACCACCGACCACATCTCGCCCGCCGGCGCCATCAAGCCGGACAGCCCGGCCGGCCGCTACCTCGT
>JBOGZW010000015.1:0-19140 GCA_050697575.1 Gaiellaceae bacterium | reverse complement strand
TCCCCTGTCGCCGGGCTGCTCCTTCACCGGCCTGCGGTGCCGGCGAAAGCCTCACCCTCAAGTTGAGGCGGAACGATAGCAGGGTCCGCCCGGCGTTACAAGTCTATTTGCAAATATGCAGGGACCTAAGGCTTTTCGCCGCGCCGCAGGCGTTCGAGGGCGGCCCGCGTCTCGACGTCGACGCGATCGCCAACGCGGGACGCCGTCGACTGGCCGTGCCGCGGCTGCTCGAGCTCCGAGAGGAAGCGCGCTGACGATCGCTGCTCCACGGCGCGGCCGGCCGTGCCACGCAGCGTCGAGTCCGAAGAGACGAGGCACACGTCTTCTCTCGCCCGGTGCTCCGCGGCGAGACGTTCGAGCAACGCGTCCGCGTGACTCGCGTATCGGACTTCGAGTCGGCCGAATGCGTGGTCGTCCCCGCTACCGTCGAAGACGACGATGCCGCGCGCACCCTTGACCGCGACGAAATCGGCGAGACGGTCAACGAGCTCGGCCGGGCTGCGGAAGCCTCCGGCATGGAGGATGTTGTAGCCGTCGAAGAGGTACAGCGTCGGGTCAGACACGGGCGGAGACTCTCCAGCGGGCGACCTCGAAGAGGACGAGCGCTGCCGCCACGCTCACGTTGAGCGACTCCACCTTGCCCGCCAGCGGAATGCCGATCTCGATGTCGCATTGACGGCGCACGAGCGGGCGGATGCCCGTTCCTTCGGCGCCGAGGACGAGGAGCACTCCGCCTTCGAAGTCCGTGTCCCACAGAGACGTGGGTGCCTCGGCCACAGCAGCATACGCCCAGAGCTCGGGCCCCTTTACGTCTGCGACGAACCGGGCGAGGTTGGGGACGACGGCGACCGGCAGATGCTCCACGGCGCCCGCCGAGGCACGGCAGACGGCAGGCGTGACGCGCGCAGAGCGGTGTGCAGGCAGTACGAGGCCGGTCGCTCCCGCCCCCTCCGCACTCCTGCACACGGCGCCGAGGTTGTGTGGATCGGTGACGCCGTCCAGGCAGACGAGCAACGGCTGCGGCCGGCGCGCGAGGTCGTACCCGTCGGCGTACCGGTAGGGGTCGCAGAGGGCGACGATGCCCTGGTGGTCGCGCGTGCCGGCGAGCTCCGTGAGCTCACGCTCGGCCGCCACCTGTAGGCGAGGCGCGAGCTCGTCGCGAAGCCATGCCTCCGAACGCTGTGCTCTCTCGCTCGCGTGGAGCTCGAGCATCGCCCGCGGGCCGCGCAGCGCCTCGTACACCGGCCGGCGGCCGTACACGAGCTCGCGGGTCACTGTGGCGCTGGGACGAGTTGGAAGCCGCCGGCGGCGTCGCGCACTTCCCAGCCCAGTGCCGCGATCTCGCCGCGCAGCCGATCGGCCGTCTCGAAGTCGCCGCTCACGCGAGCTGCCTCGCGTTCCTCCGCCAGCGCGACCGCCTCCGGGGGCGCCTCTGCTTGCTCGGCGAGCGACGCGAGCCCGAAGACGTCGAGGGCGCGCACGAGCAGCTCGTGGTCTCTCCATTCGTGCATCACCGCGAGCGCCTCAGGTGTCGAGAAGTCGTCGTCGAGCGCAGCCGCGAAGCGCTCCCAGGCTCCGTCCGCTGCCGGCTCGGAGGGAGAGCGCAAGACGTTCCGGAAGGCTTCCGCCTGCGCCGCTGCCTGCTCGAGCACGTCGTCCGAGAAGTCGACCGGCTTGCGCCAGTGCGCAGTCATGAAAAAGAGCAGGATCGTCTCCCGTCCCCACTCGATGACCGCATCACGGAGCGACACGATGTTGCCGAGAGACTTCGACATCTTCTCGCCTGCGAGTCGCAGCATTCCGTTGTGCATCCAGATCTCGGCGAAAGGCCGCCCGGCTCCTTGTGATTGCGCGATCTCGTTCTCGTGATGTGGAAACACCAGGTCGAGGCCGCCGCCGTGGATCTCGAAGGCCGGGCCCAGGAACTTCTCGGCCATCGCCGAGCACTCGATGTGCCAGCCGGGTCTCCCCCGGCCCCACAACGACTCCCACGATGTGTCCTCCCCCTCCTTGTGTGCCTTCCAGAGGGCAAAGTCGCGAGGATCCTCCTTCAGCTCCGCCGGCTCCTGCTCCTCGGAAGGGTTGCGGGCTCCCTTGGTATCGATGCGACCTGAGAGCACACCGTAAGCCTGAAAGCTGCCGACGCGGAAGTACACGTCGCCACCCGCTGGATAGGCATGGCCCCCGTCGATCAACTGCTCGATCAATTGGATGATCTCCGGCACCGTCTCGCTCGCCTTCGGCTCGTGATCGGGACGGCCCAGACCGAGCAGATCGGTGTCCTCCACATACCAGCGGGACGCGTCCGCGGCGAGGCGCGCGCTTTCACCAGGGGCGGCGAGGTAGATCTTGTCGTTAATGTCGGTGATGTTCTCGACGAGGGTTACGTCGTACCCTCGCTGCTTCAACCAGCCCCTCAGCCACATCGAGACGACGAACGGGCGCGCGTTGCCGACGTGGATCCGCTGATAGACCGTCGGCCCGCAGAAGTACATGCGCACGGGTCCTGGAGGGGCGGGAAGCTCGTCCTTTTGCCGCGTCAGCGTGTTATAGAGCCGCATCGACCCTCCGTAGCGCCTCTTCGCGCGGCAGCGCCTGGATCACCGTCCACAGCTCCGGGCCGCGCTCGCGCCCGGTCAGCGCCAGCCGCAGCGCGCGGAGGTCGCCGCCCGCCGCCTTCAGCTCACGCACGGTCTCGCGGGCATCGCCGTCCACGAGCTCCTTGAAGCGCTCGATCGTGGGCTTCGCCTCCGCCGGCAGCTGAACCGGCTCGGGCTCGAGGATCTGCCGGGCGTACTCGCGCGCCTCCTCGAGATCTCGGGCGCCGCGCACCGCGGGAACGAGCGCCGCCGATACACCGACGCGCGCTGCCAGCTCCTCGTCCGACATGGCAGCGATCGCCTCCACGGCGAGCCGGTGAATCCGTGCGAGGTCGAGCTGCACATCATGCTTCGGCATCCCCAGCTCGTCGAGATACGCGCGCACGGCCTCGGCCGGGATACCTGCGTCACGGAGGTCGGCGACGGACGAAATCGCGTCTCGCTTGGAGAGCTTGCCTCCGTCTGGGCCGAGCACGAGGCCGTGATGCACGTATTCCGGCGGTCTGGCGCCAAGCGCCTCGGTCAGCTCCCGGTGGAGCTGCTCGTTGGGACGATGGTCTGAGCCGCGCACGACGTGCGTGATCTCGTACTCGATGTCGTCGACGACAGAGGCGAGATGGTAGGTAGCGGTCCCGTCCGGCCGCAGGAGCGTGATCCTGCCGAACCGGTCGCTGCCAAGGCGCTCCACTGCAGCCCGGTAGCGATCCTGGTGCTCGCTCTGACGTACGGGTCCTTCGTCCCAGGCGATGCCCAACCATTCGAGGTCGAGGATGATGTCACGCTCGCCGTGCTCGACGGTGCGCGACGGATCCGTGTCGTCGATACGCAGCAGGAGCCAGTCGCCGAACGCGCGGTTCGCCGCAGCGGTCAGCGCGTTGCCGACGTGGAGGGATCCCGTGGGGCTCGGCGCGAAGCGAACGCGTCGCATGACGCCAGTATCACTCGGGAAGGAAGCCCTCCGCGCCCAACGCCGATAGCGCACGCTCGCGCAGCTCGGAGGCCACGCGGTCGACGGCCGTGGGACGCGGTGCGTACCCACTGAGCGCCAGCCACGTCGTGCGTTCGCCGACGTCGACCACGGCGACGCTCGTGTCCTGAAGGCTCGGCTCGCTGACCTCATCGACGGTGCGGAGCAACACGCGTCGCGCATCCTCGACCGGAGCCGTGTTCGCCACCGGCAGTCGTACGGTGACGAGCCTACGGGGATCGTCGAGCGACCGGTTCACGACCGTCGACGTGATCATCTGCGAGTTCGGCACGAACGCTGTGAGGCCCTGATCCGTACGAACGATGGTGTGGATGAGCGTGATCTCCACGGCCGTGCCGGTGACGTCGCCGACCGTGATGCGGTCGCCGATGCGGACGGGCTGGCTGAGGCTGAGGAGGATCCCGGCGCCGATGTTTCCGAGGGGGACGCTGAACGCGACACCGAGGATGAGCGCGATGAAAGCGCTCGAAGCGAGGAGCGTGCGGGCGATCTGCTCGGTCGCCGGGAAGATCTCCAGCACGCTCCAGAGCACGAGGACGAGCACGAAGGCGAGGATCACGCGGCGCAATACGGCCAGCCGCGTGCGAAGCCGAGCCACATGGTCGGGTGACTTCCGGGCTGCCGCCCTGTTCACGACGCGGTCGAAGGTGATGCCCAGCACGATGCGCAGGACGACGAGCACCGCGAGGCCAACAACGACGGTGACGATGACCTGCCACGTTCGATCCGACATCAGCGAGCCCGCTGGGAGGAGAGGTGCCACCTCCGGGGCGAGATCAGCTCGTCCACCGACTTGGGCCCCCAGGACTCCGGCTCGTACAGCTCGAGCTTCGGCGGATTCTCCAGTAGCGGCTCGGACACCTGCCAGAGCCGCTCGATGCCGTCTCCTCGTGTGAACAGCGTCTGGTCGCCGAGCATAGCGTCGTGCACGAGGCGCTCGTAGCCCTCGAGCTCGCGCCGTTCGAACGTGCTGTCGTAATCGAACTTCATCGCTACCTCACGCAGCTCAATGTCCGGGCCCGGCTTCTTTGCCAGGAAGGTTGCGGAGATCGAGCCCGGATCCTTGAAGTCGATCACGAGCTCGTTCGGCCGTGCGGTGGGCGCCGTCTCGCTCGCGAGCGTGAACATGCGCAGCGGCGGCTCGTGGAAGGCGAGCGTGATCACCTGACAGCTCTCCGCGAGCGACTTCCCGGTGCGCAGGAAGAACGGTACGCCCGCCCAGCGCCAGTTGTCGAGCCCCACCTCGAGCGCGACGAACGTATCGGTCTCGGACTTCGGGTCGACGCCCTCTTCCTTCCGGTAGCCCTTGTACTGGCCCCTGACCACGCGCTCCGGGTCGATCGGCTTCATCGAGTCGAACACCTTCGCGGTCTCGTTTCGCACGGCCTTCTCGGTGAGGGCCGTGGGCGGCTCCATGGCGATGAACCCGAGCACCTGAAAGAGGTGGGTGACGACCATGTCGCGGAAGGCGCCGGTCTGCTCGTAGAAACCGGACCGGCCCGCAACCGTGAGCCTCTCGGGCACGTCGATCTGGATGTGATCGACGTGGTCTCTGTTCCAGATCGGCTCGAAGAGGCCGTTCGCGAAGCGCAAGGCGAGGATGTTCTCGACCGACTCCTTGCCGAGGAAGTGGTCGATCCGAAAGACGTCGGCCTCGCCGAACACGGCGTGCACGGCGGCGTTGAGCTGCTTGGCGGAGCGGAGATCCCAGCCGAACGGCTTCTCGACGATGATGCGAGCGCGCTCGGCGAGGCCGGTCTCGCCGAGCATGGCGACGATCCCGGGGAACGCCGACGGCGGGATGGCAAGGTGATAGATGCGGCGCGGCTCGCCGCCGATCTCCCGCTCCGCCTCCTCGACCGCGCGGACGAGCTCCGTCGAGTCGTCGGCGGCGGCGGGCGCGAACGAGAGGCGGGTAACGAACTCATCCCACTCCTTCCCGGACGCCTTGCGCATGCCGAGCTCCTCGACGGCGTCATGCGCCCGCTTCCGAAACTCCTCGTCCGTCAGCGCGCTCGCCCGGCGGGAGACGCCGATCACCCGGTAGTCCTCGGGCATGAGCCCGGTGCAGTGGAGGTTGAAGAGCCCCGGCAGCAGCTTGCGCTTGGAGAGATCGCCCGTCGCCCCGAAGAGCACGATGACGTGGTTCTCCGGACGCGGGCGCGAGCCCTTGGTCATGCGACCGCCTCCGCGACCTTCGCCGTGAGGTCGACATAAGCGGCCGCAGGGTCGTCCTGCCAGAAGACGGCGCTGCCGACGACGAGCAGGTCGGCGCCGGCCTCGCGTACTTCGGCCGCATTGTCGGCCGAGACACCGCCGTCCACTTGCACGAAGACGGTGTCCAGCATGAGTGAGCGCAGCTTCTCGATGCGGCCCAGGGATTCGGGCATGAAGGCCTGTCCGGAGAGGCCGGGGTGGATGCTCATGCAGAGGGCCAGGTCCATGGCCTCCGCAGCGGCAGCCGCCCGCTCGACCTCCGTCTCGGGATTGAAGGCGATGCCGACGCCGAGGCCCAGCTCACGCGCGTGTGCGGCCGCCTTCGCCGGGTCGTCGACCACCTCGACATGGAACGTCACGCTGTCGCCGCCGGCCGCACGAACGCTCTCGAAGTGCCGTTCGGGCTCCGAGACCATGAGGTGGCAATCGAGCACTCCTCCCCGCTCGTGCACGAGCCCCGCGATCGAGCGCAGCACGACCGGCCCGATCGTGATCTCGCCGACGAAGTGGCCGTCGCCGATGTCGAAGTGGAAGACGCGGGCGCCGGCGTCGAGCAGGCTCTCCAGTTGCTCGCCGAGGCGGGCGAAGTCCGCGGCGTAGATCGACGGCTCTACGACGCCCGGCCTTCCCCACTCCGCCCAAGTCACCCGCTTACAGTATCCCGGTGAGCGCGAGCGACGAAAAACGCCTCGCGGCCGAGGCCGCGGCCGAGCTGGTCGAGGCCGGGATGGCCGTAGGCCTGGGCACGGGCACGACGGTCGGGTACTTCCTGCCGGCGCTGGCCGCGCGAGGCCTCGCCATTCGGTGCGTGGCGACGTCGCCCGCCACCGAGCAGGCGGCGCGCGAGCTCGGCCTCGAGGTGGAGCCGTTCGACGCCCTCGACGGGCTCGACCTCGCGGTCGACGGCGCCGACCAGGTGGCGGCCGACGGTTGGCTCATGAAAGGCGGCGGAGCGGCCCAGACCCGCGAGAAGATCGTGGCCGCGGCGGCGTCGCGGTTCGTAGTCATCGTCTCGTCGGACAGGGTCGTCGGGCGCCTCGCGCCGCCGGTGCCGCTCGAGCTTCACGCGTTCGGCCTCCGGGCAACCCTCCGCGCGCTCGGCGACACGACAATACGCGAGGTCCCGCCCACACCAGACGGAGGGCTTATCGCGGACTACGGCGGGAATGTCGGCGATCCCGCCGCCCTCGCCGGCCGCCTCGATGCCGAGCCCGGCGTCGTCTCTCACGGGCTCTTTCCCCCGGCGCTCGTGTCGCTCGTGCTCGTCGGCCGAGACGGCCTAGTCGACCGCATCGACGTGGCATAGGATCCCTCGCGGTGGTGCGCCGGCTGCTCTACTCGTGGATCGTCAACGTCGCCGCGATCTGGGTGGCATCGGCGTTCGTCGACGGGATCGACTACTCGGAGGACTACTGGGTCCTCATCGTCACCGGCCTCGTGTTCGGCCTTGTGAACTTCCTCATCAAGCCGATCGTGAAGCTCCTCGCGCTGCCCCTCATCGTGATCACGCTCGGCATCATCCTCTTCTTCATCAACCTCTTCATGCTCTACATCACGAGCTGGATCGTGCCGGGCTTCGAGATCAGCTCGTTCATGTCGGGGATCTGGGCGACGGTGATCATTACCGTGGTCAACTGGGCCCTCACGAGCATCTTCGACCTCGACGAGCGGCGCCAGCGCTGAGCGCGGGAAACGGGATGGGGGACAGGATGAATCCAGTCCCCCATGCGACGAAGTTGAGCCTGCTCTCGTGGTTTGCCGCGAACCGGCACGACCTGCCGTGGCGTCACACGCGCGACCCGTACGCCGTGCTCGTGAGCGAGGTGATGCTCCAGCAGACGCAGGTGGCGAGAGTGGTACCGCGCTGGACGGCGTGGCTCCGGCGCTGGCCGACGGTCGACGCGCTCGCGGCGGCTCCTCGGGCCGAGGTCATCCGCGCCTGGGAGGGGCTCGGCTACAACCGGCGCGCCGTCAACCTCCACCGGGCTGCGATCGAGATCGCGCGGCATGGCTGGCCGGACGACCTGGCGGAGCTGCCCGGGGTCGGTCCGTACACGGCCGACGCGGTGGCCAGTCTCGCGTTCGGCCGGCCGGTGCTGCCCGTAGACGTGAACGTGCGGCGGGTGCTGGAGCGGAGTGGCCTCGAGTTCGACCACGAGTGCGGCCCTGCGCTCATGGGTCTGGGCGCGCAGATCTGCATCGCGCGTGTTCCACGCTGCGGTGTCTGCCCGCTGGCGGATGAGTGTCCGTCACGGGGCCGACATTTCGAGCCGGAGCGCAAGCAGGCACCCTACGAGGGCTCGTTCCGCCAGCGCCGCGCACGGACGCTGCGGCTTGTCTCAGCCCAGCAGCGCCGGGGAGCCGAGCTCGACGACGAGGCCGTCGCGGCGCTCGCGCGCGACGGCCTCGTCGAGGTGGAGAACGGTCTGGTTCGTTTGCCTACAACACAGGACAGTTCACGACAATAGGCGCCGTCTTGATCGCGACCCGGCCGGCAGCGGCGGCCCGGCGAATCGCTGCAGCGGAGCGGAGGACGTTCGCCGCTTGCCCGTCCTTCCAGGTGACGAGCCTCACGGCCCAGAGCGGCGTGTAGTCGGAGCGGCCGGGGACCGTGTCGATGACGTTCCGCTGGCCCTCGGCGCCGTTCGTGAAGGCCCAGATGGGGGCCACCTTGTTGCCGCGGGCGAGCTTCACCGGCCCGAAGTCGAGGTACGCCACGGTGTTGCCGCGGTAATAGCCGAGCGTCTCGGCCTGTGCGAACCTCTTCACCTTGCCGTCGTCCGCGATGGCGGGAAGGACGCCTGCGAATGCCAGAGCCGCGAGCATCGAGAGCAGCAGGACGATCCGTCGCATGGAACCCTCCTTCAGAGCTGACACCGCGACCGTACGGGCCGTTCCTTGCGAAGAGCTGACGACCCCCTGAACAAGCCTTGCGGCGGCATGAATTAACGCCCTTGCAAGGTCGAGCGCGCACAATGCAGCGGTGACGACCGTTCTCGTGGTCGACGACGAGCCGATCGTGCGCGACATCGCAGTCCGCTACCTCGAGCGCGCGGGCTATGCGACGCAGGAGGCCGAGGACGGACGCACTGCGCGCCGCCTCCTCGAGCAGGATCCGCCCGACCTCGTCGTCCTCGACGTGATGCTCCCGGGGATCGACGGGCTCGAGCTCTGCCGCTGGATCCGCGCTCGCTCTGAGCTGCCCGTGATCATGCTCACCGCCCGCGGCGAGGAAGCCGATCGTATCGTCGGCCTCGAGCTCGGCGCAGACGACTACATCACGAAGCCGTTCTCGCCGCGCGAGCTCGCGGCCCGCGTGCGCACGGTGCTGCGTCGCACGGCGCCCGGAGATCGCACGAGGGAGCGGCTCTCGTTCGGCGACGTCGAGCTCGACTCGGGAACCCGCGACGTCCATAAGGACGGCCGAGAGGTGCGGCTCACTGCGAAAGAGTTCGACTTGCTGTGGTTCCTCGCCTCGCATCCGCGCCGCGTCTTCGGCCGGGATCAGCTCATGAGCCGCGTCTGGGGTTACGAGGCAGCCCTGGACACGGGCACGATCACGGTGCACGTCCGCAGGTTGCGAGAGAAGATCGAGGACGACCCGTCGCGCCCGGTGCATCTGCAGACCGTCTGGGGCGTCGGCTACAGGCTCGTGCCGTGATCCTGACCTCGGTAGTCATCGCAGTCGCGACGCTCGCCGTCGGCTTCCTCCTGGCGGTCGCGCTCCGGGCGTTGCCCACCGTGCGCCTCCAGATGGCGGGGCTCGCAGCGCTCGCGGTCTGCCTTCCTCTCACGGCCGTGCTCCTGTCCGGCTGGGTGATGTTCCACATGGGCGACGACGTGAAGATCCTCGCCGTCTCTGCGGCCTCTGCCACCGTTGCCGTCCTTGCCGGGCTCTGGCTTGGCCGCTCGATCGTGAACTCCATCGACGCGGTCCGGGACGCGTCGCGACAGCTGGCGGGCGGCGACCTCACCGTGCGCGCGCCGAGCGCCGGTCCCGCGGAGATCGACGACCTCGCAGCGTCGTTCAACGAGATGGCGGCCAACCTCGAGCGGCTGTTCGACGCCCGCCGGGAGCTCGTCGCCTGGGCGAGTCACGATCTACGCACGCCGCTCGCCAACATCCAGGCGATGCTCGAAGCGCTACACGACGGTGTGATGGCGCCCGCCGAGGCGCTGCCGACGCTCGAGGAGCAGGCACGCGCACTGTCGTCCCTGGTCGACGACCTCTTCGAGCTCGCGCAGATCGACGCCGGAGCGCTCGGCCTCGAGCTCGAGGAGGCGCCGATCGCGGGAGCCGTGCAGGCTTCGCTGCGCGGCGTAGAGGCGGAGGCTCGGCTACGAGGCATCCGGCTGGACTCCGACGTCGACGACGCCGTCGTTGCCCGGTTCGCGCCGTCCGAGCTCCAGCGCGTGCTCCAGAACCTGCTCACGAACGCACTCCGTCACACCCCATCTGACGGCTCGGTGGCAGTCCGCGTATCGGCCGGCGGTGAGGAGGTGCAGGTCGACGTCGAGGACTCCGGCGAGGGGCTCGGCGAGGAGGCACGGGACCGCATGTTCGAACGTTTTTGGCGCGGCGACCGGGCCCGCTCGAGGCGCGGCGGAGGCCTTGGCCTTGCGATTGCGCGGGCGCTCGTCGAGGCGCAGGGCGGCCGCATCTGGGCAGAGGACCGCCCCGGCGGCGGCGCCCGCGTCTCGTTCACCTTGCCGGCAGCCTGATCAGAGCCGGTGCAGCATCCAGACGTTTGGCTCGGCGTAGAGGCCGTGGTCTCGCTCGACGTGGATCTCGATCGGCACGAGCGCTCCCGGAACCGCATAGGTGCCGGTCTCCGGGAAGGTCATGCCCGTCCACTCCTCCCACTCCGCCACTGTGCCCGGGATCACCATCGACCGATGCGCAACCTTCAAGAGCTCGCCTCCGATGCGCTCGTGGGTACGGAGCCATGGATCGATGTGGCTCCCGTCCGACAGACGCCACGCGACGTACCGGTCGATGCTCGTGAGCGGGTAGCGGTGCTTCAGGCTCGGCCGGACCGGGGCGATGAGCGACGCGGATCCGTGGAGCCGCGCGAGGCCGGCCATCCTTTCGATCATCTGCACGCTGATGCCCATGCCCTGGTAGTCGGAGGAGATCACGATCTGCAGTGCGCAGACGACGTCGAGCTGCGATCGATCGACCCTGAACGAGGTCTCCAGCACGGCATCGAGCGCCGTCGGGCAAGCCCTCCGGGTCGCCATCCCACATCGCAGGCACGCAATTCCCCTCGGCCACCACCTCGTCGGCGCGGTCGTCCCAGGCGAAGAACTGAAGGTGGTCGTACTCGTCTCGCACGCGCCCGAAGTGGGCGTTCGCCACCGGGTCGTGGTGCATGAACTCAGGCCACATCCGCATCAGCGCGCGTGCTCGCTGCCGGAGATCCGGCCGCTCCGCCATCGTCGGGAAGACGATCGCCACTAGCCCGCCGTGGCGAGCAACGCGACTGCCTGCGCAGCGAGGCCTTCGCCGCGACCGGTGAAGCCGAGCCCGTCGGTCGTCGTCGCCCTCACCGCCACCCGGTCCGTCTCCACACCGAGCGCACCCGCCAGCCGTGCGCTCATCTCGTCGCGGTGAGCGGCGATCCGCGGCTGCTCTCCGATGAGCACGCAGTCGGCGTTCACGAGCTCGAGGCCGGCAGCTCGCACACGACCGTACGCATCCGATAGCAGCATCAGCGAATCCGCGCCGCGGTATGACTCGTCGTCCGAAGGAAAGAGCGACCCGATGTCGCCGACGCCGGCCGCGCCCAAGAGCGCGTCCGTGAGGGCGTGCGCGATGACGTCGCCGTCCGAGTGCCCGACGAGTCCTCGCGGGTGGTCGATCGTGACGCCGCCGAGCACGAGAGGAACCCCCTCGCCGAACGCGTGGGCATCCACGCCGATCCCGACCCGGTACTCAGGCATCGTCACGTTGGATGGGAGCTGGCACTTCGCGGGCGGAGCCGGGCTTTGCCGAGCGGAGCCCCGCGTTCCAACCATGGGTTCCGCCGTGTTGGACACGGTAGTCGCTCATCCGAGGGGCTCCAGGCTCATCCGGCCGCCGTCGAAGACGGCGATCGTCTGGCACCCGGCAGCGCGCGCGTGCGTGAGCGCCTGCTCGAAGTCCGCGCCGACGAGCCCCGGCTCGTGCGCGTCGGAGGCAAGCGTGACCGGTGCGCCCTTTCCCACGCACGCCCGCAACAGGTCCGCATCGGGATACAGCTCTCCGACGGGCTTGCGGAGGCCGGCCGTCGAGACTTCCACCGCCAGGCCCGCCGCGCCGGCGACGAGCGCGATCCGCTCGTGAAGCTCGGCCAGGAGCTGCGACCCGGGACGCCGTCCGAAGATCTTCGCGAGATCGGGATGGGCCAGCACGTCCACGGTCCCGGAGACGGCGAGCTCGCACAGCGCGTCCGTGTAACGCTGCCAGATCTCGTCGACCATCATCACCTCCCAGACGCCGGGCGACATGTCGACCGCCAACTGGTCGAGCCAGTGCACGGAGCCCAGCCGGAAGTCGAACGGATACGGCTCGAGTAGCTCGGCGAGCCGAGGCTGTCGCTCGCCGACGTAGTCCACCTCGAGCCCGAGCTTCACGGGCAATCCCGCACGCTTGGCCTCGAGGACGGCGTCGCAGTACACGTCGAGGTCGTGGACGCACCGCTCCGACAGGTACGGCACGTCCCAGATCTCGGCGGTCTGACGAAAGTAGTAGACGTGCTCTGTGAAGCCGATCTCGTGGACGCCGCGCGCGATCGCCGTCTCCACGAACGGGCCGACGGCCCGCGGAGCGAACTTGATCTCCCCGGCCTCGTCGCGGAGATGCATGTGGTAGTCGACGATCACGGCGCCGTTTCTGCCAGGAGCGCCTCCAAGACGCGAAGGTCCTGTGGTGTCGTCACCTTCAGCAGCCTAGGATCGCCGTCGACGACCTTCACCCGGCCGCCAGAGGCCTCGACGAGCGAGGCGCAGTCGGACGCGGCGTCGAGGTCTCCCGCCAGCGCAGTCCGCAGTACGGCGGCCACGAAGGCCTGCGGAGTCTGCGCCGCCATGAGACCGTCTCGTGCGAGCGTCTCGGCGACCTTGTCCCCTTCTACACGCTTGATGGTGTCGGCTACGGGAAGCGCAGGCACGGCGCCGTCCCAGCCCTCGCCGAGAGGCTCGAGCACGCGTGTAATCACGTCCTCTGCGAGCAGCGGGCGTGCTGCATCGTGCACGAGGAGCGCTACCGCGTCGGGCGGCACCTCGTTCACGCACAGACGCACGGACTCTGCACGGCTGGCGCCGCCGGTCACCGCCTGCGCCACCTTGCTCGCCCCCAGCTCCTCGGCGAGGAGAATCGCCGGCTCCTCCCAGCCTTCGGGGCAGGCGACGACGATCCCGTCGACCCACTCCGACCGGTCGAGCCGTTCGAGGCTCTCCGCGAGCAGCGGCCTGTCCCCGAGGCGCGCGAACGCCTTGGGCCTGTCCGCTGCGAGGCGATCACCGCTGCCTGCGGCGACGATGACCGCCCAGGTGGTCATCGACTACGCGCTGGCGCCGACCTTGGTCTTCGCGCGGCGCTTGCCGTTCGGGCTCGTCCCGGAGAGAACGTCGTCGAGCCACACGTGCGTCTGCTCCTCGTCCATCTGCTTCGCGTACATGAGCTCCGACGCGAGGATCTTCTTCGCCTTCACGAACATCTGCTTCTCTCCGGTCGAGAGACCCTTCTCGTGATCGCGAAGTGCGAGGTTGCGCACGACCTCCGCGAGCTCGAGCACGTCGCCCGTCTTCATCTTGTCTCGGTTGTGCTTGAAGCGCCGGTTCCAGTTCTTCGGCATCTGCGTGCCGGAACCGGTCAGCGCCTTCACGACCTCAGTGACCTGCTTCTCGTTGATGACCTGCCGCAACCCGACACGCTCAGCGTTCTCGGTGGGCACGTTCACGACCATGTCATTGTGGAGGATCTTGATCGTGAGGTACTCGCGCTTCTGGCCGAGTATCTCACGCACCTCCTTCTTCACGATGGTGCCTGCTCCATGGTGCGGATACACGACCTTGTCGCCCAGCTTGTACAACCGCTCCCCCTTCCCAGACCAGAGCTACTCGCCAAGACGCCGGCGGATCGAAATCCCGCCGGCGAACTAGGCCAGTATAGCCGATGGCGTCGGAAAACGCCATGTTTACAGGGGTTTTGGAGGGCTCCGACCGAAAAGTCCCTGCTCAGAGCGAGCTTTATCCCACACAGTAGGTCCACGCCTTGTCGACTGTCTCAGGGGTCGATGCCCCGTCCGCGAAGTCGACACTGGTCCAGGGAGTCCTCCCTCCACCACCTGTCGGCGGTCACGCCGTCCATGGACGTGTAGAACTCGAACGAGGTCGCAGACCGGCCTGCGGGAACGCGGCTACCTGGCGGCGACCTTCGCGTCGGGCTCGAGTCCGGCGGCAAGTGCTTGCCGCACGGTCTCGGCCGTGACGATCTCGACCTTGGCGGCCGACGATACGCCGGGTGGCGCGAGCACGGACGGCGTACCGAGCTTCGCGCACTCCTCGAGCCGGCGGTCGGCCTGCGTCACGGGCCGAAGACGGCCCGTGAGACCTACCTCGCCGAACGCTGCCAAGCCGGCGCGCACGGGCACGCCGCGAGCCGCGGAGGCGACGCTGAGGCAGACTGCGAGGTCCGCGCCAGGCTCCTCAATGCGCAACCCTCCGGCCACGTTCACGAACACGTCCGCCTGGCCGAGCGCAAGCCCGGCGTGGCGTGAGAGCACTGCCACGATCATGGCCAGCCGCCGCGGGTCGATGCCGGTCGCGACACGACGCGGCATCGCGAGATCCGTCGGCGATACGAGGGCCTGGATCTCGAGCAGGATCGGGCGCGTTCCTTCGAGCGTGCAGGCGACGGCCGAGCCGATCTCTCCCGCCTCCGCCCGGCCGAACAGCTCGGATGGATTCGGCACGCCGACGAGCCCGGCCGCGGTCATCTCGAAGACGCCGATCTCGTTCGTGGAGCCGAACCGGTTCTTCGTCGCTCGCAGCACGCGATGCTCGCGGTAGCGGTCGCCCTCGAACTGGAGGACACAGTCCACGAGGTGCTCGAGGACCCGCGGGCCGGCGACAGCGCCGTCCTTCGTCACGTGTCCGACGAGGAACAGCGCCACGCCGGACTCCTTCGCGATGCGTAGCAGTCGCGTGGCTGCTTCTCGCACCTGGGCAACCGAGCCCGGCGCGGAACCGACGTCAGACGAGTACAGCGTCTGGACCGAGTCGATGACGCAGACGTCCGGCCGCTCGGTCTTCAGCGTGGAAGAGACCACTTCGAGCTCCGTCTCGGCGACGATCTCGACGTTGCCGCTCCCACCCAGCCGCTCGGCGCGAAGGCGCACCTGGGCCGGCGACTCCTCGCCCGTCACGAGGAGGGCGCGCCGCTCCTCGCCCATCGCGCGCAGCGCGGAGAGGAGCAGCGTCGACTTGCCGACACCCGGCTCGCCGCCGACGAGCACGAGCGACGCAGGTACCAGGCCGCCCCCGAGCACGCGGTCGAGCTCGGGGATGCCGGTCGCGATCCGCTCCGCGTCGGTCGCCTGGACGTCGACGAGCCGCAGCGGTGGTCGCGCCGCGGCTTCCGCCTTCGCGTCCGGAGGACGCTCCTCGGCGAGCGTGCCGAACGAGCCGCAGCCCGGGCACTTGCCGAACCAGCGCGGCGAGGAGTATCCGCACTCGGTGCAGGCGTAGAGAACGGCTGCCTTGGCCATACAGCGAGTCTAGGGAGCGGGTCTGACGCCGGACCGTGCCGACTTCGTGTCGAAAATGCGCCCTACGCGGTGACCTCGAACGTCGCCTCGCCCACCGGCGCCGGTCGGTTCCCGCACGTGACGGTCACCGTATAGGTGCCCGGCTGGACACACCCGAGCCGCACGCCCGGGAGTCTACGAGGCCCGGAGACGGCGCTCGGAGAGCAGCCGCCGCCCCACGCGGGCCGCGCGGCGAGCCGTGTACGCAGCGGTGCTCGGCAGCCCGTAACGCACACGGTCGCTTGCTCGAAACAGCTCACCTTCGACACGAAGGCCCTTCAGCCCTCGCTTCGCCAGCCAGGCGTCGACGTAGCGTCGCGTGTCCACGCGTACCTCGTGGTAGCCGGGCGGCAGGTCCTGGCGGTGCTGGACGACGACGTCGGGCAGCCTCGTCGAGCGCAGGCCGCGCTCCTTGAGCGTCAGGAAGAGCTCGTAGTGCTCGGAGAGGTTCAGGTCGGGATCCCACGGGTCCGGGCCCAACCGCTCCCGGGCGGC
This sequence comes from Gaiellaceae bacterium, assembly GCA_050697575.1. Taxonomy (GTDB): domain Bacteria; phylum Actinomycetota; class Thermoleophilia; order Gaiellales; family Gaiellaceae; genus PALSA-612. The sequence continues at coordinate 3,049 of JBOGZW010000015.1, read as the reverse complement.
GACGAAGAACTGGTGGACGACATCGAAGACGGGGAGCCCGTCAGCTGTGCTGGGTCGAAGTCGAGCCACACGCACGGGACGACGTCGAACGAGGTCGACTCGAGCGCGTGCAACATGCGGCCGAGATCCGTGCGACGCTCGAAGACCATGTCGTCGTCGCAGACGAGCACGTACGGCGTCTCGACGTGCCGCAGCCCGAGGTTGCGGCCGCCGGCCGCGCCAACCGTGTTGTACGGCTCGTGGACATACGTCGCGATCTTCGATGGCACCGGGTCGAGCCGCTGACCGGAATCGTCCACGACGACGATCTGCACGCGCTCGTAGAGACGTCGCACTGAGGCGAGGAGCCGCTTCAGCGCCTCCGGCCGCTCGAAGGTCTTGACGACGACGGTCACGTCCCGCTCGACGTCCACCTCCGAAGTATGTGCTGCGGCCTACTCGGCGGGGGAGTCGACCGGCTCGTCTTCCGGTGCGTCGTCCGGCTCGGCCGGCACGGTGACCTTCTCGCGCTTGCGGCCTCCGCCGGCGAGCGTGATCGACACGTCTTCCTCTTCGTCCTTGCGGTCGACGAGAATCGTCACGCCGGGCTCGAGGTCGGAGCCGAGCACGAAGTCGGCGAGTGGATCCTCGATATAGCGCTGGATCGCGCGGCGCAGCGGGCGAGCGCCCATCGTCGGGTCGTAGCCCTTCTCGACCAGCAGTTCCTTCGCAGCGTCGGAGAGCTCGATCACCACCTCGTGCGTCGAGATCTGCTCGCGGACGCGGCGCATCATCAGCTCGACGATCTCGAGGATGTCGTCCTTCGTGAGCTTGTGGAAGACGATGACCTCGTCGATGCGGTTGAGCAGTTCGGGGCGGAAGACCTTCTTCAGCTCGCCCATGATCCGCTCCTTCATGTCCTCGTACGAGAGGCCGGATTCGTCGCCGATGCCGAAGCCGAGTGCGACGTTCTTCGAGATCGTCCCGGCGCCGATGTTCGAGGTCATGATCACGATCGTGTTGCGGAAGTCGACCTTCCGGCCCTGGGCGTCGGTCAGCCGCCCGTCCTCGAGGATCTGGAGCAGGATGTTGAAGACGTCCGGATGTGCCTTCTCGATCTCGTCGAGCAGGAGCACGGAGTACGGCTTGCGGCGGACGGCCTCGGTGAGCTGGCCGCCCTCGTCGTAGCCGACGTAGCCGGGCGGTGAGCCGACGAGCCGGGACACGGAGTGCTTCTCCATGTACTCCGACATGTCGACCTGGATCATTGCGTCCTCGTCGCCGAAGAGGAACTCGGCGAGCGTACGGGCGAGCTCGGTCTTGCCCACGCCCGATGGCCCGAGGAAGATGAACGAGCCGGTCGGCCGCTTCGGGTCCTTGATGCCCGCGCGGGCGCGCCGGATCGCCTTCGACACGGCGACGATCGCCTCGTTCTGGCCGATCACTCGCTTGTGCAGCTCGTCCTCCATCTTCACGAGCCGCTCGGTCTCGGCCTCGGTGAGCTTGAAGACCGGGATGCCCGTCCACATGGAGACGACGTCGGCGATCTCCTCCTCGCCGATCTCCGGCTGCTCGTCGCCCTCGTCAGAGCGCCACTGCTCCTCGAGCTCGCGCTTCTTCTGCGAGAGCTTGCGCTCCTTGTCGCGCAGGCTCGCCGCTTTCTCGAACTCCTGGCCCTCGATCGCGTCTTCCTTCTCCTTGCGCACCTTCTCGATCTCCTCCTCGAGCTCGCGGTAGCGCGGCGGCGCGGTCATCGTGCGGATGCGCATGCGTGACGCGGCCTCGTCGATGAGGTCGATCGCCTTGTCGGGCAGGTGGCGGTCCTGGATGTAGCGCTCGGCGAGCGTGGCGGCCGAGAAGAGCGCCTCGTCGGTGATCTTGCAGCGGTGGTGCGCCTCGTAGCGGTCGCGGAGGCCGCGCAGGATCTGGACGGTCTCGTCGACGGAGGGCTCCTCCACACGAATCTGCTGGAAGCGGCGCTCGAGGGCGGCGTCGCGCTCGAGGTACTTGCGGTACTCGTCGAGCGTCGTCGCGCCGATCGTCTGCAGCTCGCCGCGGGCGAGCGCGGGCTTGAGGATCGAGGCTGCGTCGATCGCACCCTCGGCAGCGCCCGCGCCGACGAGGTTGTGGAGCTCGTCGATGAACAGGACGATGTCGCCGCGCTGGGTGATCTCCTTCATCACCTTCTTCAGGCGCTCCTCGAACTCGCCGCGGTACTTCGAGCCGGCGACGAGCGCGGCCAGGTCGAGACTGTAGATCTGCTTGCCCTTCAGCAGCTCGGGCACGTTGCCAGCGGCGATCCGCTGTGCGAGCCCTTCCACGACGGCGGTCTTGCCGACGCCTGGCTCGCCCACGAGCACGGGGTTGTTCTTCGTGCGGCGCGAGAGGATCTGCATGATCCGCTCGATCTCGGTCTGGCGGCCGACGACGGGGTCGAGCTTGCCTTCGGCGGCCTGCTTCGTGAAGTTGCGGCCGAACTGGTCGAGCAGCTTCGAGCTCTTCGACTTCTCGCTCGGCGCCTGTCCCTGCTGGCGGCGGCCGGGCCCGGAGAGCATGCGGATGATCTCGTTGCGGATCTTCTCGGCGTCGGCGTCGAAGTCGAGGAGGATGCGCGCTGCGACACCCTCGTTCTCGCGCACGAGGCCGAGCAGGATGTGCTCGGTGCCAATGTAGTTGTGGCCGAGCGAGAGCGCCTCGCGGAGCGCGAGCTCCAGCACCTTCTTCGCACGGGGCGTGAACGGGATCTGGCCGCTCGTCACCTCGTCGCCCTGGCCGACGATGCGCGCCACCTGTGCCCGCACCTCTTCGACGGTGATGTCGAGGGACTCGAGCACCCGTGCGGCAAGGCCTTCCTCCTCGCGGAGCAGGCCGAGCAGGATGTGCTCGGTACCGATGTAGTTGTGCTTCAGGGCACGGGCTTCGTCCTGCGCGAGGACGACGACCTGCCGGGCACGCTCTGTGAATCGTTCGAACACTCTGAGCCCATCGTACCCCACAAGGAGCGGATCACCTGCATGCCGCAAGCGACCCTTAACCGTGCTTTAGAAAGTTCGAACCCTTCCGGTGGGGG
>JBOGZW010000014.1:0-20669 GCA_050697575.1 Gaiellaceae bacterium | reverse complement strand
GCTGCCACAGCTCGTCGGACACGATCCACGGCGCAGTAGCCATCGGCACCCCTCCTCAGCTTGACGACGGATGCCGACGGCTTCGTCGTCAGGAGGCGGGTCCCTTCATTTCGGTTCGAGTTCTTAGGCCGTCGCGACGAGCGCGACGCCTCCGACGATGACCACGGCGCCCACGGCTCGCACGGGCGTTACGCGCTCGTGCAGCACGATTGCGCCCAGCGCGACTGCGAACAGCACGCTCGTCTCCCGGACCGCGGCCACCGACGCGGCGGGCGCACGCTCGAGCGCCGCGAGAACGAGCGCGTATGCCCCAAACGACGCAACCGCGGCGGCGACCGACGCTGGCCCGATCTCGGCGCGGATGCTGGCGATCCTCCCCGTGGCGCCGTACGCGACGAGCGCGATGATCGCCACCGGGGCGAGCACGAGCTCGAGGTACGCGATCGCGGACGCGTGCTCGATCCCCTCGTTGTCGGCGAGCGTGTATCCGGCGATCGTCAGCGCGATCGCGAGAGCGAGCAGGACGCCGCGCCGATCGGCGTGCCCTCGCGCGCCGCGCACGAGGAGGACGCCCGCGCCGACCACCACGACGCCGACCGCCTGGAGCGCCCCAAGTGTCGCGCCGGCGAGCGAGGCCCCGACGAGCACGAGCACCGGCGCCACGCCGCGTGCGATCGGATAGACGAGGCTGACGTCGGACGTGCGGTACGCAGCCGTCAGCAGCGCGAAGTACGCGAGCTCGAGCACTGCGGACACCGCGATCCACGGCACTGCCTCCGCCTCCACGCGCCACGTCGCTGCGGCTACCGGGGCGAACAGGACGACGGAGAGGCAGACGGCGACCGTCGTCGCCGCCCGTACGTCCACCGCCCGCGCGACGAGGATGTTCCAACCGGCGTGCAGCGCAGCGGCGCCAAGAGCGAGCAGGAACGCGCTGGCGCCCACCAGAGGCCAGTGTAGCCCGACGGAGATCGAGGATTTCGGCGCCGCTACACGGATGCCTGGAACAGCGGTGATCCCACGTGCGTGGGGCGATCACCGATGTGGCGACGGGTTCATCCGGTGCGGTTCAGCGGCTGCGAGGAGTGGACGCTGAGCGAGAACGGGCTCATCGCCCGATCCCTCGGGCACTTCGGCGCCGACACTACGAACGTCGGCTGGCCGGCGTCTAGCCGAGCACGATCGTGACGGGGCCGTCGTTCACGAGCTCGACGGCCATACGCGCTCCGAAGACGCCACGCTCGACCGGGACGCCGAGGCCGGCCAGCCCGTCGCAGAACGCGTCGTAGAGCGGCTCGGCCAGCTCTGCCGGCGCCGCATCGGTGAAGCTCGGGCGGTTGCCTTTCCGCGTGTCGGCGATCAGCGTGAATTGGCTCACGACCAGAGCGGCGCCGCCCACGTCGAGCAGCGAGCTGTCGAAGTTGCCCTCTTCGTTCTCGAAGATTCGAAGCCTCGCGATCTTCCCCGCGAGCGCGCGGGCAGCTGCCTCGTCGTCATCCCGCGCGACGCCCAGCAGGACGCAAAGGCCTTGTCCTATCTCGCCGCCTGGCGTTGCGCTCGCGCGCGTCACGCGCTGGACGACTGCTCTCACTCGTCGCGGATGTGAACTTCGTACCGGCGCGTCCCAGGCCTCAGCGACCGGGCGAGCTTGTAATGGCCCTGCGCCTCCGTGTCACGGCCGAGCTTGTCGAGGCAACGGCCGAGAGCGTAGTGCGCGTAGTCGTTCACCGGCGAGATCTCGAGGACGGCGCGGAACTCGGCCTCCGCGTCCTCCCAGCGGCGAAGGCGAAAGTAGGCGATGCCGAGCGCCTCCCGGACCGAGGCCTTCCGCGGCTCGGCGCGCCGAGCCTTCTCGAGCGGGACGGTTGCCTGTGCGGTCCGGCCACTGCGGAGGCGCTTCCAGCCCTCCTGGTAGTCCTCGTACGCCGTGCTCACGCGAGGAGCCGCTCGACCTCGTCGAGCACGGCGGCGGCGACCTGGGATTTCGGTGCCTTCTCGACGACGCGCTCACTGCCATTGGCCAAGATCACGACCTCGTTCTCGGGCGCGTCGAAGCCGATGTCGGCGCGCGAGACGTCGTTGAAGACGACGAGGTCGACAGCCTTCGCGACGAGCTTGGCGCGGGCCCGCTCCAGCCCTGCGTCGCCGTAGTCGGCCGCGAACCCGACGAGCAGCTGTCCGTTCGACCGCCGGCGGCCGAGCTCGGCAAGCACATCCTGCGTCGGCTCGAGCTCGAGCGTCCATCCCTCCGCGTTCTTCGACGGCTTGTCGGCCCGGGCGTCGGCTGGCCGGTAGTCGGCCACAGCCGCCGCCATGAGGACGACGGCAGCGTCTGGGCGCGCGAACGCCTGCTCGGCTAGCTCGGCGGCAGTCGGCGTCTCCACGACCGCGACGCCGGCCGGTGGCTTCACGGCGAGGTTCGCGGCGAGCAGCGTCACGTCGGCGCCGCGCCGGCGTGCCTCCTCCGCGAGGGCGACGCCCATGCGGCCGGACGAGCGGTTGCCGAGGTACCGCACGGCGTCCAGCGGCTCGCGGGTGCCGCCCGCGCTTACGAGAACACGCTTCCCGGAGAGTGCCCCCTCCTGTCCGAGGAGCACGCGGCACCGCGCGTGAATCTCCTCCGGCTCCGTCATGCGCCCGAGACCGGTCTCACCTTCGGCGAGCTCGCCCTCCTCCGGGCCGATCAGCTCCACACCGCGCTCGCGCAGCCGGCTGGCGTTCTCCTGTGTGGCCGGGTGCTCCCACATGCGGACGTTCATCGCCGCCGCGGCGAGCACCGGGCCGCGGAAGGCGAGCACCGCCTGCGTGAGCACGCTGTCGGCGAGGCCGTTCGCGACCTTCGCCAGCGTGTTCGCCGTCAGCGGGGCGATCACCAGCAGGTCCGCCTCGACGAGGTGCGGATAGAGGTCGCGGGGCATCTCCTTGTGCGCAAGCGCCTCGAACGTCTTCGCCGAGACGAATGTCTCCGCCTCCGGGGTCAGGAGCGGCGTGACGTCGTGCCCGTCCCGGACCAGGAGACGGCAGAGCTCGCACGCCTTGTAGGCGGCGATACCACCGGACACACCGAGGATCACACGAGGCACGGCCTTATTGTGCCGCGCCGGAGTACCTAGAGGCTAGGCGCCCTTCGGGTACTCGTACGCGATCTTGCCCTCGGCGATCTCCTCGAAAGCCATCGTGAGGTAGTTCTTCGAGCGAGACTCGACGAGGGGCGGCAACTCGTCGAAGGTTCCTTCGCCGAGCTGGTGGTGGTAGTTGTTGATCTGGCGGGCCCGCTTGGCGGCGACGATCACCAGCGCGTAGCGGGAGTCGACGTTTTCGAGCAGGGCGTCTATGCGTGGGGAAATCATGAGCCGGGCATGGTACCGGCTGCGGCCAGCTCGCCGCGGACGATGCGCTCGAGCTCGTCGACTGCGCGTTCGAGCTCGTCGTTCGCGACAACGTGGCCGAAGGAGCCTGCCTGCGTGAGCTGGCTCTCCGCGAGGTCGAGCCGCTCGCCGATCTCGCCCGCGCTCTCGGTCGCCCGCTCGCGCAGTCGCCGCTCGAGCTCTTGGACGGGAGCCGTCACGAAGATCGTCACCGCTGTCGGGATCTCCTCCGCGACGTTGAGCGCGCCTTCTGTCTCCAGCTCGAGCACCGCAATCCGCCCCTTCGCGGCGATGCGGTCCACCTCGGAGCGGAGCGTGCCGTACCGCTGCCCCGAGACGTACGTCACATGCTCGAGGAAGTCCCCGCGCGCGACGCGGTGCGCGAACTCCCCGTCTGACAGGAAGTAGTACTCCCGCCCGTCCTCCTCCCCGCTCCGCTGAAGCCGTGTGGTCGCCGACACGGCGAGCTCGAGGTCGGAGATGCGCTCGAGGAGAGCGCGGATGAGTGTTCCCTTGCCGGCCCCGGACGGACCTGTGATGACGATCACCGGGAGTTGCCGACCCCGGGCGACCATGACCTGCGAGCTACTGGTCGAAGAGGCCGACAAGCTCCGACCGCTGCCGATCCGACAGACCGCCGATCGTCTTCGACTCGGCGATCCTGCACTGGTTGAGGTAGCGCTTCGCTTTCACCTGCCCGAACTTCGGGACGGCCATGAGCATGTCGAGAACCTTGGCGGTGGAGACGTAGTCAGGTGGGTCGCGAAGGATCATCTCGAAGCGGACGCGTCCGAGCTTGAGATCCTTCTTGAGCTTCGCGCGTTGCACTCGGATGTCATTCGCCCTCCGGAGTGCATCCATGCGCTGGTCGAGGGAGCGGCGCGGGGCTTGGGAGGCGACTTTCGATGCAACCATCCGGAGGTGGCGATACTAACATCGGTTTTGCCGCGCGGGGAAATTCCCAAACTCGAGGTGTGCGAGTCAGACGTTGGGTGTCGCCGCGGCGGGATGAGCGACCCCGCGCGCCTCCTCCGGTGATGCATACCCGAGGAGCGCGAGCTCCGCATCGAGCTCTTCGCGAACGCGTTGCGGGGCATCTGGGTCGGAGAAGAGCACCGTCCCCAGCGCGACGGCGGACGCTCCAGCGCCGATGAGCTCTAGCGCATCGCGGCCCGTCGAGACGCCGCCCATGCCGACGATGGGCAGCTCTGTGGCACGGAATGCCGCGTGCACGGCCGCGAGTGCGATCGGCTTGAGCGCAGGCCCCGAGTACCCGCCCGTCGCCGAGCCGAGCACCGGACGCAGCCCCTCGTCGAGCGCCAGTCCGCGGATGGTGTTCACGAGAGAGAGGCCGTCCGCCCCCGCGTCCTCGACCGCGCTAGCGAGCACGCCGACGTCGGGCACGGCTGGAGAGAGCTTCGCGTAGAGCGGGAAGTCGGTCTCGCGCCGGCAGGAGGCGACGATCTCGGCGGCCGACTCCGGCGCCTCGTCGACGTTCGGGCACGAGAGGTTGAGCTCGATGCATGCGACGTCCTCCCGCCCGTCGAGCACGCGGCACGTGACCGCGTACTCCTCCGCGGCGAAGCCGCCGACCGAGACCCAGATCGGGAGCCCGAGCTCGGCGAGCCTCGGCAGCGTCTCGGCGAGAAACGCCTCCCGGCCCGGGTTTGCGAGGCCGATCGAGTTGAGCATGCCCGCATCGGTCTCGGCGATGCGCACCGGAGCGTTCCCCTCGCGGGGCTCGGGCGTGACGGTCTTCGTCACGAACGCGTCGAGCTGCCGGGCCGTTTCCGGCGCGGTCAGCGCATCGAGGCAGCCGGAGGCATTGAGCAGCACTTTGCGTGCCACTCTAGCCTCCGGCGTTGGCGCCTTGATCGATTCCTACGTAACCGTGAAGGCGCCGGAGCTCGTGCCTGTACCCGCGCCGTTCGCGACGGAGATCGGGCCGGTCGTTGCGCCTGACGGCACTCTCGCCCTGATGGACGTCGAGGAAAGCTGCTTCCACTGCGACGCCGGCGCGGCGTTGAACTTCACCGCCGTGACGCCGTTGAAGTTCGTACCGGTGATCCTCACCCAGGACCCGACGGTGCCGCTCGTCGGCGAGAAACTCGTGACGGTCGGCGCTCCGCTCGGCGGTGGCGGTGGTGGTGGCGGTGGTGGTGGTGGTGAGCCGCCGCCGTCGACAAAGAGCAGCCGGTTCGGCGAGCCCATGCCGGGATTGCCGACGACGCCGGTCGTGGCGTTGGTCACCATCGCGTTGCTGACCTGCGACGGCGTCCACGTCGGATTAGCCTCTAGCAGGAGCGCGGCCGCGCCTGCCGCGTGCGGCGACGCCATCGACGTGCCGTTCCACCCTCCCTCGGAGCACGTGTCGCAAGTATTGACCGTCGACGTGATGTCCACGCCTGGTGCGAAGAGGTCGAGACATGTGCCGTAGTTCGAAAAGGAAGCGCGAGCGTCATTCGAGGCTGTCGCGCCGATCGTGACCGCGTTCGGCGTGCTTGACGGCGAGTAGTTGCACGCGTTCTTATTCGAGTTGCCGGCTGCAACGGCATACGTGACGCCGTCGGCGATCGAGTTCGTGACAGCGACGGAGTCCTCGAGGACGACGATGTACGTCTGATGGCCAACGGCTGCTGTCGCCGGCAGTGACGCGCCGACGCCTGCCACAACGACGGCGCCGAGCACGGCCAGCGTCAGCATCGCTCGCCTCGTCGGGCTCACCGAGCGTTCTTCGGCAGCAACCTTCATTTTCTCCCCCCAGAAATGGCCTTAGCCTCTGTCCACGTCGAGTGACGTGGAACGCAGATTGTGCCAGATGTCGTGGACAGTTGTCAGGCGGCCGTCGTTGTTCGACTGCGCAGCACGGGTCCCTCCACGCAGAGCCGCTTCAGCTCGCCGTCCACCTCGACCGCGCACCCGTAGCACGCGCCGAAGCCGCACGCCATCGGCGCTTCCCAGGCGAGCTGCGCGTCCGGCGCCATCCGCTCGATCGCGCTGAGCATCGGCTCCGGGCCGCAGGCGAGGATGTCGTGGCCCGGCGGGATCACCTCGGTCGCGAGCACCGGGTCGATCACGACCTCCGCCCCCGGAAGCAGCGCCGCAGCTTCGGCGTGCTGCTTGCTCCGGAAGCCGAGCACGGCGGGAGGCTCACCGAGCGCCTCGGACAGGTACGGGAGGGGAGCGATGCCGACGCCTCCACCTACGAGGAGCGGCCGCGGAACGTCGATGTCGAAGCCGTTGCCGAGCGGGCCGAGCACGTGAATTACCTCTCCCGGCCGGAGGGCGCAGAGAGCCTGTGTTCCGCGGCCGAGGGCCTCGATGAGGAACGCGAGCTCTCCCGGGGGCGCAAGGCAGAGGCTCATGGGGCGCGGCAGGAGCCGTCCCGGCGCCTCGAGCATGAAGAACTGCCCCGGCCGTCCCGGATCGACGTCGCCGCGCTCGATGCGCAGGAGCGTGTACGGCCCGACAGTCTCGGTGCCGGTGACCTCAAGAAGCTCGCGCCGCATCAAAGGGCCCTATCGATCGGGAGTGAGCCTGTGCTCCTGGGCGAAGCCGGGCTTTGCCCGGCGGGAGCCGGCACGGGCGATGGTAAGACCGGTGCGTGAAGGAGGGGGTCAGTGGGGGAACCATGGGTTCCGCCACCTAATCGCTCCTGGAGGCTGCGGGCGATGTCCGCCCGCGCATGGGCAATCGCTTGGACACAGGCGGCTGCGCCGGCGACCGTCGTCACGCACGGAATGCGGGCGGCGAGGGCCGCCTCGCGGATGAGATAGCCGTCCGAGCGAGCCGCGCCGGACGCGTTCGGGGTGTTCACGACGAGGTCGCAGCGGCCGCGGCGCACGAGATCGACCACCGTCGCCCCGTCCCAATCCGTCTCGGAGACCTTCGCCGTCATGCCGACGTCGATGCCTGCGTCCGCGAGCGCGCGTGCCGTCCCCGCGGTGGCGACGACCTCGAAGCCGAGCTCCGCCAGCCCGGCGACGACGGGAACGATCGCCCGCTTGTCGGCGTCGCGGACGGAGATGAAGACCGTGCCCGAATCGGGCAGCGGCCTTCCCGCAGCGCGCTCGGCCTTGGCGAACGCAGTAGCGAAGTCCTCGGCGGTCGCCATCACTTCGCCCGTGGAGCGCATCTCCGGGCCGAGCACCGGGTCGGATCCCGGGAAGCGCGCGAACGGAAACACGGCAGCCTTGACACACACATGTTTCAGGGACTGTCCCCCGGACAGGGCCAGGTCGGACAGGGACGCACCGGCCATGAGCCGGCAGGCAGCCTCCACGAGGTTCACGCCCGTCGCTTTGCTTGCGAAGGGCACCGTGCGCGACGCGCGCGGGTTCGCCTCCAGCACGGAGATCTCGCCGTCGACGATGGCCAGCTGGACGTTGACGAGCCCCACGACTCCGAGCGCGGGCGCGAGCCGCGATACGAGCTCCTCGATCACGACCCTCGTCCCTGCGTCGAGAGACGGCGCGGGCAACGCGCAGGACGAGTCGCCTGAGTGGACGCCCGCCTCCTCGACGTGCTCCATGACCGCAGCCACATACGTGTCGCGCCCGTCGCACAGTGCGTCGACATCGATCTCGAGGGCGCCTTCGAGGAAGCGGTCGACGAGCGTCGCGCCGCGCGGCCCAGCCGCAAACGCCTCGACGACCTGCTCGGCGCGATAGCAGACCCGCATCGCGCGGCCGCCGAGCACGTACGAGGGGCGCACGAGCACCGGGTAACCAATGCGCTCCCCGATCGCCACGGCTTCGGCCGCGTCGTCGGCGATCCCCCACTCCGGACAGCGGATGCCCTGCTCGGCCAGCAGGCCCGCGAAGTGCTCGCGGTCTTCCGCGAGATCGATTGCGACGAGCGGCGTGCCGAGGATCCGGAACCCGGCGTCGTCGAGAGCATGCGCGAGCTTCAGCGGGGTCTGACCCCCGAACTGGATGACGACGCCGTCCGGCTCCTCGCGCTCGCAAACGGCGAGCACGTGCTCCTCGGTGAGCGGCTCGAAGTAGAGACGATCCGAGTTGTCGTAGTCCGTCGAGACGGTCTCGGGGTTGCAGTTGACCATCACCGCCTCGTGCCCGAGGGTGCGGAAGGCCTTCGCGGCGTGGACGCAGCAGTAGTCGAACTCGATGCCCTGGCCGATGCGATTCGGCCCGGAGCCGAGCACGACCACGCGCGGCTTGCTCTTGGCGGGCAGCGCCTCGTCCCGCTCCCCGACCGTCGAGTAGTAATAGTTCGAAGCCGCCTCGACCTCGCCGGCCACCGAGTCGACGCGCCGGTACACACGCTCCCCATCCCGCAGCCGCAGCGACTCGAGCTCTGCCTGGAACCAGGGGTGGAGGCCGTCCGGCAGGTCGTCGAGGTCGCGCCAAGGAGTGACTGCGCCGCGGTCGAGCTCCCGGCTCGACATCGCCTTCGAGAACGCCTCCCCGAACGTCCGGCCGATGCCCATCGCCTCCCCCACCGACTTCATCTGCGTGCCGAGCGTCGTGTCGGCTCCCGGGAACTTCTCGAAGGCGAAGCGCGGGAACTTCACGACCACGTAGTCGAGCGTCGGCTCGAAGCTCGCCGGCGTCGTGCGCGTGAGGTCGTTCGGGATCTCGTCGAGCGTATAGCCGACCGCGAGCTTCGCCGCGACCTTCGCGATCGGATAGCCCGTCGCCTTCGACGCGAGCGCCGAGGAGCGCGAGACACGCGGGTTCATCTCGATGACGCGGATGTCGCCGGTCTCGCGGTCGCGCGCGAACTGGATGTTGGAGCCGCCGCACTCGACGCCCACGGCGCGTACGACCGCAGCGGCGGCGTCGCGTAGCTCCTGGTAGGCCTCGTCGGACAGCGTCATCTGCGGCGCGACCGTCACCGAGTCGCCGGTGTGGACGCCCATGGGGTCGAGGTTCTCGATCGAGCACACGACGACGACGTTGTCCAGCGTGTCGCGCATCACCTCGAGCTCGAACTCGTCCCAGCCGCGCACCGACTCCTCGACGAGCACCTGCCCGATCGGTGACTCGCGGAGCCCGATCTCGACCTGACCTCGCAGCTCGTCCGCGGTCGATGCGAAGCCGCCGCCGTGGCCGCCGAGCGTGAACGCGGGTCTGACGACGGCAGGAACGGCGGCGCCCTCCAGCTTGTCGAGTGACGTGACGATGCGCGACTCGGGCACGCGCAGTCCCACCGAGCGCACGGCGTCGCGGAACAGCTCGCGGTCCTCCGCGCGCCGAATGGCGTCGAGACCGGCGCCGATGAGCTCGACGCCGAGCGCCTCGAGAATCCCGTCCTCGGCCAGCTCACGGGCGAGGTTGAGCGCAGTCTGGCCGCCCATCGTCGACAGCAGGGCGTCCGGCCGCTCCCGGCCGATGACGTCGACGACGCCCTCGAAGTCGAGCGGCTCGATGTACGTGCGGTCGGCGAAGCCCGGGTCGGTCATGATCGTCGCCGGGTTCGAGTTGACGACGATCGTGCGGAAGCCGTCCTCGCGCAACACCTTCAGCGCCTGGCAGCCGGCGTAGTCGAACTCGCACGCCTGGCCGATGACGATGGGCCCCGACCCGATGATGCAGATCGAGTGCAGGTCGTTCCTACGCGGCACGGCGAAGCTCCTCGACCCAGGCCCCGATCAGCAGGCTGGCGTCGTGAGGCCCCGGCCCCGCCTCCGGGTGGAACTGGAGCGAATGGGCGCGCAGCTCGGGGTAGTCGAGCCCTTCCACCGTCCCGTCGTAGAGCGAGACGTGGGTCGCCGTGCGCTCGTCGGCCTCGCGCACCGCAAACCCGTGGTTCTGGCTCGTCACGAGGACGCGGCCCGTACGCCGGACGAGCACCGGATGGTTCGCGCCGCGGTGGCCGAAGGGCAGCTTGTACGTCTCGTGACCCGTCGCGAGCGCGAGTAGCTGATGGCCGAGGCAGATGCCGAGCAGCCGGACACGGCCGAGGAACTCGGACACGGTCGCGATCTCGTCCCGCAGCGGCTCCGGGTCGCCGGGGCCGTTAGAGAGTAGGACGCCGTCGTAGGACGCCACCTCATCCGCATCCACATCGTGCGGGTACACCGTGACCGCTGCGCCGGCTGCCGCCAGGCGCCTGAGGATCGAGCGCTTGCAGCCGTAGTCGACGACCGCGACGCGAACGTCCCCCTCCTCGTGTGCCACGTACGGCTCGGTCGTGGACACCTCGCCCGCCAGCGCACGTCCCGCCATCTCGGGCAAGGTGCGAATCTCGTCGAGCGTGGCGTTGATGCCGGCGCGCATGGCGCCCTGCTCGCGAAGATGCAGCACGAGCGCCCGTGTGTCCACGCCCGTCAGGCCGACGATGCCGTGCTCGGCCAGCCAATCCGTCCACGCTGGGCCGCGCGCCTCTCGCATGACGACCGCCGACACCTGCGCGTCTCCCGATTCCGACCGCTCGGGCGCGACGCCGTAGTTGCCCACCATGGGCGCCGTGAAGCAGAGGATCTGGCCCGCGTAACTAGGGTCGGTGACGAGCTCCTGGTAGCCGGTCATCGCGGTCGCGAAGACCGCCTCGCCCAGCGCAGTGCCGGACGCGCCCACGGGCTCTCCGGGGAAAAGCTCTCCGTCCTCGAGCAGCAGCCCGGTCACTTCTCGGAGACGATTCGGCCGGCAGCGACAGTCATGTGCACGGCGCCCTCGAGCTCCTGGCCGAGCAGCCACGAGTTCGCGGAGCGCGAGCGGAAGCCGTCCTCCGTCACGCGCCAAGACGCGTTGGTGTTGAGTAACACAAGGTTTGCCTCCGCACCCGGCTCGATGCGCGGAGCCTCCAGGCCGTAGGCGCGGGCCGGCCCGGCCGACATGCGCTCGAGCAGCGTCGCCAGTGGGAGGATGCCCGGCTCGACGAGGTGCGTGTAGAGCGCGGAGAACGCGGTCTCGAGGCCAGTGACGCCGAACGGCGCCTCCTCGAACGGCACGTCCTTCTCGTGACGCGCGTGCGGAGCGTGGTCGGTCGCGACGGCGCAGATCGTCCCGTCCTTCAGGGCATCGATGAGCGCCTGACGGTCGTCGGCCGAGCGCAGTGGCGGGTTCATCTTCATGTTCGGGTCGAGCGAGCGCAGCGCCTCGTCCGTGAGCACGAGGTGGTGCGGCGTGACCTCGGCCGTCGCAGCGACTCCGTCGGCCTGCGCGCGGCGGACGGCCTCGACCGACTCGCGGGCCGAGACGTGGAGCACGTGCACGGGACGACCTTCGTAGGCGGCGAGCGCCACATCTCGTCCGACCATGACGCTCTCGGCCACCGAGGGATAGCCGGCGAACCCGAGCTCGGCCGACACCCCGCCCTCGTGCATCTGGCCCGAGCGCGAGAGCGTCGGCTCCTCGCAGTGCACCGCGATCGTCCTGCCGGCGACCGCGCCGTACTGGAGCGCGCGCCGCATGAGCGAGGACGACACGACCGGACGACCATCGTCGGTGAAGCCGGCCGCGCCCGAGTCCGCGAGCTCGCCCATCTCGGTCAGCTCGCCGCCCTCCGAGCCCTTGGAGATGGCTGCCAGGAACCCCACAGGTACTTCGGCTTCGGCCTGGGCACGTTTCACGAGCGCTCCGAGCACGGCGGCCGAGTCGACGACCGGCTCGGTGTTGGGCATGGCGAGGACTGCGCAGAAGCCGCCGGCAGCGGCCGCCTGCGTGCCGGACGCGATCGACTCCTCGTCCTCACGGCCGGGCGTGCGGAGGTGCACGTGGGGGTCGACAAAGGCGGGCGCGAGCACGAGGCCCGCTCCGTCGACGAAACGATGGCCGTTCGCCTCGACGTCGGCTCCGAGTTGCACGATGACGCCTCCGTCCACGCGCACGTCGAGGACGGCGTCCACCCCGCGGGCGGGATCGACCACGCGCGCGCCGCGGATCACGAGATCGTGCTTGGGAGCGTTCTTGACGTAGAGCATCACGCCACCTCCATCTCGAGCGCGGCTTCGACGGCGACCGGCCCGTGTGTGAGCAGGTCGTAGAGCACTGCCATGCGGGTGACGAGCCCGGCGCGCACCTGGGTCTCGATTAGCGCGTCCGCCGCGTCGGCCACGCGAGGGTCGATCTCGACGCCGCGGTTCATCGGCCCTGGGTGCATGATCTTCTGTCCCGGACGCACCCGCTCGGGCGTCACGCCCCAGCGAGCCGTGTACTCGCGAAGGCTCGGCACGTAGTTCGCGCCTTCGAGCATCCGCTCTTGCTGCATGCGGAGGACGTAGACGACGTCCGCCTCCTTGATCGCCTCGATGTCCGTGGAGACGCTGCAGCCCATCGCCTCGATGCCGCGCGGCATGAGCGTGGGCGGCCCGACGAGCGTCACCGAGGCACCGCAGAGCACTAGCGCCTGGATGTTCGACCGCGCGACACGGGAGTGCAGCACGTCGCCGACGATCGCCACGTGCAGCCCCTCGATGCGGCCCAGCTCCTGCTGGATCGTGTAGAGGTCGAGCAGCGCCTGCGTCGGATGCTGGTGCTTGCCGTCGCCGGCGTTCACGATGTGCGCGCCGGTGACCCGCGCCACGAGCTGCGGGGCGCCGATGTGCGGGTGCCGGATGACGATGACGTCCGGGCCGTACGCGTCGAGCGTCAGCGCCGTGTCCTTCAGCGACTCGCCCTTGTCCACGGCCGAGCCGGAGGCCTTGATCGACATGACGTCCGCGGATAGTCGCTTCGCCGCGAGCTCGAAGCTCGATGACGTGCGCGTCGACGACTCGTAGAAGACGCTGACGACCGTGCGGCCGCGGAGCGTCGGCAGCTTCTTCACCTCGCGATCGGCGGCGTTCTCGAAGTTGCGCGCCGTCGCGAGCAGCCGCTCGACGTCGTCGCGCGTGAGGTCTGCGATGGAGATGAGGTGCCGGCGCTCGGCCTGCTTCGGCGGCAGGTCGTCGCGCACGACGATGATGTCTGGCATCAGTGCGATTCCTCCTCTGGGGCTGGGACGAGCACGACCTGGTCGACCTCGTCCACCTCGACGAGCTGCACCTGCACGCGCTCGCCGCGTGAGGTGGGCAGGTTCTTGCCGACGTAGTCGGGACGGATGGGCAGCTCGCGGTGCCCTCGGTCGCAGAGGACGGCGAGCCGGACAGCGGCGGGCCGCCCGTAGTCGAACAGCGCCTCGACCGCTGCGCGGATCGTGCGCCCGGTGTAGAGGACGTCGTCGACGAGGATGCAAGTCTTCCCCTCGAGCGGGAAGTCGAGGCGAGTCGCGCGCACCACTGGTTGCGGGTGGAGCGGAGCCTCGCGGCCGCGCACGTGGACGTCGTCGCGATAGAAAGTGATGTCGAGCGTCCCGAGCGCGACCTCGATGCCAGCGAACTGCTCGACCAGCGCCCGCAGCCGCTGGGCGACGGCGACGCCGCGCGTGTGGATGCCGACGAGAGCGACCTGCTCGAGGTCGGGATTGCCCTCGATGATCTCGTGGGCGATGCGATGGAGGGTGCGTTCGAGCGCTTCCGCATCGAGCAGAACCCGCTCCGACGCAGGCGCTTGCGCAGGCTTCGTCATTCGACTCCTTTCCGGCCTCACGGGACCGGGTTAAAGGGGTACGTGCCGCGGTGCAGCGTAGCGCACGCGGATGACGGCGGTACAGTCACGCGCGTCCAACGCGCCGGTGCGGTCGCGCTCGTAGCTGTCGTGCTGGCGATGGCGAGTCTCGTGCAGGGTCCCGGCTGGAACCAGAAGGCGCACCTCGCGCTCGTGAAGGCGCTCGCCGACGGGACTCCCGTCATTGACCGCTATCGCGCGGGAACAGGCGACCTCGCGTTTTCGGACGGCCACTACTACTCGGCGAAGGCGCCGGGCATCGCACTTCTCGCCGTCGGGCCGTACTACGTCCTCGATCGAAGGGGGGCGCTCGACGAGATCGCACGCACAACCGGGATCCCACGCGAAGATGCCGACCTCTGGGCGCTGGCCGTGATCGTCTGCGCGCTTGCCGCGGCGCTCACGCTCGTGCTCGT
Organism: Gaiellaceae bacterium; assembly: GCA_050697575.1. Classification (GTDB taxonomy): domain Bacteria; phylum Actinomycetota; class Thermoleophilia; order Gaiellales; family Gaiellaceae; genus PALSA-612. The sequence continues at coordinate 6,374 of JBOGZW010000014.1, read as the reverse complement.
CGCTCGGCTCGGAGACGAGGTCGCAAGGGGATACGGCGTCGCTGCGGCAGTCACGCTCGGTCTCGCCACACTGTTCCTGCCGTTCTCGACGGTGCTCTTCGACCACGTACCGGCCGCGGCGCTCGCGTTCGCCGCGTTCGCGATCCTGTGGTTACGCCGTGGGTCGTGGGCCGGGCTCGCCGCCGGCATCCTCGCAGGTGCGGCGGTGACGGTCGAATACCCGCTGGCGCTCGCCGCCCTCGGGCTCGGGCTGTACGCCATCGCTGCCGGCGACCGGATGCGCCGCGGCCTGGCCTACGCCGCGGGCGTCGCGATCGGCGTCTTCCCTCTGCTCCTGTACAACACGTGGCGCCGGAATCACGCTGGAGGCCCGGCGACGAGCACCGTTCCGCCAGACCCTCCTACGCGTAGCCCATCTTGACGAGGAACGCGCGAAGCTCCCGGAGATAGCGCCGCCCCGTCGGCCAGAAGCCGTTCGGCCCCTTGAGATCGCCGCGCTTGAGGGCGCGCTCGAGCTCTTGCCAGCCCTCGTCTTCGCGCCCCAGGAGGTACTGGTCTGCCTGCCAGGCGGCGAGGACACCGCGCACGTCGTCGTTCCGCGTGTGCTCGAGGTACGTCCGCCAGAGCCCCTTCGCATCGAGCTCCACCTGGCCGGGGAACAGCCGCGTCACGTCACGGAGCCGCCCGCTGTCGAACTGCCAGATCCGGATCGGGAACGGGGACCCGGCGAAGGACGTGAATACGTATGCGAAACGGTCGTCGCCCGAGAGGAGCTCGACACGAGCACGGCCGTCCAGGTTCTTCGCACGATACGGAGCGTTGCCCCAGCTGTGGAACGTCATCCGGTAGGCGTTCCGCGCGGGCAGCCACCGGAAGAACCGCGACTCGTCGCAACAATGCGCGCCGCCCGTGTACGTGTCGACCCAGACCTCGACCTCGCCGTCCGCATCGAGATCCCGAACGTGGAGCTTTGGCCGGTGGAAGTACGCCTGGCCGAGTGGTCCTGATCGCCACGTCCTCGACTTACGCACGATTATGACGCGGACCTTCGTGAACTCTGGGCCGCGCCTCTCGAACGTGACGTTCGCTCGCACGTCGACGGAGGGATACCCAGCGGCCGCGGGCGCCGTGCACACGGCGAGGCCGACCAGCAACACCGTCAGCAGTCGGCGACCGCGATCAGCCATTCAATTCGATATTCGACTGTAGCGGGGAGCTCCTTCTTCGCGCGCTCGGTGCCCCGAAGCACTTCGTCGGCGTCGAGCAGGTCGAACGTCGAGATGTGGCGGCGCTCGATCCGCTCGACCGCCTGCTCGCGTGCGATCGACGCCCGATGCGAGTGCCGAACCAGACGGACGCCGCCAAAGCCTGCGTCGATGAGCTGATCTCGCAGCTCGTCGGCGTTAGGGAAGCGGGCGCGGTCGATCGCCTCGAGCGACGGGAAGTACCGGTTCAGCCAGAACTCGCCGAAGTGCGACGGATCGAAGGTGACCACGGCGACTCGGCCGTCATCGCCGAGGACGCGGTGAAGCTCGCGAAAGGCAAGCGGCCGGTCGACGAGATGGCAGACGAGCCACATGACTGCGCGCTCGAACCAACCGTCCCGAAAGGGCAGGTCCTCCGCGCGACCCGCCCTCAGCCCTACGGAGGCCTGGACGTTGCCGGCGGCGACGCGCAGCATCTCCGGCTCGGGATCCACGCCCCAGACCCTCGAGGACTCGGACTCGGCGAGCGCGTGGCTCAGGCGCCCCGTGCCGCAGCCACAGTCGAGCACCCGCCGGCCGCGGAGGTCGCCCTCCCGCACGACGATCTCGAAGACCTCACGCCAGTTGTCGTCGACCGGCCTGATGCGGTCGTAGTCGGCGGCCAGCCGGCCGAAGTCGGGCGTGCGCGATACGTCAGACGTCAGAGATGAGCTCGCCCTCGTCTGTCATCGCCTCTATAGCGTGCTGCGCCGCCTCGAGCGACGACTCGCTGACGAGCACCTTCTGCGGTGCGTCCTCCGTGGCGCTCGGGTGGTGCTCGACCGCTGTCTCGAGAACGGATTCGATGCCTGCCGCTTCGAGGATCGCCTGGATCTCCTCCGCGTCGGCGATGTCCTCTGCGAGCGCGACCTGCACCATGTCGCTCACGATCCCGACTCCTCTCCGACGTGGACTGCCTCGGCCGGAGCGTCACGGCGGTGGAGCGCTCCACCCTTTACGAGCTCCGGAGTTCCTCGCTCCCTGAAGGGAAGCTCGATGATATCGAAGTCCCGCGGCACGACCGTCTCGGGGAAAATCGCTCTAGCTTCCTCGGCCGCATCGCGGCCGGAGTAGCGGTTGGACAGGTGCGTGAGCGCCAGCAGCTCGACGCCGGCGTCACGAGCAACGCCCGCCGCATCCGCAGCGGTCGAGTGCGATGTCTCGCGGGCGCGCTCGAGCTCGTCCTCGAGGAACGTCGCCTCGTGGACGAGGAGGTCGGCTGCCCCGGCCGCCTCGACGACGCCGTGAAACGGCCCCGTATCCCCGGCAAGGACGAGCTTCCTGCCGGGTCGTGGGGGCCCGAGCACCTCCTCCGGCGCCACGACACGTCCACCGGGCAGGTGCACGTCCTCGCCGGCCTGCAGCGCGCCCCGCTCGGGCCCCGGCGGCACACCGAGCGCGTCCGCCACGTCGACGTCGAACCTTCCGGGCCGAGCGTCTTCGACGAATGCGTAGCCGACCGCCGACACGCCATGGTCGACTGCGAACGCCCGGAGCTCGTAGCCGGCACGTGCAAGGACGTCGCCCGGCCGGAGCTCGACGAGCTCGCACTCGTACGTGAGCCGCCCGAAGATCCGCCGGAGCGAACCGAAGAGGTCGCGCAGCCCCGCCGGACCGTAGACGGTCATCGGGAGGTCACGTCCACGGAGCGCAAACGTCTTCAGCATGCCCGGGAGCCCGAGGTAGTGATCAGCGTGGTAGTGCGTGATGAAGATCTCGCGGAGCTCGATGAGGCCCACCGACGACTTCAGCAGCTGTCGCTGAGTGCCCTCCGCGCAGTCGAAGAGCAGGCGTTCGCCGCCCCTGCGAACGAGGAGCGCCGTGGGCGCCCGGCGAGGCGTCGGCATCGACCCCGACGTGCCGAGGAACACGAGATCGAAGTCCACCGGCCGATTGTAGAAGCGTGCGTGTGGGCGGCTACGGCGCGCTGAGCGCCGCCAGGACATCCGCGCCGTAGCGCTCTAGCTTCCTCGGGCCGACGCCCGGGACGGATGCGAGCTCATTCAGCGTCCTCGGTCGGCGGGCCGCCATCTCCGCGAGGGTCGAGTTGTGGAAGACCAAGTACGCCGGCACCCCGTCCGCGTTCGCGCGCTCGAGGCGCCAGCGCTTGAGCGCCGCGTACACGGCGTCGCCAGGCCCGGGCTCTGCCGACGCGCGCGCCGGCGCCAACTTCGCGCCCCCGAGCTCCGCGAGGAACGGCGACGGGCGCTGTGCCCACGTCACCCAGAGGTGCCGCCGCGCGCGGGTGAGGCCGACGTAGAGGAGGCGCCGCTCCTCCGTCACCGCCGCCTCGGTCTTCGCCTGCCGCGCGGGTAGCTCCCGCCCCTCGACGTGCGCGACGAAGACGGCATCGAATTCGAGCCCCTTCGCGCCGTGCAGCGTCAGCAGATGGACTCCGCGGCGTGACTCGCCGCTGTCGCCGAAGCGCCGTTCCAACTCCGCGACGAAGGCCGGCCCGTCGAGCTCCGCGAGCTCCTCCGCGAGCGCGACGAGTCGTCCGAGGTCGCGCTGCCGCACGAGCTCGCGCTCGCCCAGGCCGTTCTGCTCGCCGTCCTGCCAGCCCGAATCGAGCGCGAGGCGCCGGACGTCGGTCGGGGACCCGAGCTTCCGCAACACGAACCGCGCAGCGTCGCGGGCGAGGAACGACGAGCCCTGATGCGGGATGCGCGCAGCTGCCAGCGCCCCCTCGAAGTCGGTCAGGCGTGCGTTCGTGCGGCAGAGGACCGCGATTTCCTCGTGCGGCACGTCGAGCTCACGGATTCGCTCGACGACGAAGGCGCCCTCGTCCAACGCCTGCACCAGCTCGGGCTCGGGCCCGTCCGGTCGCGTCGCGCGCAGCGTCTTCTCGGCGCCGCCGAGCCTGGGCACAAGGCGGTTTGCGAGCTCCAACACCTGGGGCGTCGAGCGGTAGTTCGCCTCCAGCCGGACGACCGTTGCGTTCGGGAACCGCGACGGCATCCCGAGGAGATGCTCCGGCGATGCACCGGTGAATGCGTAGATCGACTGGTAATCGTCGCCGACGACGCAGAGATCGTCGCGAGCGCCGAGCCAGAGGTCGAGGAGGGTCTGCTGGAGCAGGTTGACGTCCTGGTACTCGTCGACCGTGAAGGCCCGGTAGCGCTCGCGAAAGAGCGCCAGCGCTTGATCGTCCTCCTCGTAGGTGCGAATCGCCAGCTCGAGCAGATCCTCGAAGTCGACGAATCCCTTCGCGCGCTTGCCCTCTTCGTAGCGGACGTAGATCCTGTGCATGAGGTCGGCAGGGAGCGGCGGCTCGTGATCGCCGAGCTCCCCGCGGTAGCGCTCCGGCGGGATGCGGCGGTTCTTCGCCCACTCGATCTCGGTGGCGATGTCGGCGAGCGGCCGAAAGCGGTAGGCGCCGGGTAAGGACCGCCGCACGAGGTGGCGCAGCGGCAACGCCTTCGACGCGACGATCTTGCCAACGCGCTCCGGGGCGAAGCGGTGCAGCTGCGCGAGTGCGGCAGCGTGAAAGGTGCGGGCGTTGACGCCGGGTGCTCCGAGCCGCTCCAGCCGCACGCGGAGCTCTCCGGCGGCCTTGTCGGTAAAGGTGACCGCAAGGATCTCGCCGGGCCGGAACGCTGCGGTCCCGACCTGGTGCGCGATCCGGTGCGTGATCGTGGTCGTCTTGCCGGAGCCGGCGCCGGCGAGGATGCAGACGGGGCCACGGACCGCCTCCGCCGCCCGTCGCTGCTCGGCGTTGAGGCCGGCGAGCACGTCCACGCGAACAAGCCTACGCCGCCGGATCGGACGGGTTCGTGACGGGGTTGTGCCAACTACGCTTCGGCGGTGCTGTCGCTGCGTGAGCTGCTCGAACTTCGCGTCGCACTTCCCGTTGGATTCTCCGACGACGGCGATTCGGTGCTGCTCCTCTCGAACCGCGCGGGCACGATGCAGCTGTACCGCGTGCCGCGCGCCGGCGGCGAGCTCGTCCAGCTGACCGACTTCGACGAGCCGGTGGCAGGGCAGTACGTTCCCGGCGCCTGCGGCCGGATCCTGCTGTCGATCGACGAGGGAGGCAACGAGCGGAGCCAACTCCATCTCCTCGATCCCGGAGAAGAGCCGCAGCCGTTCGCGGTCGATCCGGAGTCGATCCATCGCTCCGAGTGCACGTCGTTCGACGGCCGCCTCGTCGGCTTCGCGTCGAATAGACGGAACGGCGTCGACTTCGACGTCTACGTACAGCCCCTCCGCGGCGAGGCGCGCCTCCTCGCCGACCTCGGCGGCTGGTGCGACACGGTCGGGTTCTCGCCTGACGGCCGCTGGCTCGCGGTGTCGAAGCTCACCGACCGAAGTGGCGACGGCGACCTCTATCTGGCCGGCGTCGAGGACGGCGAGGTGGTCCACATCTCGCCGCACGACGACGATGCGGCGTTCGAGCGGCCCGTCTGGCGCCCGGACTCGCGCTCCTTCCTCTTCGCCACGAGCACGGGCCGCGACACGACCGCGATCGCATGCTACGAGCTCGAGGCCGGTCGATTCCACTATGTGCTCGAGGACGAATGGGATCTCTGCGCATACGGCGACCGATCCGGCCGGCATCTGCTCGTCGAGGCAAACGAGGACGGCTACAGCCGTGTCGAGCTGCGCGACCCGGAGACGCTCGAGCTCCGTGCGCGGGTGCCGCTGCCGGGGCGCGGTGTCGCGCAGCCGTTCGTCTTCTCCCCCGACGGGCGCTTCGTCGCCTACCACTTCACCTCGCCGCGCGAGCCCGGAGACGTGTGGCTCTATGACACGGAGGCGGGCGAGACCTCTCGCCTGACGCGCAGCGCGGACGAGGAACTGCTCGCGTCGGTGCCGGAACCGGAGCTGCACCGCTTCGACTCGTTCGACGACGAGTCGATCCCGGTCTTCCTCTACGTGCCGGACCGTCCCGATCCGGCGCCCGTGATCGTGAACATCCACGGCGGGCCGGAGGCCCAGGCGCGGCCGATCTGGGGTGCAGTGAACGCGTACTGGGTCTCGCGCGGGTTCGCGGTCGCGGTGCCGAACGTCCGCGGCTCCACCGGGTACGGCAAGCGTTACGAGCACCTCGACGACCGCCATAGGCGCCTCGACTCGGTGCGCGACCTCGTGTCGCTGCACGACTGGCTCGCAGCGAGCGACACGGTCGAC
>JBOGZW010000013.1:0-21792 GCA_050697575.1 Gaiellaceae bacterium | reverse complement strand
GCCTCGAGCACGTCGGCCGACCCTGAGGCGGACGAGACGGCGCGGTTGCCGTGCTTCGCGACCGCCGCGCCGGCGGCTGCAGCGACGAGCGCCGCGGCCGTGGAGATGTTGAGCGTACGGGCGCCGTCGCCGCCGGTCCCGGCCGTGTCCACGAGGTCCTCCCGTACCGGCGTCACTGGAACGACATGCGCGCGCATGGCCTCCGCGCAGCCCGCGATCTCGTCTGCCTTCTCACCCTTGCCCCGGAGAGCGATGAGGAAGCCCGCCGTCTGGGACTGCGTCGCCTCGCCGGACATGACCTCGTTCATGGCAGCCCGCGCCTCGGCCGGGTCGAGATCGCGGCCGTCGAGCAGCTGGGCGATCGCGTCCTGAATCAACGCGGCCCTTCGAGGAAGTTCCGCAGCAGGTCGCGCCCGAGCGGCAGCGTCAGCACCGACTCCGGGTGGAACTGCACGCCGTCGACGGGGAGCGTACGATGCCTGACGCCCATCACCTCCCCGTCGTCCGACCGCGCCGACACCTCGAGCTCGTCGGGGATGCGCGTCGCGGCCAGCGAGTGGTAGCGGCCGGCGCTGAACCGCTGCGGCAGGCCGGCGAAGATGCCGCGGCCGTCGTGCTCGATCTCCGATGCCTTCCCGTGGAGGAGCCGCTTCGCCTGGGCGATCTCACCGCCGAATGCCTCCACGATCGCCTGGTGGCCGAGGCAGACACCGAGCGTGGGCGTTGTCGGCGCGAGGCTGCGGACGATGTCGAGGGTAGCCCCCGAGTCTTCGGGACGGCCGGGCCCGGGAGAGACCACGAGATGGGTTGGTGCGAGCTCGGCCGCAGCGGCCGCGTCGATGTCGTCGTTTCGCCGGACGACGACCTCGCCGCCGAGCTCCTCGAGCAGGTGCGCGAGGTTGTACGTGAACGAGTCGTAGTTGTCGACCAGCAGGACCTTCATCGCGCCGCCTCCGCCAGGTTCAGCGCGGTCTCGAGCGCCGCGAGCTTGCGCAGGCACTCCTCGTGTTCCGCGTGTGGGCTCGAGTCGGCGACGACCCCGGCGCCCGCCTGCATGTGCGCGACGCCGTCGGCGAGCACGATCGTTCGGATGGCGATGCACGTGTCGAGCGAGCCGTCGGGCAGGCGATATCCGACCGCGCCTGCGTACGGCCCACGCCGGTAGCCCTCGAGCTCGGAGATGATCTGCATCGCGCGCACTTTCGGCGCGCCCGACACGGTGCCGGCGGGGAAGCAGGCGCGAAGCAGGTCGAACGGGGCGACGCCGTCCTGCAGCGTGCCGGCGACCTCTGAGACGAGGTGCGTGACGTGCGAGAAGCGTTCCGCCTCGAGGAACCGCACGACCTCGACCGAGCCGGCTTCACACACCCGTGATAGGTCGTTCCTGCCGAGGTCGACGAGCATCACGTGCTCGGCGCGGTCCTTCTCGGACGCGAGCAACCGCTCTACGTCGTCCGGCCCACGGCGGACGGTGCCTGCAATGGGGTTCACGCTCGCACGCCGGCCGTCGAGCTTCACGAGCGTCTCGGGAGAAGAGCCGATGAGCGCGATGCCGTCGAGGTCGAGGAGGAACGTGTACGGCGACGGGTTGATCCTCCGCAGCGTCCGGTAGACGGCGATCGCCCCGGCGGCGGTCGGCCGCTCGGCCCGCTGGGAGAGGACGATCTGGAACGCGTCGCCGGCGCGGATGTGCTCGATCGCGCGGCGAACGCCGCGCTCGTAGTCGAGGCGGGAGGGGAAGCGCCGCGTGTGGCCCTGTCCGTCGTCGTTCGGGGACGGCAGCTCCGGCCTGGCCCCTTCGAGGAGCGCAGTCGTGAGGTCCGGGTCGCCCCAGAGCACCTCGGCGAAGCCGTGGGCATGATCGAAGCGGACGAGCGTATCGGCGACGACGAATCTGCTCTCGGGCGCGCCTGGGCCCGCGGAAGGCAGCGGCACGGTCGGCTCGAGCGTCGCGGCGTGGTCGTACGCGAGGTAGCCGACGACCGGCTCCGGCCGCGACTCCGCCTCCTCGAAGGACACGAGCTCCGTGCCGCAACCGACGAACGAGTGCCGGCCGAGCCGGCCGTGCTCGACGGACTCGAGCAGGAAGGCCGCGCGGCCATGCTCGCGCAGACGCAGGTAGGCCCCGAGGGGGGTGACGAGGTCTGTGGGGATGACGGTAGTCGGGTTCATGAGCTCCTCGAGAACGAAAAAGACCTCCCGGCTGGAAGGTCTCGCGAGCGAAGCGGCTGTGGACGTCGGGTCAGTCGACGCTCCCGCCTCGCTCGCAGCGCCATGCCCACGCCCACGTCGAGGTCGGGAAGGTCATGGGTGCAGGGTAAGGACCGATCCGCTCCTGCGTCAAGTTTCAGCCGGTAGGCCCTTGCGGGACCACTCGCTCCACGAGCCCGCGTAGAGACGCGCGTCGGTGCGGCCGGCACGGTGCAGGGCCAGCACGGTCGCGCAGGCTGCGACGCCGGAGCCGCAGTAGCAGGCGATCTCGTCGGCGTCGAGCACCTCGGCCGGCATTCGGGCGCCGTTCGTCAACGGGACGCGGACGGCGCCAGGAATGTGCCCGGCCACCGGGTCGAGGCCGAGGGCCTCACCGCGATAGCGATCCTCGGGGCGTGCATCGAGGAGCACGAGGTTCAGATCGCCCAGCCGTTCGAGGATCTCGCTTGTCGTGATGAGGTCGTCGTTGCGCTCACGTGGCGTGAAGACGGCGGGCTCGATCGGCTCCTCGCCCTGAGCAAGCGGGCCGAGCCAGATCTCGAGCCCTCCGTCGAGCACCGCCGCGTCGTCATGCCCGAAGTGGCGCAGGAGCCACCAGAGCCTTGCGGCGCCGCCCGTCATGCCCTCGTCGTACGCGACGACGAGCGTCCCGAGCCCGATACCGGCACGACCGGCAGCGGCTGCGAACCGCTCCGCCGACGGCAGCGGATGGCGGCCGCCCACCTCGGGCGGAACCGAGAGGTCCGAGAGCTCCGTGTCGAGTTCGAGGAACGCCGCGCCTGGGATGTGGGCGTCGAGGTACCGGGCGCGGGCGCCTGGAGGATCGGCGAGGTCGTAGCGGCAGTCCGCGAAGCGCGCTTCCATCTGAGGCAGCTTAGACCGGGCATTGCCTACGACCGGGGCGGCTGCTAAGGTGGCCGTCGCGATGTTGCTCCTCGGCTGACACCTGAGTCCTCGTGGGCCGCCCGCATTGTCGGGCAGTGCAACCGTGTCCGCCGTTCCATCGAACCAGGAGCACCGCATGTTGGCAGTCGAAGTTCACAACCTGCGCAAGGAGTTCCGCCGCCGTAAGGGCCGCCGCCGCGTGCCCTTCCCGGCCCTGAAGGACATCTCCTTCACCATGAAGAGGGGCGAGACGGTGGCCATCCTAGGGCAGAACGGCTCGGGCAAGTCGACGCTGGTCCGCCTGCTCTCGACGCTGCTGCTTCACGACGGTGGCTCGGCAGTGATCTTCGGGCACGACGTCTTCCGTGAGCCACGTGCCGTACGGAGGCTCGTCAACCGAGTGTCGGTCGAGGCCTCCTTCTTCAAGAAGATGTCAGCGGCCGAGAACCTCAGCTACGCGGCGAGGTACTACGGCATGACGGCGAAGCAGACGCGCGGCGAGATCCCGCGGATCCTCGACCGCGTGGGCTTCCCCCCCGACCGTCGCAACGAGTCGATGGAGAACCTCTCGCGCGGGATGCAGCAGAAGGTCGCTCTGGCGCGGGCGCTGCTCACGTCGCCCGTCCTGCTGCTGCTGGACGAGCCCACGACGGGTCTCGATCCGCGCTCGAAGCAGGAGGTGCAGGCCTTCATCCGCGAGATCCGCGTGACGCACGAGGCGACGATCCTCCTCTGCACGCACGACCTCGCGGAGGCAGAAGCTCTCGCGGACCGGGTCGGGATCCTCGACCGCGGCGAGCTGATCGCGCTGGCGCCCGCGGACGAGCTGAAGGGGCGCTACGGCGCGGACACCCTGGAAGAGGCGTTCTTCGCAGCCACCGGACGTGCGTTCGAGGAGGAGATGACCGAAGAGGACATTGAGAGGGAGGTCTTCGCATGAGAGCGCTGCTCGGAACGTTGCGCGCGGAGCTCGTCGGCGCCGGGGGCGTTGTCGAGCGCAACGCCTATCTCACGAAACGCTACATCTGGTGGGACGTGGCGTGGCTCGTGTGGACCGTCGCCAACACGCTGACGATCGTCTTCATCGCGGAAGGCATCGATGCAACGGGCGGCCAGATCGACGTCGACGAGACGATGACGTACCTGCTGATCGGCGCCGTCGTCTGGGCGTACCTCGGCATCCTCTTCGCGTTCCTGATGGAGACGGTGGCGTGGGAGCGCTGGGAGGGGACGATCGAGTACACGTTCATGGCGCCGTTGTCGCGCGCCATGCACCTGGCCGGGCAGGGGTTCTTCGCGATCCTTTACGGGCTGATCCGAGCGTTGCTCCTGTACGCCATCTGCGCCTTCGTCTTCTTCGATCTCAGCGTGCCCGACGCCGACTACTTCGCGGCCTTCGTCATCCTCGTCATCTCGTCGATCTCGTTCATCGGCATCGGGATGATGGTGTCCGTCCTGCCGCTCATCTCGCCCGAGAAGGGGACGCAGCTCGGATTCGTCGCACAGGGAACGCTACTCGTCGTCTCGGGCGTCTACTACCCCGTGTCGGTCCTCCCGGAGTGGATGCAGTGGCTCGCGAAGCTGTCGCCCGCAACGTATGCGCTCGACGGGATCCGTGACGCCATCATGGAGGGGGCCGCGCTCGACTCGCTGTGGAGCGACATCTGGCCGATGCTCGTCATCGGCGCGGTGTCGGTCCCACTCGGCCTCTGGACCTTCCATCGCGGCGAGCTCTACGCGAAGAGGCACGGGAAGCTGAAGCGAAGTGGCTGAGCCGGTCGTACACGTCGCGGAGCTCCGCAAGACGTTCGACGTGCCTGAGCGCGAGGCGGGGCTCAAGGCTGCAGCGAAGGGCCTCGTCCGCCGCAGGATGCGGGAGGTCAAGGCGGTCGACGGCATTTCATTCGACATCGCGCCGGGAGAGATCGTCGGCTTCCTCGGACCGAACGGCGCGGGCAAGACGACGACGCTGAAGATGCTCTCGGGGCTGCTTTATGTCACATCTGGCGAAGCGCGCGTGCTCGGACACGTGCCCTCGAAGCGCGAGCGCGAGTTCCTGCGCCGGATCGCCCTCATCATGGGCAACCGCAACCAGCTGCAGTGGGATCTGCCGGCGCTCGATTCGTTCGAGCTCAACCGGTCGATCTACCGCATCCCGCGTCCGGAGTTCCTGGAGACGCGGGATGAGCTGATCGACCTGCTCGAGGTGGGCGACCTCGTGCGCAAGCCCGTGCGGCAGCTCTCACTCGGCGAGCGCATGAAGGTGGAGATCGTCGGCTCGCTCCTCCACAGGCCGCCGGTGCTGTTCCTCGACGAGCCGACGATCGGCCTCGACATCACGATGCAGAAGCGCATCCGCGACTTCGTCGCGCTGTACCGGCAGCGTCACGAGGCGACGGTGATGCTGACGAGCCACTACATGGCCGACGTCGAGGCGCTCTGCGAGCGCGTGATCGTCATCCACCACGGCCGCATCCTCTTCGACGGCGATCTCGCCGCCCTCGCCGACACGGTCGCGGCCTGGAAGACGGTCGCGGTGGCGCTCGAGAACGGCGCCGGCGACCTCTCTGCCTACGGCGAGGTGATCCACCGGGACGGGGACCTCGTGACCCTTCGCGTTCCCAAGGCGGAGACGGCGCGCGTGACCGCGCGGTTGCTCGCCGAGCAGGAGGTGCTCGACCTGAACGTCGAGGACCCGCCGATCGAGGACGTCATCGAGCTCGTCTTCGCCAGGGAGGCGCCGTCATGAGTGCGGTCCCCGCGGCATTCCCGCAGCAGGGGCGTGTGCGCTCGCTCGTCGACTTCTACCTGACGACAATGCGCACGGAGATCCAGCGCCAGTTCCAGTACCGCGCCGCCACGTACATGTACCTGCTCGGGATGGTCGCGGAGCCCGTGATCTACCTCGTGGTCTGGACGACCATCGCCGAGGAGTCGGGCGGCACGGTCGGCGGGCTGACGACGGGCGAGCTTGCCGCGTACTACATCGTCTGGACGTTCGTCCGCCAGATGGGCCTCGTCTTCACGCCGTACGGGTGGGAGTGGCGGATCCGCGAAGGCGAGCTCTCCGGGCAGCTGCTGAGGCCCCTCCATCCCATCCACTACGACGTCGCAAGCTTCGCCGGCGGGAAGCTGCCGTGGATGATCTTCTATCTGCCCATCGGCATCGCACTGACGTTGCTCTTCGACCCGACGTTCGACTTCCGTGCGGCCGAGATAGCCGTGTTCACGGTCGCCATCTGGGGCGCCTACCTCATCCGGACGTTCAACCAGTCAGCGTTGGGGCTCATGTGCTTCTGGACGACGCGCGTCGGGGCAGCGTTCTCCCTCTACATCATGCTCGAGCTGCTGCTCTCGGGCCGGCTCGTCCCCATGACCCTCATGCCCGACTGGGTGCAGACGCTGGCCTGGTTCCTCCCGTTTCAGTGGACGTTCTACTTCCCGATCGAGACGCTCGTCGGCGACCTTTCCAACGCTGAGCTGCTCCGTGGACTGGCGATGCAGATCCTTTGGATCGTCGTCGGCATCGGCATCTTCTCCTCCGTCTGGCGCCGCGCCGTCAGGCACTACACGGCGGTAGGCAACTAGACATGACGACTCTGCGTGTCGCCCTCTTGCACCTGCGCGTGGGAATCATGAATGACCTCCAGTACCGGGTGAACTTCGCGCTCCAGGTGCTTCAGTCGCTTCTTGCGCTCACCACGGGGCTCGTTGTCTTCGCCCTCGTCTACTCGCACACAACCGAGCTCAACGGCTGGTCGCAGGACGAGCTCCTCGCTGTGCTCGGCGTCCAGATCGTTATGGCGGGCGTTATTCACGCCGTCATCCAGCCGAACATGATGCGGCTGACCGACGACGTCCGCGAAGGGAAGCTCGACCACGCGCTGACGAAACCGGTCGACGCGCAGATGCTCGTCAGCGTCCGTCAGGTCGAGGTGTGGCAGGCCGTCGACATCATCACGGGAACTGCCGTAATCATCGTCGCGGTGGTCCGCCTCGGCGGCGCTCTGGGAGCGCTCGACATCGTCGCGTTCGCTCTTGCGCTCGTCCTCGGCGCCGTTCTTCTCTACTGCTTCTGGATGCTGCTGGCCACCGTCTCCTTCTGGGTGGTGAACATGTGGCACCTGCCCGAGCTCTTCGAGGGCGTGTTCCAGACCGGGCGCTGGCCGATCGGCATCTACCCGACATGGCTCCGCCTCAGCGTGACGTTCCTCGTGCCAATCGCCTTCGCGGTGACCGTGCCGGCCGAGGCGGTCACGTCGCGCCTCGAGTGGCAGACGCTGGCGCTCGCGGCCGGGTTTGCCGTCGTGCTCTTCGGGATCACGCGCTGGTTCTGGCGCTACGGCTTGCGCAGCTACACCGGCGCGTCGGCGTGAGCTCGGCCGCCGCGCAGACCTGGCACTACGGCCTCGTCTCGCGCTGGTGGGCGGAGTTCAACCTAGACGGGCCTGAGATCGAGTATTTCCGTCCATTCGTCGAGGCAGGGCAACCCGCGCTCGACGCGGGGTGCGGCACGGGTCGCCTCCTGATCCCGTACCTCCGCGACGGGCTCGACGTCGACGGCTGCGACGTGTCGCCCGACATGCTGGCGCTCTGCCGAGAGCGGGCGGAGCGGGAAGGCCTGACGCCGCCGAATCTCTACGCCCAGGCGATGGACGAGCTCGATTTGCCGCGTCGCTACCGGACGATCGTCGTATGCGGCGCCTTGGGCTTGGGAAGCTCGGACGTGTCCGTCGCGCTACGACGCCTCTACGACCAACTCGAGCCCGGCGGCGTGCTGGTCGTCGACAACGAGGTGCCGTACGCCGCGGTGGGGTGGAAGTACTGGCAGAAAGAGGCGCGCCAGGAGCTGCCACGTGCCTGGCGGGACAAGGGTGACCGTCGGCGAGCGGCTGACGGCGATGAGATCGAGCTTCGCTCCAGGATCGTCGACGTCGACCCGCACGCGCAGCGTGTGACGCTCGAGATCCGCGCGTTCCTGTGGCGAGGGGACGAACTCCTCGCAGAGGAAGAGCACACGCTCGCGATGACGTCGTACTTCACCCACGAGCTCGAGCTCATGCTGCGTGCGGCCGGCTTCGTCGACGTCGAGCTCCGCGCCGGTTACGAAGACCGGCCGCCGACGGGCGACGACGACTTCGTGGTCTTCATCGCGAGGAAGTAGATGCGCAGGCCGTCCGCGTACGCCACGTGGATGGCCTACCAGGCTGCGGACTCGTTTGCGCAGCGGCTCACGTGGACGATCGCACCGATCTACTTCGTCCTCGAGGTCGGGATGTCGCCGCTCGAGCTGGTTCTCGTCGGAACAGCGTTCGAGGTGGCGTACTTCCTCTTCGAGGTGCCCACCGGTGTGGTGGCGGATACGTACAGCCGGCGACTCTCGGTCATCGTCGCTCAGGTGGTCATGGGCGCCGGCTTCATCGTCACGGGCGCGATCGACAGCGTCGCCGTCATCCTCGTCGCGCAAGCCGTGATCGGCTTCGGTTGGACGTTCAAGAGCGGCGCGATCGATGCCTGGCTCGCGGACGAGATCGGTCAAGACCGCCTCGGAGGCGCGTACCAGCGCGGCGCCCAGGCCGCCCGCATCGCGGGTCTCGTGGCCATCGGCGCGGCGGTCGGCCTGGCCGTCGTCGACCTCCGCCTGCCGATCGTGCTTGGCGGACTGGCGTTGCTTGCCCTTGGCGCGTTCCTCGTGGTGGCGATGCCGGAGACGAACTTCCGGCCGGCGCGGCGGCAGGACGTGACGACTGCCCGCTCCATGGTGGGGACCGCCAGGCACGGGACCCGGCTCATCCGGGGCAATTCGGTGCTGCTCGTGATCGTTGGGATCACGTTCCTCCGCGGCGTGTCGGACGAGGGTTTCGATCGCCTTTGGGAGGCGCATCTGCTCCTCGACGTCGGCGTGCCCGACTTCGCCGGGCTGGACCCCGTGCTGTGGTTCGGCGTGCTCAATGCCGCTGCCGTGCTGCTTGCGATCGTCGTGGCCCAGCCGCTTGTCGGACGCTTCGAGCGCCTGAGCATGGCCGGCATGGCGCGGCTCCTGCTCTGTCTGGAGCTCGCCCTCGTCAGCGCCGTGTTCGTCTTCGCTTTCGCCGGAAGCTTCGCGCTGGCAGTGGCTGGCTTCTGGGCCGTGCGGGTCGCGTATTCGCTCGAAGGGCCGGTGTTCATGACCTGGCTGAACGGCAACATCACCGAGTCCAGGGCGCGCGCAACGGTGATCTCCATGACGAACGTCGGCCACTCGGTCGGCGAGTCGGGTGGCGGGCCCATGGTCGGGCTCGTGGGCAACCTCTTCGGCATCCGCGCTGCGCTCGCGACGGGAGCGCTCGTGCTCACGTCCGCGATCCCGCTCTACGCCCGTGCGATCCGCCACCACGGCCGCGAGCCGGAACTCGACACCGTCCTGCCGGCACCGGTAGACTGAGCCCGTCGTTTGAGGCGACGTGGCCTCGGGCATCTGCCCGGGGCTTTTTGCATTCTTAGAGGAGGAGAGATGACGCAGATGGCAGAGACACGGGATAGGGCAACGAGCGACCCTGCCGAGCGGGGCCGGGTGCTCGAGCGCATCAAGGAGGAGGGGGTCGACTTCATCCTCCTGTGGTTCACCGACCTCGAGGGGCACCTGAAGAGCTTTGCCATCACGCCGTCCGAGATCGAGGACGCGCTCGACGACGGAATGGGCTTCGACGGCTCCTCGATCACCGGCTTCAACGCGATCGAAGAGTCGGACATGGTGGCGATTCCCGACCCGACGACCTTCCAGCTCATGCCCTACTCGGAGGGAGACCGCTCGAAGGTGGGGCGGATGATCTGCGACGTCGTCACGCCCGACGGCGAGCCGTACGAAGGCGACCCGCGCTACGTCCTGCGGCGCGCGGTCGAGCGCATGCGCGACATGGGCTTCGACACGTTCAACATCGGGCCGGAGCTCGAGTACTTCCTCTTCAAGAGCGCCGAAGACCCGTCGACCCTCGACGAGGGCGGCTACTTCGCGCAGACGACGCTCGACGCGGCAACGGAGCTGCGTCAGGAGACGATCCACGCACTCGAGTCGATGGGCATCCCCGTCGAGTACGCGCACCACGAGGTGGGGCCGTCCCAGCACGAGATCGACGTGCGGTACGCGAACGCGCTCGACATGGCCGACCACGTGCTCACGTACCGGCTGATCGTAAAGGAGATCGCGGCGAAGAACGGCGTCTACGCGACGTTCATGCCGAAGCCGATCTTCGGCGAGAACGGGTCGGGCATGCACACGCACCAGTCGCTGTTCACCGACGGCCGCAACGCGTTCTTCGACGCGGACGACAAGTGGCACCTGTCCGACGTCGGCAAGGCGTTCATCGCCGGCCAGCTGAAGCACGCGCGCGAGATCGCGGCGGTGTTCGCGCAGTGGGTGAACTCGTACAAGCGGCTTGTGCCGGGTTACGAGGCGCCCGTGTACGTCGCCTGGTCGCAGCGCAACCGCTCAGCGCTCATCCGCATCCCGCTGTACAAGCCGGGCTCGGAGCAGGCGACGCGCGCCGAGATCCGCTGTCCGGATCCCGCGTGCAATCCGTACCTCACGTTCGCCTGCCTCCTGCACGCTGGCCTCGAGGGCATCGAGAAGGGCTACGAGCTGCCCGAGCCGATGGAGACGAACCTCTACCACCTGACCGCGGAGCAGCGGCGCGAGCGCGGCATCGTCTCGCTACCGGAGACGCTCGGTGAGGCGATCGACGAGCTCTCGCAGTCCGAGCTCGCGCGCAAGGCGCTCGGCAAGCACATCTTCGACCGCTACGTCGAGATCAAGCGAAAGGAGTGGGACGAGTACCGCGTCCAGCTCACCAAGTGGGAGATGGAGCGCTACCTGGCTGCTCTGTAAATAATCGAACACGCGCGCTCCCGCGGGTGCCCGGTGTTCTACCATCGCGTATACGCCCCGCCACTTTGCGGCGGCGGGGCTGACTGACGGCCGACTGCGAGCTGCTCTATGGCAGCTCGTGGTCGTTTTTTCTGGGACAGCGTGTCGACCAAGTCTCCCCGGCGAAAGTTCGGCGCGTCAGCCATTCGGACTTTCGCCGGTAGGGCGGGGCTGACTGACCGCCAACTGCGAGCTGCTCTATGGCAGCGCGTGGTCGTCTTTGGAGCCGAACGCTCGCGCCCGCGTCAGGGGGCGCGCCCCACCGCGTCCCCTGCGGAATCCCCCGTTGTTGCTGCTAGAGGAAGGTTCGGATGGAGTCGCGCTCGACGCGGAGCTCGATCACGCCGCTGGCACCGTCGATCTCCTCGATAGCCGCGGCGGGAACGATGCGCCTGCGGGAGAAGATCCCGCACCGGACGGCGAGCGCGTCAGGCTCGTCCGGCGTGGTGCCGTACATCGGGCTCTCGACTCGCCCGACGAGTCGCCCGCGCCGGTCGGCGACGAGGAAGCCGTTTGTGAGCGAGAGGTCGATTGCGAACGAACTCATCCGACGCGGACCGTATTCCCCTTGTTTAAGAATTCCCCTCTCCATCCAGTAAGGCTTTTGTAAAAGGGTCCGGCGGCGCCCGCCTAAGATGGAGCGATCGACCAGCCGGCCCGTCATCTGCGGCTGCTGACGGAGACGATCGCCGCCGTCAACTCGACGCTCGACCTCGAAGAGGTGCTGGCGCTCGTGGCGCGCAAGGTGTCGGACGCGCTCGACGCTGATGCGTGCTTCGTCTACCTCTACGACGAGCCGGCCGGCGAGCTCGTCCTCCGCGCGACGCACGGCACACGTGTCGAGGAGATGACCCGGCGGCCCCGCCTGGCCCCCGGCGAGGGCATCACCGGTGCGGCTGCGAGCGCGCGGTCGCCAGTGATGATCGCCGCGCAGGCGCACCTCGATCCGCGGTTCAAGGCGTTCGCGAACCTTCCGGAGGACGAGTACGAGTCGATCCTTGCCGTGCCGATCCTCGCCCGCGAACGACTCGAAGGCGCGCTCAACATCCGCACGCGCGAGCCGCGGGAGTTCACGTCGTCCGAGATCGAGCTCCTCGTCGCGATCGCGTCGCAGGTGGCGTTCTCGATCGAGCACGCGCGGCTCTACGACGAGGCGCAGCGGCGCGTGGAGGAGCTCGAGGCGCTGGCTCGGATCTCGGAGGCGGTCTCGGAGTCGCTCTATCTCGAGGAGTCTCTGGAGGCGATCGTGAAGACGACGATGGCGGCGGTGGACGCGACCGGTGCTGCGCTCGTCCTCGAGGACGGGAAGATCGCCTGGCCGGAGGGCCGCGGGGGTGCCTACGCCGTGCGCCTCCCGTTGCGCTGGAAGCGGCGCCAGATCGGCGAGCTCGTGTGCGATCGCGACACGCCGTTTACCGACGAGGAGCGGCAGCTGCTCGCGTCGATCGCGCACCACGCGGCCGTGGCGCTGGAGCACGGTCGCGCGGTGCTGCGCGGCGTGCTCGCTCAGGAGATTCACCACCGGGTGAAGAACAACCTCCAGACCGTCGCCTCCCTCCTTCGCCTCCAGGCACGGGCGGACGGGGTCGATCCGCACAAGGCGCTCGAGGACTCGGTCAACCGCGTACTCGCGATCGCCGCGGTGCACGAGGTGCTGACGGAGCAGCGCGAAGACGATGTCGACGTGGGGGAGCTCCTCGAGCGGTTGCGCGGAATGCTCGTGCAGGGGCTCGCCCCGGGGAAACAAGTCGACGCGGTCCTCGAGCCGGTGGCAGTCGGCGGCGACCGGGCGACGGCGCTCGCGCTCGTGTTCACCGAGCTCTTTCAGAACGCGCTCGAGCACGGAGGGCCGAGCGTGCACGTCGAGCTCGTGGGACGGGACGGCGAGGTCGTGCTCACGGTCGCGGACGACGGTGAGGGGATCGACGGCGAGCCGCCCCAGGGAACGGGCCTGTCCATCGTCCGGGCGCTCGTTCGCGACGAGCTCGGCGGCACCCTTTCGCTCGAGTCGGATAAGGGGCTGCGCGCGGAGGTGGCGTTCCCCGCATGAAACGCCCTCTGCCTCTGGGGCCACCCCATGCCTCCTCCCGGTTTCAGCCTAACGGGGAAATTCGTGCTCGTGTGTTGAACGTCTGTGGCGAAAGTGCGCCAGCGTGAGGATCCTCGTCGCCGAAGACGAGACGATCATCCGCCTCGATCTTCGGGCGCTGCTCGAGCAAGCGGGCTTCGACGTCTGCGGTGAGGCGCGAGACGGTGTCGAAGCCGTCGAGCTGGCACGCGAACTCGAGCCGGACCTCGCCGTCATGGACGTGAAGATGCCGCGCCTCGACGGCATCGAAGCCGCCCGGCGCATCCTCGAAGAGCGGCCGATACCGATCGTCATGGTCACGGCCTACGACCAGGACGAGATCGTCTCGCGCGCGGTCGAAGCGGGCGTCTTCGGGTACCTCGTGAAGCCGTTCCGAGAGCAGGACCTGCTGCCCGCCATACAGACCGCCCGCGCGCGCCACGACGAGCTCCAGGCGCTGCGCGCGGAGGCCGAGTCGCTCGCCGACGCGCTCGCGGCTCGGAAGGCGATCGAGCGCGCAAAGGGTGTGCTAATGGCGAAGGAGGGCCTGACGGAGCAGGAAGCATTCGAGCGGCTGCGCCGGGCGAGCCAGCTGTCTGGGAGGCCGCTGAAGGTGGTCGCGGAAGCGCTGATCGCGACCTTCGAGACGGCCTAGGCGCTCTCCCTCTAAAGGGGGAAGGTAATTCCGCCGATGCGAGGACGGCATGGCCGTGCTCGTCGCCGCGATCGCCGCCGCCGGTCTCGTCGTCCTGTGGCTCGCCGTCCTGCGCCCGCGCCGTGGGAGTGGAGGCGCGGAGGCACTCGAGCTCTTCGCCGCGGGCTTCCCCGGCGTCGTCCTTGTCTTCGACCGCCGCCTGCGCCACACGTCGGCGCTCGGTCGTGGCCTCGAAGCGATGGGGATCGATCCGCTGAGCTCGAGCCTGCACGAGGTGTTCCCCGCCGAAGCATGCCTCGTGCTCGAGCCGACGTACCGAGCCGTCTTCGAGGGCGTGGAGACGCAGATCGAGGTCCCTCTTAGCGGACGGGACTGGCTGATCACGGTTTCGCCGCTGGGGCCCACGGCCGGGCTCTTCGTCGCAACCGAGGTCACCGAACGCAAGCGACGTGAGCGACGGATGACGGAACTCGCGTCGCGAGACGTCCTCACCGGCGCCTGGAACGCACGACGTCTCACCCAGGAGCTCGACTGGCTGCACCGGAGCGGTGGAGCCGGCTCGGTGCTGGCACTCGATCTAGACGGCTTCAAGCGCATCAACGACACGCTCGGTCATGCAGCAGGCGACGAGTTGCTCCGGCGGGTCGTGACGGCCGTGCAGGGATGCGTCCGCCGGGCGGATCTCGTCGCGCGGATCGGCGGCGATGAGTTTGCGGTGTTCCTCGCGGGCGCGACACCCGCCGAGGCAGCACGGGTGGCGGACAAGATCCGTCACGCGGTCGCCGCCGTGTGGCCGTTGGGGATCCCTGGCGGTGTGTCGGTCGGCATCTCGGCGGCGGGCCAGGGTGCAGGGGACGCCCTCGGCCGCGCGGACCGCGCGATGTATGCGGACAAGCGGCGGCCACCGCCGGAGCGCCTCGCCTCCTAGAGGCCTGGGTCTTCCAGCAGCCGCGCGAGCAGCTGTGCGCGCCGCGGCAGCATGTCGACGCGGACGTGCTCGTGATCGGCGTGAGCCCCTCCGCCCTCGGCGCCGAGCCCGTCGAGCACCGGGACACCCCAGGAGCTGATGAGATTCGCGTCCGAGCCGCCGCCGGACGACGCCTCGCGCAGGTCTAGCCCGAGCGCACGCGCATGCTCCTGCGCTTTCGCGAACAGCTGCCGTGACTCGGCTGTTGGCACGAGCGGCGGTCTCGTCCAAATGCCCGTGACGGTGATCGTCGTGCCTGCCACGACCGGCTCGAGGGCACGCAGTGCGCCTTCGACGATCTCGACGTCGGCGGCATGGGTAACGCGCACGTCGAGCTTGGCTTCGGCATACGCGGCGACGACGTTCTCGGCAGTCCCGCCGGAGATCGTGCCGACGTTCACCGAGACCCCGCGCTCGTGATCGGTGAGCGCGTGCACCCGGATGACCTGCTGGGCGAGCTCCTCTACGGCGCTTGCGCCCTCCAGGAGACTCGTTCCCGCGTGCGCCGGCCGGCCTTCGACCGAGATGCGAAACCGCCCGAGTCCCTTGCGTGACGTCTTCAGGTGCCCCTCCGCGGTCGGCGGCTCGACGACGAACGCCGCTGCCACGCCGTCCACCGCTTCGCGCAGTGGCTCGCGTGCGGTGCGGCTGCCCTGCTCCTCGTCGGCCGTGAGGAAGACACGGAGCGCGCGGCGTTCGGCCCCCGCCTCGTCGATCGCCGCTAGCAACAGGACGAGGCATGCCTTCATGTCGTACACGCCCGGGCCGCGTGCGATGTCGCCCTCGGCCACGAACGGCATCGTGGCGAGAGTACCTTCGGGCCAGACCGTGTCACAGTGACCGACGAGCGCGAGTACCGGCCCCGGTCCGGGTAGGTTTGCCCGTACGTGACCGCCCTCGAGCACCGTGGCCTCCGCCCCGCGTGCTCGGAGCTCGCTCGCCATTACCTCTGCGACGTCACGGACACCTGCGGAGCCCGTGGGAGACTCGATCTCGACGAGTCGGCGCAGGAGCGAAACTGCGACGTCCGCGTTCATGCCGGCGGCGAGGACTGGAGCTTGCTGCGGGCCTCCTCCACCGCCTCGCGCGCAAGCTCGATCCGGTTGGGCTCGTCGGGCCGCTTCTCGCGCTCGACGAGCGCACGCTCGAACCAGTCGAGGGCGGTCTCGTAGTCGCCTGCGTCGAAGTAGTCCCAGCCGATGTTGTTGAAGAGGGAGCCGAGCCAGTATGTCACCTCGGGATCGGACGAAGACCCGGCGAGATCGATACCTCGTTTCGACCATGTCAGCCTCGTCTCGAAATCCGGTGCTGCGATAGCCACCATGTGCGCAGCATCCACCGCCAGGAACTCGTCCGGTATCGCGAGAGCCGTCTCGAATGCGGCCTCGAACAGCGGTAGCGCGGCCTCGGGATCATCTCCGGAGCGGCGCAGCCGGCCACGCTCGAGGTCGACGCGCGCGCGTACGACGGGCGTCGAGCCGGCAAGCGCCTCCGCCTCGTCGAGCAGCGCATCTCCCTCGTCGAAGTGATCCCGAAGGCCTTCGACCCGCGCGAGCTGCGTGAGGATCTCGGCGCGGCCGGCATCGGTCTGCTCCTCCTCGAGCGACGCGCGGAAGCGCTGCTGCGAGCCGTCAAGGTCGTCGAAGTCCCACGTCGGACGAAGCCGGTCGCCCACGTCTCGACCCTACTACGCGGAGCTCTGGTCGAAGAGCAGCTCCCACCGGGCGAGCAAGGCCTCGAGCTCCTCGCGCGCGTGCCGGTAGGCGGCAGCAGTGTCGACGTTCGCCCAGTCATCGGCGAGGCGATGCTCGAGCGCGGCCACCTCGATTTCCTTCGTCTCGATCTCGGCCTCGAGCTCGACGATGGCCTGGGGCCGCTGCGGCTGCGTCGCCGGCGGCTTGTCTGCTTTGGCCGATACCGGGGACTGTCCCTGTGACTGTCCCTGTGACTGTCCCTGTGACTGTCCCCTAGACATGGCTCGTTCGGAAGCGAGGCGGGCGTAGTCGGCCCAGCCGCCGTCGTACGAGCGCAGCATTCCGTCCTCGATCGCGAGCGTCCGGCGTGCTACTGCGTCGAGCACGGCGCGGTCGTGGGAGACGAGGAGCACGGTGCCCGGAAACGCCTCGAGCGCCTCCTCCAGCGCCTCGCGGCTCTCGAGGTCGAGGTGGTTCGTCGGCTCGTCGAGCACGAGGAAGTTCGCTCCGGAGGCGACGAGCAGCGCAAGTGAGAGGCGCCGTCGCTCCCCTCCGGACAGCGCCGTCACCGGCCGCTCGTGCATGTCCCACCCCGAGAAGAGGAAGCGGCCGAGGAGGGCCTGTGCCTGGGGCCGCTGCAGGCCTGTGGCGCGCTGCGCGCAGTCGAGCACGCTGCCGCGCTCGTCGAGCTCCGTTCCCTGCTGCGAGAAGTACGCCGGGATGACGCCGTAACCGAGCTGCCGCTCGAGCAGCGTCTCCAGAAGCGTTGTCTTGCCCGACCCGTTCGGGCCGACGAGGCCGACGTGCTCGCCGCGGTCGATCGCGAACGTCACGTCGTGCAGCAGCGGCTTGTCTCCTGCCGCCACGTCCAGACCCTGGACCTCGATGACTGTGCGGCCGGAGCGGGGAGGCTTGAGAAAGTCGAAGCCGAGCGACTTCGAGCGCTTCGTCAGTGAGTCCAGCTCGGATGCTGCCCGCGAACGCTCCTTTTCCAACCGCGCGATCTGCGTCAGCTTCGCCTGCGCCTGCTTCGCCTTCGATTTCTTGTAGCGAAAGCGTTCGACGAAGCGCTCGAGACGAGCGATGTCGACCTCGTGGCGGGCGACGGTCTTGCCGGCTGCGACCGCCCGCGCGGCCTTCTCCCTCCGCCATTCGTGCCACGGCCCGCGGAAGAAGAGCGACCTCCCGCCCTCGAGCTCGAGCACGGCGGTCGCGACCGTCTCGAGAAACCATCGGTCGTGAGCGACGAGGATGACGGCAGCGTCGAGCGAGGTGAGCTTTTCCTCGAGCCATTCGAGGCTCCTGACGTCGAGGTGGTTCGTCGGCTCGTCGAGCAGCAGGAGGTCAGGATCGCCGGCGAGCGCGCGTCCCAGCGACGCACGCGTGAGCTCCCCACCCGAGAACGTGTCGAGGGAACGATCGAAGTCCTCCTCGCGAAAGCCGAGGCCTCTGAGGCCAGCAGCCGCACGCTCGCGCCAGTCCCAGCCGCCCGCGTGCTCGAGCCGGCCCTGTGCCTCGGCGTATCGCCGCAGCGTGGCCGGCTTGTGGTCCCCGCCGGCCATCGCCTCCTCGAGCGCCCGCAGGTCGTCCTCGAGCGCGACGAGGTCGGCAGCGCCGGACAGCGCGTACTCGCGCAGCGTCAACCCTTGTTGCAGCGGTGGGCGTTGATCGTGGAGCGCGATGCGCGTGCCCTTCGCTAAGGCGATCTCGCCAGCGGTCACGCTCGTCTCGCCCACGAGCATGCGGAGCAGCGTCGTCTTTCCCGCACCGTTCGGGCCCGAGAGTGCGACGACGTCGCCGCGTTCGACGCTGAAGGAGACGCCGTCGAACAGCGGCGTGCCCGAGTGCTCTTTGCGTAGGCTGGAAGCGATGACGACTGCCATGGCGCGACACAGGGTAGAGAGCGGATCGTGAGCGCAGGCATCGTCATCGTCGGCGGCGGCCTGGCCGCGGCCAAGACCGTCAGCGCGTACCGGGAGGCGGGTGGCAAGGAGCCTCTGCGGATGCTGACCGCGGACACGTCGTTCCCCTATCACCGCCCTCCGCTGTCGAAGCGCTATCTCCGCGGCGAGATCAACGCCTCCGGCACGCTTGTCGAGCAGCCCGACTTCTACGCGCAGCACGACTGCCGGTGCGACCTCGAGACGACGGTCGTCGCCGTGCACGACGGCGAGGTCGAGCTGGCGTCCGAGGAGCGCGTGCCGTTCGATCGGCTCGTCATCGCAAGCGGGGCGTCACCTCGCCAGCTCGACGTCCCCGGCGGCGATCTCGGCGGCGTCTATACGCTGCGCACGCTCGCCAACTCGACGTCCATCCGCGAGCGCGCCGCCGAGTCGCGTCGCGCCTTCGTCGTCGGCTCCAACTTCATTGGGCTGGAGACGGCGGCGTCGCTGACGCAGCTCGGCGTCGACGTGACCCTGTGCGATCGCGGCGACCAGTTGTTCCGAGCGCTCGAGACACCCGCGTACTCCGAGTACCTGCGAGAGCTGTACGAGGAGAAGGGCGTCGAACTGCTCTTCGGGGACGAGGTCGCGGAGATCCGCGGTGACGGCCGCATTGGGTCGGTTCTCACGCGCCGCGGCGAGGAGCGCGACGCCGACCTCCTCATCGCCGGTATCGGCGTCGTGCCGAACACGAGCTTCGCCGAGGGCGCGGGCATCGACGTGGACGACGGCGTGCTCGTGAACCCGCGCTTCGAGACGTCTCGGGACCGCGTCTACGCCGTCGGCGACGTTGCCCGCTTCCATGACCCGATCTTCATGCGACGCCGCCGCATCGAGCACTGGTCGAATGCGAACTACCAGGGCGGCGAGCTGGGGAAGATCCTCGCCGGCAAGGGCGACGGCTACGACACGGTGTCGAGCTTCTTCTCGGAGATCTTCGGCGCGAGCATCCGCTTCTTCGGCGACTCGACTGGCCACGACGACGTCGTCCAGCACGGAGACTTCCACGACGGCCACGTGGTATGCCTCCACACGGCCGAGGGCCGCATCGTCGCCGCCCTGACGATGGGCCAGGACGACGACGTCAATGACCGGATCAAGGAGTTGATCCGCGATCGCGCCCCGGCTGACGCTTACTAGATCAGCTCTCTGACCGCGGCCGCGATCGCCTCGGCATCGATGCCGGCGGCGTTCATGAGATCGGCCGGCTTGCCCGAGCGCGGCATCTCCCGGACCGCGAGCTTCTTCACGGTCGCGGTGGCGCTCGCCTCCGCCAGCGCACCGAGCACCGCGTCTCCGAGTCCTCCCTCCGGCCAGTGGTCCTCGACGGTCACGAGACGCTCGCCGGCATCGACGAGCGTCTTCGTGTCGATCGGCTTGATCGAGTAGCAGTCGATCACGCGGACAGAGACTCCGTCTGCGGCGAGCGCGTCCGCCGCTTTCAGCGCCTCGTGCACGGTGATGCCGGCGGCAACGACCGCGACCGCATCGTCGTTTGACGAGCGCAGGACGCGGCTGCCTCCCACCTCGAACTCCTGCTCGGAGCCGTAGAGCACCGGCGTGGCGGGACGGAGCGTGCGGAGATAGGAGATGCCTTCGAGGTCTGCCATAGCGGCCACGAGCTTCGCCGTCTGGTTCGCGTCGCACGGGTGAAGCACGGTCGAGCCGTGGACCGCGCGCAGCATGGCGATGTCCTCCAGCCCCATCTGCGACGGCCCGTCCTCGCCGATCGACACGCCGGCGTGCGAGCCGCAGAGACATATCGTCGCGCGGCTGATTGCGGCCATCCGGATGAAGTCGTACGCCCGGCTGAGGAACGCGGCGAACGTCGACGCGAACGGCCGCCACCCACGCGTCTGGAGGCCGACCGCGGCGGCGACCATCTGCTGCTCGGAGATGTACATCTCGAAGTAGCGCTCGGGATGCGCCTTCGCGAAGACCTCCGCGAACGTCGAGTTCGACACCTCGCCGTCGACGGCGACGACGTCTCCGCGCGCGGCGCCGATGGCGGCGAGCGCGTCGCCGTACGCCTTGCGGGTCGCCACCTCCTCGCCGAGGTCGTACCGCGGCAGCGCGAGCGGCCCGGTCTCGAAGCGGTGCGGCTCGCCGGCCTCTGGGAGCCTCGGCTCGAGGCGCAGGTCGCGCACGCCCCCGAGCTCGGCTATGGCCGCCTCGGGATCGTCGAGCGGCTTGCCGTGCCAGCCGTTCTCATCCTCGACGGCCGCTACGCCCTTGCCCTTCAAGGTCGCGGCGAAGATCGCGGTGGGCCGCCCCGTCAGCGCCGCGGCATCGCTATACGCCTTGTCGATCTGCTCGACGTCGTGGCCGTCGATCTCGATCGCGTGCCAACCGAACGCTCGCGCGCGCTCCGCGAGGACGCCCGTGTCCCGGCCGACCATCGTCTCTCCGCGCTGGCCGAGCCGGTTCACGTCGACGACCGCCGTGAGGTTGTCAAGGCCGTAGTGCGCGGCGTGCTCGAACGCCTCCCACATCGAGCCCTCGGCCAGCTCGGAGTCTCCGCACAGCACCCAGACGCGATACGGGAGCCGGTCGAGGTGCCTACCGGCGATCGCCATGCCGACGCCGATCGGCAGGCCCTGGCCGAGCGACCCGGTGGCGACGTCGACCCACGGGAGGACAGGAGTAGGGTGGCCCTCGAGCGAGCTTCCGAAGGTCCGGTAGCCGTCGAAGTCCTTCTCGGAGATCACGCCCGCGGCGCGGAGGATGGCGTAGAGGAGCGTCGATGCGTGACCCTTCGAGAAGACGAGACGGTCGTTCGTCGCCGCCTTTGGATTCGCCCAGTCGTAGCGGAGGTGGCCGTCCACGAGCACGGCCATCAGGTCGGCGGCGGACATGCCGGAGGTCGGATGGCCGGAGCCGGCGATTGCGCTCGGGCGGATCGAATCGACCCGCAGCTGCTGCCCGAGCTCGCGCCAGCGCTCACCGGTGGCCACGGGTGTAACGTAACCGCAGACATGCCCGACTCGCGCCTGCATCAGCTCTCGGCGCTCCGACAGAGCGTGTGGATCGACTTTCTCTCGCGCGATCTCCTGGAGACCGGAGAGCTCGAGCGGATGATGCGGGACGACGCCGTCTGCGGCGTCACGTCCAACCCGACGATCTTCCAGAAGGCGATGTCCGAGGGCACGCGATACGACGAGCAGGTGCTAGCCCTTTGCTCGGAGGGCCGCGATCCGCGCGAGGCGTTCTTCGAGCTCGCCGCGCAGGACGTGGGCAGGGCGTGCGACCTCATGCGAACGGTGTGGGACGGCGGCCGGGGCCTGCGCGGGTACGTCTCGATCGAGGTCGACCCAACACTGGCCTACGACACGGACGGGTCGTGCGAGCAGGCGAAGGAGCTCCACGAGGTCATCGAGCGGCCGAACCTCTACGTGAAGATCCCCGGCACCGAGGCGGGCCTGCCTGCGATCGAGGACATGATCGCCGCCGGGCGCCCGATCAACGT
>JBOGZW010000012.1:0-22420 GCA_050697575.1 Gaiellaceae bacterium | reverse complement strand
GTCCGGAGACGAGGCGGACATCTCCGCGATCGACGACGCGATGCGCGACGCGTTCCCGGATGACGCGGTGCTCCAGCGGTGGCTCGAGCTGGCGCCGGGGCGGATGGCGTTCCAGGGGCTTCCGGCGAGGATCTGCTGGCTGGGCTACGGCGATCGGGCCCGCGCCGGGCTCGCCATCAACGAGCTCGTCCGATCGGGGCGCGTGCGGGCGCCGGTCGTCATCGGTCGAGACCACCTCGATGCGGGCTCCGTAGCGTCGCCGTACCGCGAGACCGAGGCGATGCGTGACGGCTCCGACGCGATCGCCGACTGGCCCATCCTCAACGCGCTCCTCAACACCGCCGCCGGGGCGACGTGGGTGAGCGTCCATCACGGCGGCGGCGTCGGCATCGGCAATGCGATCCACGCGGGCATGGTCGTCGTCGCGGACGGCACCGACGATGCGGCCGAGCGCCTCGAGCGCGTGCTGACGACCGATCCAGGAACGGGAGTCATGCGCCACGCGGACGCCGGCTACGACGAGGCGATCGTGGCCGCGCGCGAGCACGAGCTCGACCTCCCGATGCTGCCCGGCGCGTGAGCCACCTGCTCATCCGCGACATCGGGCAACTCGTGACGCCGGCGGGCGACGCCGGTCCGCTACGCGGGGCGCTCCTCGGCGAGGTCACGGTCGTCGAGGGCGCGTTCGTCCTCTGCGAGGGGTCGCGGATCGTGGCGGTCGGACGCATGCGCGATCTCGGGCCGCTCGACGGCGACGTGGAGGAGGTCGACGGGCGTGGGCGCTGCGCGATCCCGGGTCTTGTCGACTGCCACACACACGCGTGCTTTGCGGGCGACAGGGTCGAGGAGTTCTCGCTCCGTGCTGCCGGCGCGACGTACGAGGAGCTGCACGCGGCAGGCGGCGGGATCCTCGCGACCGTGTTGGCCACCCGCGCCGCCGGCGAGAGCGGCATGCGCGAGGCCGTTGCACGCCACCGCGCGTGGATGCTGCGCCAGGGCACGACGACCTTCGAGGCGAAGTCTGGCTATGGGCTCGACCGCGAGACCGAGCTGGCATCGCTGCGCGCGATCGCGGCGGAGGGCGGTGTCCCCACATTCCTCGGCGCGCACGCAGTGCCGCCCGAGCGCGACAGCGCCGACCAGTACGTCGACTGGCTGATCGCAGAGGTGCTCCCCGAGGCCGCGCCGATTGCCGAGGCCGCCGACGTGTTCCTCGAGCGCGGCGCATTCGACGCCGTCCAGGCGCGCCGGTACCTCGAGGCTGCTCGCGACCACGGGCTGGAGCTACGGCTGCACGGCGATCAGTTCACGGAAGCCGGGGCGATATCGCTCGCGATCGAGGTCGGAGCCCGCTCGGTCGACCACCTGGAGGCGACGGGACCGGACGGCGTGCGAGCGCTCGCGGAGAGCGACGTCGTCGGCGTACTCCTGCCGGCGAGCGCGCTCTTCCTCGGCCGCCCCATGCCTCCCGGCCGCGCGCTCGTCGACGCGGGGGGCGCGATCGCGCTGGCCACCGACTTCAACCCGGGCAGCGCGTTCTGCGAGAGCCTGCCGCTCGTCTGCTCACTCGCATGCACGCAGCTCGGGCTGTCGCCGGCTCAAGCGCTCACGGCGTGCACCGTCAACGCAGCGCACGTCCTCAACCGGGCCGACCGGAAGGGGCGTCTCGCGCCCGGGCTCGATGCCGACATCGTTCTGCTCGAGGCCCCTGACTGGCGCTACCTGGCGTACCACCTCGGGGGCGACCTCGTGAGCGAGGTGATCGTCGCCGGGACCGCGCTAGGCTAGGACGATGGCCACGAAGAAGCAACGGCGGCGGCGCCAGAAGGAGCGCCGGCACGAATACGAGTACGTCTACGTCGACGACGAGGGCCGTGAGGTCGAGACCGACGAGCCCGAGTCAGAGCGCAAGAACGGCAAGTCTCCGGCGCAGCGCGCCGTCAAGACGGGCGGCAGGACCGTCGACCCGCCGTCGTGGCGCAAGACACTCCGCCGTGCGGCGATCTTCACGCCGCTGATGTTCGTCATCCTCTATCTCCTTAAGCCGAAGGGCTCCACGCCCGGGTCGGTGGTGCTCAGCGTCGCGCTGCTCATGGTGTTCTTCATCCCGTTCAGTTACTTCATGGATTCGCTGATGTTCAAGCTGGCGCAGAAGCGAGCCGCGAAGGCGCGGGGCTCCTCGGCCAAGTAGTGGCGCTCGCCGTCGACCGCTACGAGCTCGGCCCGATCGGGACGAACGGCTACGTCGTGCGCGCGGACAGCGCCGCACGCGAGGCGGTCGTCGTCGATCCGGGCGGGAACGCTGCGGAGCTGCGGCTCGAGCTGGCGGGAAAAGGGGCGGCATGCGTCGCGATCCTCATCACGCACACGCACTGGGACCACCTCGGCGGCGTGGCCGACCTCGCCGAGGGCACGGGAGCGCCGGTCTACGCTCCGGAGCTCGAGCGAGACGTCATCGAGCGGCCGAACGACTACTACACCCAGCTGGGCGTCGCCATTCGCGGCTGGACGCCCGAGCACACCCACTCCGGCGGAGAGACCGTCGAGGCGGCGGGCATCTCGTTCGACGTGGTGCACGTGCCGGGTCACTCCCCCGGCCATCTCGCCTACTACGCCGACGAGTCGCTCTTCTCCGGCGACGTGCTCTTTGCGGGCTCCGTCGGCCGTACGGACCTGCCGCATGCAGACTGGGACACGCTGCTCGACTCCATCCGCACGCTCGTCGAGCGCTATCCGCCCGAGACCGTCGTCTACTCGGGCCACGGCCCACCGACGACGCTGGGAGACGAGCTGGCCCGTAACCCGTTTCTCGCGGAGCTGCGGAACAGTGTTTGAGGCGCCCCGTGGCACCCACGACATCCTTCCCTCCGAGCAGCCTGCCTGGCGGCGAGTCACCGGAGCAGCCGAGGACGTCTGCAGCCTGTACGGCTACCGGCGGCTCGACACCCCGGCGTTCGAGGACACCGAGGTCTTCGCGCGCACGTCGGGCGCCGGGTCGGACGTCGTCCAGAAGGAGATGTACACATTCGCGGATCGCGCGGGCCGCTCGCTGACGCTTCGGCCCGAGGCCACGGCGCCGATCGTGCGTGCCTACCTCGAGCACGGCATGCACCGCGAGCCGCAGCCGGTGAAGCTCTACACCGTCGGGCCGATGTGGCGCTACGCGGCTCCGCAGCGCGGTCGTTACCGCGAGCACTGGCAGCTCTCGGTGGAGGCGATCGGCTCCGACGATCCCGCGATCGATGCCGAGCTGGTCGCGCTCTATGCCGACCTCCTCGGCCGGCTGAGCGTCACCCGCTACGAGCTCCAGCTCAACTCAATCGGTGATCGGGAGTGCCGTCCCGCCTACCTGGAGCAGCTGGAGCGCTGGCTCGACGAGCACGAGGCCGCCCTCGACGACGAGGCGCGCCACAAGCGTGGGACGTCGCCGCTGCGGGTCTTCGACACGAAGAACGAGACGCTCGCGGCGCTGCTCGCAGGGGCACCGAAGGTCGGTGACGCGCTGTGCGACGCGTGTCGCGACCACTTCGAAGCGGTGCGCGGCTACCTCGACGCGTTCGGCGTCATCTATCGCCTCGTGCCGACGCTCGTACGCGGTCTCGACTACTACACGCGGACGACGTTCGAGTTCGTCGACGAGGCGATCGGCGCACAGTCTTCGATCTGCGGCGGCGGGCGGTACGACTACCTCGCCGAGGAGCTGGGCGGCAAGCACACACCGGGCATCGGCTTTGGAGCGGGCATCGAGCGGCTGCTGCTCAGCCTCGGTGACGCCCTCGTGGAGGACGCCGGCATCGACGTGTTCTTCGTGCTCGAGGAGGGTGCCGATCGTCCGGCTACGCTCGCGGCGATGATGGAACTGCGACGGGTCGGGCTCTCATGCGACGCCGACTACGCCGGCCGCTCGCGCAAGGGCCAGCTCACGCAGGCGAGTCGCCTCGCGGCGCGAGAAGTCGTCGTGGTAGACGGCGGGACGGATCTCACGGCGGTGGTCGAGGGGCTTCGCCCATGACGTGGCGGGACCTGATGTGCGGCGACGTGCGGCCAGAGCATGTCGGGCAGCGGCTCGCGCTTGCCGGCTGGGCGCATCGCAGGCGGGACCACGGAGGACTCGTCTTCATCGACCTCCGCGACCGGGCGGGCCTGTGCCAGCTCGTGATCAACCCAGAGCATGCGCCCGCGGCCGCGGAGGCCGCGCACAGCGTGCGCAACGAGTTCGTGTTGCGCTCCGAGGGCGAGGTCGTAGCCCGCGCGCCCGAGCTCGTGAACCCGAATCTCCCGACCGGGGAGGTCGAGCTACGCGTAGAGACGCTCGAGATCGTCTCCACCGCACCGCCGCTCCCGTTCCAGCTCGACGAGGAGGGCGTCGACGAGACGCTGCGCCTGCGCTACCGCTGGCTCGACCTGCGGCGCGACAAGCTGCAGCGGAACATCAAGTTGCGGGCGCAGATGGTGTCGATCATCCGGCGTGTGATGGAAGAGGCGGGCTTTCTCGACATCCAGACGCCGATCCTCTTCAAGCCCACGCCCGAAGGTGCACGTGACTTCGTCGTGCCGAGCCGGCTACAGCCCGGCCGCTTCTACGCCCTGCCGCAGTCGCCCCAAATCCTCAAGCAGCTCCTCGTCATCGCCGGTTTCGACCGCTACTACCAGATCGCAGTGTGCTTCCGGGACGAGGACTTGCGCGCCGACCGCGTCCAGGAGATCACCCAGCTCGATGTCGAGATGGCCTTCCCCGACCGGGAGTTCATCATCGGCCTGATGGAGCGGATGGTGCAGGCGGTCTGGCGGGAGTGCATCGACGTCGAGCTCGCGAGTCCGTTTCGGCGCATGTCCTACGACGAGGCGCTGCTTCGCTACGGCACCGACAAGCCCGACCTGCGGTTCGGGCTCGAGATCGAAGACGCAACGGAAGTTACCCGCGGATCCGAGTTCAAGGTCTTCGCCGAGTCCGAGGCCGTGCGCTTCCTGCGCGTGCCTCGGGTGTTCTCACGCGCCGAGCTCGATCGCCTCGAAGAGGTGGCGAAGGAGTGGGGCGCGAAGGGGCTCGCCTACCTCGTCTGGGAGGAGGCGGAGCCGCGCTCGCCGATCGCGAAGTTCCTCTCCGAGGCCGAGCTGGACGCGTTCCGGTCCGAGGCGGGAACCACCGTGCTCTTCTGCGCAGACGATTCGTCATCTGTCACCCGTGTGCTGGGAAACCTCAGGCTGCATCTGGGGCGCGACCTCGGCCTCGTCGACGAGAACGCCTTCGAGTGGGTCTGGATCGTCGACTTCCCGATGTTCGACTGGTCGCAGGAGGAAGGGCGCTGGCAGGCGAATCACCACCCCTTCACGCGTCCTGCTCCGGAGTGGGAGAAACGTTTCGACCAGGAGCCGGAGGCCGCGAAGTCCTCGCAGTACGACCTCGTCGGCAACGGCAACGAACTGGGTGGAGGCTCGTTCAGGATCCACGAGGCCGATCTGCAAGAGCGCGTCTTCGGTGTGCTCCAGCTGTCCCCCGAGGAGCAGCGAGCGAAGTTCGGCTTCCTGCTCGACGCGCTGGCGATGGGAGCACCCCCGCACGGGGGGATCGCATTCGGGATCGACCGGATGCTGATGGTGCTGGCGAAGGAGCCGAACCTCCGGGACACGATCGCGTTTCCCAAGAACCAGGCAGGCGTCGATCCGATGAGCGGGGCTCCGTCCGACGTGCCGAAGGACCAGCTCGACGAGCTGGGCATCCGGGTCGTCCAGCCGCCGAGGCAATGAGCGGCTTCGGTCTTCGCTTCGCGGCCGAGGTGACGTTCCTCGGCCTGCTCGCGCTCGCGGTCGGGCTGGCCGAGCTCGCGACGCCCTGGATCGTGGCCGTGATGGTCGTCGGCTGGCTGCTCGTCGCCGTCATCGAGTTGCTCGCGTGGCGAAGCGAGCAGGAGCCTGACGCCGACGCGACCGCCGCCGCACTCGAGTCGCGTCCCGAAGAGGCCACGTCGTGGGATCTCGACGAGATCCTCGCGCCGCTGCCCGAGGACGACGGGTGAGCCCCGTCCTCGTCCAGCGGCTGCTCGCGCTCGGCGCGGCTGCGCTCCTCCTGGGAACGTTCGGCGTCGCGCTCTCGCAGGCAGGCCGTGAGTCGAGCGAGTCCGCGCTCCCTGAGCCCGCGGTAGGTCCGTGGGGCGGGTGGACGACGGTGCTTGCAGGTGTTGCGCCCCAGGCGCCTCGGGCGGGGCGGAGGTCCGGCTGCGACTGGGTGGTCGTGCCCCGGACGCAGGGCGTGATCCATCCCACTCTCCCGTGCGGCTCGCGGCTCTACGTCGAGTACGGAGGCCTCCAGGCACTGACGCAAGTCGTCGCGAAGCTTCCGGTCGGTCAGGGCCGCCAGTTCGACGTGACGCCGAGGCTCGCCAGACGGCTGGGGCTCGAGGGTGTGCGAGAAGTTCGCTGGGCCTTCACGCGCTAGGGTAGAAGCCGTGCTCGACCCTGTGCGAGGCCGCCTCGACCAATTGGAACCAACACCAATAGCGAGGGAGCCCGCGTCGGGCGCCGGCGCTGCCGGACGTCCGCAAGGCACCCACCTGGCGTGTCCAGGTTCGCAAGGAGGGGTGGCGATCGGCAGGGTGGAGCACATTCCTTCCTCACGAACGTGAGCGACGCGAACTCCGCAGAGGCTCTCGAGCAGACGATCGTGCGCTACAACGACGCGTGGAACGCGCACGACGTCGACGCGATCGTCGCCATGCACGCGCCAGGCATGGTGTTCGAGAACCACACAGCCGGCGAGCGGGCCGAGGGCGATGCGGTTCGCGACCACATCGCCTCGATCTTTGCCAACTGGCCCGACCTGACGTTCGCCGCGCGCCGCCTCTATGCGCGAGACGGTCTCGTTGTGTGCGAGTGGACGGCGACCGCGACCCGGAAGGAGACGGGCGAGCGGCTCGAGTGGGACGGCGTAGACGTCTTCCCGTTCGAGGACGGCAAGATCGCGCGGAAGGACGTCTATTCGGCGTCGCACCGCGCACGCGTCAGCTCGGGCTAGCCTGACCCCATGCAGGACATCTTCGGCGACGCCTCCCGCAACGGCGACTGGGCCGCCGTGCGCCTTCGCCTGCGCGGGAATCGCATCGTCGAGGCGGACGCGGACGGGCTCTCGGAGGATCTCGCCGGGCTGACGATGCTCGAGGCTGCGGCCGTGGACGGCGAGGAGCTCGTCGTCGAGGCGCTGGCAGCCGCGCTCGGTCCCGTGTTTCGCGCTGCTCCGAGCACCTCGAGGGTCGCAGTCGCGATGAGCGGCGGCGTGGACAGCGCGGTCGCACTGCTGCGCGCCGGCGGCGACGGCGTCGGGGTGACATTGCGCCTGTGGGTCGACCCCGAGGCGCCGAACACCGAGCGCGCCTGTTGCTCACCCGATGCCGTTCGCGCGGCCCGCAAGACATGCCATGGCCTCGGTCTTCCTCACGTGACGCTCGACCTGCGCGACGAGTTCCGGCGGGCGATCGTCGATCCCTTCGTCCGCGGCTACGAGCGCGGGGAGACGCCGAATCCGTGCACCCGGTGCAATGGCGCCTTCCGGTTCGACGAGCTGCTTGCGTTTGCCGGGAGCGCCGGAGCGTCGCGTCTCGCAACCGGCCACTACGCCCGGACGAGGCGCCTTCGCGGACGGCTGCTGCTGGCGCGAGCGGCCGATCCGGACAAGGACCAGTCGTACATGCTCGCCGGGCTCGACCCGGCCCTCCTGGAGCGGATCTGGTTCCCGCTCGGAGGGCAGTCGAAGGATGAGACGCGCGCTGAGGCAGCGCGAGCGGGACTGGCGGCCGCACGGCGGCCGGAGAGCCAGGAGGCGTGCTTCCTCGGCGGCGACGACTATCGCGACTTCCTCGGGCGGCGCGGCGTAACTGCGGCCGAGGGGCCGATCGTGGACGCGTCAGGAAAGGTTCTCGGCCGGCACGACGGCCACTGGCGCTTCACGCCCGGCCAGCGGCGCGGGCTCGGCGTCTCCACCGGTGAGCCCGTCTACGCGCTGAGGACGATCGCCAGCACGAACACCGTCGTCGCGGGCCCGCGCGAGGCGCTCGCGTGTAGCACCGTGTCTGCGCGGGGCCGGCTCCATGTGCCCGTCGAGCTCGCGGACGCCAAGCTCCGCTACCGCTCTCCCGCAGTGCCTGCGCGCGTGATGACGACGCCGCGCGGCTTCCGGCTCCAGCTCGACGAGGCGGCGTACGCCGTTGCGCGTGGACAGACGGCCGTCCTGTACGACGACGACGTCGTCGTCGGCTCGGGCGTCATCCTGTCCGCGACCGCGTAACATCAGGCTGTGATCCTCGCCGACTACACCGCGTCGGATCTCGCCTGGCTGGCGCTCGCCGCGTTCCTCTGCCTCGTCGGCGTCGGGCTCCTCTATGCGCTGTTCCGCCTGGGCGAGACGCTCGGACAGACGACGAAGACGATCGAGCACACCGAGGCCGAGCTGCTGCCAGTCATCCACAAGGGCGGCGAGACGCTCGACCGCGTGAATCGTGAGCTCGACAAGGTCGACGTGGCGACCGACAGCGCGCTCGCTGCCGTGCAGGCAGCCGATACGGCCGTGCGTACGGTCACCGGCGCCGTCACATATCCCGTGACGAAGCTCGCCGGGCTGATCGCCGGGTTGCGGAGCGGCGTCTCGTCGTTCATGTCGAGCCGTAACGTCGACGAGGCGATGGCGACGGCGCGGGATGCGGCGTCCCAACGCGAGCACGACCTGGCCGATGAAGTCGCGGCCGCCGATCGCCGCTAGGCGTCGGGCCTACAATCGACGCCATGCGGACGAGCGCAGAGCTGCGCGAGGGTTATCTCGCGTTCTTCGAGTCGAAGGGGCACCTCCGTGTTCCTTCGGCGCCGCTCATCCCGCGCGAGGGGGACGACTCGACGTTGCTCACGTCGGCCGGCATGCAGCCGCAGATGCCCTACTTCCTCGGCCTCGAGCCTCCACCGGCTCCGCTGACGACCACCTCGCAGAAGTGCTTTCGGACCGTGGACATCGACGAGGTCGGCCTCGACGGCCACCACCTCACGTTCTTCGAGATGCTCGGCAACTTCTCGTTCGGGCAGTACTTCAAGGAAGGTGCAATTGCCTTTGCGCGGGAGTTCGTCCTCGACTACATGAAGCTCGATTGGGATCGGGTCTGGGTCACGGTCCACGCCGGCGATCCACAGCTGAGGCTGGGGCCGGACGAGGAGGCGATCGAGCTCTGGGAGAAGGCAGGCATGCCGCCCGAGCGCATCGTCCCCCTGCCGACCGTCGAGAACTTCTGGTCGGTTGGCGGGCCGGGGCCGTGCGGGCCCGACTCCGAGATCTACTGGGACTGGGGCGCGCAGTACGGCTGCGGCGAGCCTGATTGCGCGCCGGCGTGCCCGCGCTGCGACCGGTTTCTCGAGTTCTGGAACCTCGTGTTCATGGCGTACGAGCAGCACCCCGACGGCACGCTGACGCCGCTCCCCGAGCAGAACATCGACACCGGTCTCGGCGTCGAGCGCGGTGCCGCGATCATCCAGGACGTCCGGACCGTGTACGAGACGGACGGCTACCAGCTGATCATGGACTGGATCGCCGCTGAGTCGGGCGTCCGCTACGGCGAATCGGAGCAGGCGACGAAGGCGCACCGCATCCTCGCCGACCATGGGCGTGGCATGACGTTCATCATCGCCGAGGGCGTGTCGCCGTCGAACGAGGGGCGCGGCTACGTGCTCCGGCGCATCATCCGGCGCGCCGTCCTCCAGGGGCAGCGGATCGGGCTGAAGGACGTCTGGCGGCTTCCGGCCATCGTCGTCGACCAGATGGAAGGCGCCTATCCCGAGCTACGGCAGCAGGCCGAGGAGATCGAGCGTGTCGTCAAGGCCGAGGAGGAGCGATTCGGAGAGACGCTCGAGCGCGGCATGAAACTCTTCGACGGTCTCGGGTCGAAGGGCGCCGTCTCCGCAGAGGACGCATTCACCCTGGCGGCGACGTACGGCTTTCCCATCGAGCTCACCGTCGAGCTGGCCGAGGAGCGAGGGCAACCGGTGGACGTCGACGGCTACCGGCAGCTCATGGGCGAGCACCGCGAGGTCTCCCGCGGAGCCGCCGTCGAGGCGGTGCGGGCGATCGAGGGGGCGACCGCGGACTTCGTCGGCTACGAGAAGACCGAGGTGCTGACGGCGATCGCGGCCCTCGAGCCAGACCAGGAAGGCCGCTTCCGCGCGAAGCTCCACGAGTCGCCGTTCTACGCGGAGGGCGGGGGACAGGTGTCGGACACAGGCTACATCGAGCACGAGGGCACCGGCGCGCGGGCGGAGCTCGTTGGTGCCGCACGCGCGGGAGACGACCAGACGCTGCTCTTCGAGGGTGACGGGTTCGCGGCCGGCGACCGTGTGCGCGCGGTCGTGTGGTGGAGTCACCGCTTCCCGACGATGGCGAACCACACGGCGACGCATCTCCTGCACAAGGCGCTCCGCGAGGAGCTCGGTGACCACGTGCAGCAGGCTGGCTCGGCCGTCCGCCCGGACAAGCTCCGTTTCGACTTCACGCATGGCCAGGCGCTGACGGCGGTCGAGCGGGAGGCAATCGCGCGGCGCGTGAACGAGAAGGTCTTCGAGAACCTTCCCGTGCTGGCGTATGTCGTGCCGCTCGAGGAGGCGCGGAAGATGGGCGCGACGATGCTCTTCGGCGAGAAGTACGGCGCGGACGTGCGTGTGATCGAGATCCCCGGCTACTCGATGGAGCTGTGCGGCGGCACGCACGTCTCCAAGACGGCGGAGATCGGGCCGTTCGTGATCCTCTCGGAGAGCTCCGTCGGTTCGGGCGTCCGCCGCATCGAGGCAGTGACCTCGGGCGAGGCCTACGCGTACCTCCAAAGCCGCTCGCACGAGCTCGACAGGCTGCGGGACGAGCTCGCCCGCGTGCGCAAGGAGTCGCCGAAGGCGGCGAGCGCCGAGGTCGTGGACGTCGACGCCGACGTGAAGGCCGTCGAAGGCGTGAACGTCATCGCCCAGCGGGTGGACGGACTCGGCGCCGACGCGCTGCTCGACCTTTCCGACCGCTTCAAGCAGCGGAATCCGCCGGCTGCGGTCGTGCTCGGATCAGTGGAGGATGGCCGCGTACATCTCGTGTGCAACTTCGACCAGGCTGTTGCCCAGCGGGTGAGCGCGTCCGACGTCGCGAAAGCCGCAGCCGCCGTCGTCGGGGGCGGCGGGGGAGGACGACCGACGATGGCGCGGGCCGGCGGCACCGATCCGACGAAGCTCGCCGACGCGCTCGCCGAGGCGGAGCGGCTCGTGGTCGGCGCGCTGACAGGGTGAAAGTCCTGGCGCTCGACTACGGGCGGGCGCGCACGGGCGTCGCAGTCTCCGATCCCACCGGCGAGCTGGCGCGGCCTCTCGAGATCGTGGAGCACGCGGCGACCGAGGCCGGTCTGGACAGGCTTGCCGCCATCGTCGCCGAGGAGGCGGCCGAGAAGGTCGTCGTCGGCCTGCCGCTGACGCTCAAGGGTGAGCGCGGCGAGCAGGCCCAGGAGACGGAGCGCTTCGTGGCCGTGCTGCGGAAGCGTCTTGCCGTGCCGGTGGAACTGTTCGACGAGCGCTTCACCTCGGTGCTGGCCGACGGTGACGACGCGCGCGCGGCGGCCCATCTGCTCTCCGACTACCTCCACTGGAGCCGGGGACCGTGAGCGCACGTGCCGGCGCCGCCGCGCTGGCGGCGGTGTCGCTGGTCGCGTGTGGAAGCGAGTCGGCGCCGCCGGCTGCCACTGTGCCGGCGCCGAAGGTGCTGCGAATCGTCTTCCCGGAGGGCTTCACACGGGCGCAGATGACCACGCGGATAGACGCCGTCTGGAAGATTGCCCGGGTCAAGCGGAAGGTGACGATGCGAATGACGGCACCCGCGTACGCGGCAGCGACGGCAGCGTCGCCGATCCCGGTGCAGTTCCGCATGGATGCGCACGAGCAGATCGAGGGCTTTCTCTTCCCTGCTACGTACGCGTTCTTCTCGAACGAGGCGGCCCCGCGATTCGTGCGTCGCCAGCTGAGCGCCTTCCGGAGGGCGTGGCGCCGCGTAGACATGCGGTACGCGCGCTCGAAGAACCTCACGCCCTACGACGTCCTCATCATCGCCTCGATGATCGAGCGGGAGGTGGTCGTCCCGCGCGAGCGAAGGCTAGTCGCCGCAGTCGTCTACAACCGGCTGCGCGCCGGAATGCCGCTCGGCATCGACGCGACGCTGCGCTACGGCCTGGGCATCCCGCCGACGGAGCCGATCACGAAGGACGACCTCGCCTCGCCGTCTCCGTACAACACACGTATCCGCACGGGCCTGCCACCGACGCCGATCGCCAACCCGGGGCTGGCGTCGATACAGGCGGCGGCACATCCGGCAAAGGTCGACTACCTCTACTTCGTGCGCAAGCCGGATTGCCGCAGCCACTTCTTCACGGCCAGCGCGGCCGAGTTCGAGGCCTACACGCGCAAAGGGCTCCAGTGCTAGTAGCGTTGCTCCGCTACCCGTCCGGGCACTCGCTCTCGCCGAGAATGCAGAACGCCGCGTTCGTCGAGGGCGGGCTCGACTGGGCCTACGCCCTGCTTCCGGTTCGCGCCGTTCGCTTGGGGGAGGCGATCGCAGGTCTCGCGGAGACCGGCTTTGCCGGCGCGAACGTCACCACGCCGCACAAGCTCGCCGTGCGCGAGTTCTGCGAGACGGATCTTCCGTCCGTCAACACGCTGATCGTTCGCAAGGGGCGCATCGAGGGTCATTCGACGGATGCGGCGATCCTCGAAGGGCTTCCCGCCGTACGGCCGGCGATCGTCGGGGACGGCGGTGCGGCCGCGGCCTTCCGTCATGCGCTGCCTCACGCGACGGTGTTCTCCCGCCGCGGCACGTGGCCACCCGACGTGCGCGACGCCGACCTCGTCGTCAACGCGACGTCAGAGCGCGACGAGGTGCTCGTGGAGTTGGGTGCGGGGCAGACGTTGATCGACCTGCCCTACCCGGAGACGGCGACCGCGCGAGCAGCCGCGGCTGCCGGTGCTCAGGTCATCGACGGGCTCGACGTTCTCGTCGCGCAGGGTGCCGCCTCGTTCGAGCTCTGGACGGGCCAGGCGGCTCCTGTCGACGTGATGCGCCGCGCAGTACGCTCAGGCACGTGAGCGCGCTCGAGGTCACGACCGCAGGCGAGTCGCACGGGCCCGCCCTCGTCGCCATCGTCACCGGGCTGCCGGCGGGCCTCGTCCTCGACCGCGCGGCGATCGATGCCGATCTGCGCCGCCGTCAGCAGGGCTACGGGCGCAGCCCGCGCCAGCAGATCGAGACCGACGAGGTGGAGGTGCTCGCCGGCCTTCGGCACGGCCGGACGCTCGGCACGCCGCTCGCCCTTGTCGTCCGCAACGCGGATCACG
Source organism: Gaiellaceae bacterium (assembly GCA_050697575.1). Lineage (GTDB taxonomy): Bacteria > Actinomycetota > Thermoleophilia > Gaiellales > Gaiellaceae > PALSA-612. The sequence goes on along the minus strand of JBOGZW010000012.1, from coordinate 9,043 downwards.
CGAACTGGGTCTGGGGCATGAGCGCGTGGCCGCCGGAAGGCGAGCCGTCGGGCAAGGGCACGAGTCCCGTGACGACTCCGCGGCCGGGCCATGCCGACCTGGCCGGCGCGATGAAGTACGGGCTCGAGGACGTGCGCGACGCACTCGAGCGAGCGAGCGCTCGCCAGACCGCCGCCACGGTCGCCGCAGGTGCCGTGGCAAAGGTGCTGCTGCGCGAGATCGGCGTGGACGTCGCGGGCAGCGTCGTGGACCTGGAGGAGCTTGCCGGTCGCGTCGACGCAGCTCGGAAGGAGCGCGACACCGTCGGCGGAGTCGTCGAGGTGCACGCACGGGGTGTCCCGCCGGGCCTCGGCTCGTACGCGACGCGCGCGGAGCGGCTCGACGCGCGACTCGCCGGCGCCCTCATGGGCATCCAGGCCGTAAAGGGCGTCGAGATCGGGGACGGCTTCGCGCTCGCCGGCCTGCGCGGCTCGCAGGCTCACGACGAGATCGCGCGTGACGATCGAGGCGTCCATCGCGAGACGAACCGCGCGGGCGGCATCGAGGCCGGCGTGTCGAACGGCGAGGAGATCCTCGTGCGCGCGGCGATGAAGCCGCTGCCGACGCTCATGCGGCCTCTGCGGACGGTTGATCTCGTCACCGGCGAGCCCGCGGAAGCCCTCGTCGAGCGCTCGGACACCGCGGCTGTCGAGGCGCTCGCGGTCGTCGCCGAGGCGGCAGTAGCCTTCGAGTTAGCACGGGCAGCACGGGAGAAGTACGGCGGTGACGCGCTCGGCGACTTCGTCGCCGCCCACACGGCCTACCTGGAGCGGATCGACTGGGCGCCCCGGTAGAGCACCGCCATCTGGCGCTCATCGGCTTCATGGGCGCCGGCAAGTCGACGCTCGGCCGCAGGGTGGCCGCTCGCCTCGCGCGTCCGTTCGTCGATCTCGACGCCGAGATCGAGCGGCACGCGGCGTCGTCGATCTCCACGATCTTCGCGACGCGCGGCGAGGTCGAGTTCCGCGCGATCGAGGAAAAGCTTGCACGCGAGGCGCTCGACTCCGCGGTCCCCGCCGTGATCTCCCTCGGCGGCGGCGCGATGGTCTCGAAGGCGACAGCGCGCAGGCTTCGCGAGCGCGCGCTCACGGTGTTCGTGGAGGTGGACGTGGACGAGGCCTGGAAGCGCGCCCGCCGCAGCCGGCGGCGACCGCTCGCCGAGCGGGAGAGCGAGTTCCGCCAGCTGTTCGAGCAGCGACTGCCGTTGTACGAGGACGCGGCGGACGCCCGCGCTCGCGACGCCGACGACATCGTGCTGGCGGCCGCGGGCGTCCTTGTCGGGGGCGGTTCGTATGGGCGTCTCGGAGAGCTCGTGGCCGAGCACGTCGAGATCGTCGTCGACGAGCGGGTGCGCGGACTCCATCCGCCGCCGCTCGAGGCTACGGCGCATGCGGTACCCGCCGGCGAGCTGGCGAAGACGCTCGAGACGTGCGCGAAGTTGTGGCAGGATCTACGCCTCGAGCGGGCAGGCACGCTCGTCGCAGTCGGCGGTGGGTCGACGACGGATGTCGGTGGGTTCGTCGCCTCGGCGTATCTCCGCGGCATCGCCTGGGTCGCTGTGCCGACGACGCTCGTCGGCCAGGTGGACGCAGCCATCGGGGGCAAGACCGGCATCGACCTCCCACAAGGCAAGAACCTCGTCGGCGCGTTCCACTGGCCGGAGCGCACCGTCGTCGATCACGAGCTGCTCGCCACCCTCCCGGCGGCGGAGCGCCGGAACGGCATGGCCGAGGTCGTGAAGACCGGTCTCCTTGCGGGCCATGAGCTCTGGGAGCTACCGGAGTCCGAGCTCGTCCGTCGTTGCGCAGCGTTCAAGGCCGCCGTGTGCCTGCGCGACCCGGGCGACGAGGGCGAGAGGGCGATGCTCAATCTCGGCCATACGTTTGCCCACGCGCTCGAAGCGGCCTCGGAGTACAAGCTGCCACACGGCGAAGCCGTCGCGCTCGGGCTGACCGCCGTGCTCCGGCTGTCCGGTCTCCCCGACGACGCCGTCCGCGTCGAAGAGCTGCTGGAGCCGAGGCGCGCACGCTTCGACCTCGACGCCGCCTGGGCTGCTCTCCAGCGCGACAAGAAAGCCAGCGGCGGGCGAGTGCAGCTCGTGCTCCTCCACGCGCCGGGCAAGCCGCGCACCGGCGTCGAGCTTCCGGAGAAGGACGTGCGGCGCGCGCTCGCCGACCTCATCGCGTAGATTCGCGGGACGATGAGGGTGGAGGTCCTGAACGGGGTCAACCTCGATGTGCTCGGCCGCCGCGACCCGGAGATCTACGGCGGCCTGTCACTCAACGAGCTCGAGTCACGGATCTACGACTGGGGGAAGGAGCTCGGGCTCGGTGTCCGCTGCCGCCAGACGAACGACGAGGGCCAGTACATCGAATGGCTCCATGAGATGCTTGAGATTGCCGACGCCGTCGTCGTGAACCCCGCCGCCTGGACGCACTACAGCTACGCGATCCGCGACGCCGTCGAGCTGCTCGACGTCCCGGTGGTCGAGGTCCATCTGTCGAACGTCGACCAGCGCGAGGACTGGCGCCGCGTCTCCGTGATCTCCGATCTCGCCGACAAGCGCGTGGTCGGAAAGGGCCCGGAGGGCTACCGCGAGGCGCTCGAATTTCTCGCGGAGGCGCGGCCGTGAAGGATCGCGTCCAGCGCCTGCAGGCGTCCGTCGAGGAGCCGCTTCTCGTGTCGAACCCGGTGAACGTCCGCTACCTCTGCGGTCTCGACAGCTCCAATGCCGCGCTCCTCGTCGAGCGCGACCGCGTCCAGCTGTTCACGGACTTCCGTTACGCGGACCGCGCCCGGGCTCTTCGCGACGTCGCGACGGTCGAGACGCGCCGCGACCTCTACGGCGAATTGGCGGAGCGGCTGTCGGGACGCGTCGTCTTCGAGGCAGAGTCGCTCACATACGCGCGCTACGAGACGCTTGCGGGAGGCGGGATCGAGCTCGTGGCCCGCCGCGGGCTCGTCGAGCGGCTGCGCGAAGTGAAAGACAGCGCAGAGCTGGCGGCGGCGCGGCGCTCGGCGGCGATCCTTACCGACGCGTTCGCCCGGCTGGCCGAGGAGCCCTTCGTCGGCCGCTCGGAGCGCGACGTGGTCTGGCGGATGGCCGAGCTCATGCACGAAGGCGGCGCCGACGACGCGGCGTTCTCCACCGCCGTGGGGGCAGGCGAGACCGGCTCCTCGCCGCACGCAGCGCCGGGCGACCGCCCGATCGCGGTGGGGGAGACCGTTGTCGTGGACGCCGGCTGCCGCGTGAACGGGTACTGCTCCGACTGCACGCGGACGTTCATCACCGGGCAGCTGCCGGCCGAGCTCGAGGAGGCCTACGCGGTCGTCCTGCGCGCGCAGCTCGAGTCGCTGAAGGCGGTCGTCCCGGAAGCCGACGGCAAGGCCGTCGATCGCGTCGCGCGGGGGATCATCGAGGACGCGGGCCTGGGCGACCGATTCGGCCACGGGCTGGGCCACGGCGTCGGGCTCGAAGTGCACGAGGCGCCGTGGCTCCATCCCGAGCGCGAGAGCACGCTCGCGGCCGGGAACGTCGTCACCGTGGAGCCGGGCGTGTACATCTCGGGCCTCGGCGGCGTCCGCATCGAGGACATGGTGATCGTTACGGACGACGGCGCCGAGGTGCTGACCACCTTCACTAAGGAGCCGGTCCGGGTCGGATAACGGCTTTGGAGACTTGTCGCAGTTTCGCAACGAACGTCGTCTTGACATGTAACTGGTGCCTGGCACCGACCGCGTGTCAAGAGCCCGCGAGTCTCTAGACTGACCCGCCGTGGCCGAGGTCGTCTCCACGAACCAGTTCCGCAACGGCATGCACGTCGAGGTCGACGGGGACGTATGGCGCATCGTCGAGTTCCAGCACGTAAAGCCCGGCAAGGGTGGCGCCTTCGTGCGCACGAAGCTCAAGAACCTCGGCTCGGGCGCCGTCGTCGACAAGACCTTCCGCGCGGGAGAGAAGTTCATGCGGATCCACACCGAGGTGAAGAGCGTCCAGTACCTCTACGACGCAGGCGCCGAGGTCGTCTTCATGGACGAGGAGACGTACGAGCAGATCCACCTGCCGCGATCCGACCTCGCGGACGAGCTCGCGTTCGTCGAGCCATCTAGCTCCGTGCAGCTGCTGACGGTCGACGGCAAGCCGTCCGGCATCCAGCTTCCCTCCTCGGTGGAGCTGACCGTCTCGCAGACGGAGCCCGGCGTGCGCGGCGACACGGTGTCGAACGTCACGAAGCCGGCGACGCTCGAGACGGGAGCGGTCGTCCAGGTGCCGCTGTTCGTGAACGCGGGCGACCGCATCAAGGTCGATCCTCGCGAGAAGCGCTACATCTCCAGGGCCTGACGCCGCACTTCCCGGAGGAACAGAATCCGCGTCAGGCCGCTGAACGGCCGAATGACGCGCCAGTAGCGGCAGAATGCCCGCCGCGCGGCTGGGTCCTCGACGTGCACCCGCGTCTCCGTCGAGAGTAGGCAGCGCCCGCGGTCGGGCTGGGCGATCCGGAAGTCGATCACGGCCTTGCAGACGTCGGGACGGTCGTACGCGATGAACTCCTCCGGGGTTCGTGGGCGCCCGAGGTCTTCCCCGCCTCGCAGGCGCCAGAACTGACCGGTCAGGCCGTAGACGGCGCCCTCACCGGACACGCTGCTGTCGAGCTCGACCGCACCCAGCCGAACGAGCCCGAGGAACGGCCGGCTCGGGTCGCGGCTCGTCCGTCCCAGCCCGCGCAGTAGATAGAGCAGCCTGATGCCGCGAACGTCGTTCACGGAGACGCCGTGCAGTGCTCGATCGACCTGCCCGTGCCCGGCGCGGATCTCGACCTCGTGGCGCTCCAAGAACTCGTAGACAGGGAGGAAGTCGTCCAGCTGGCGCACCGGCGCATTGTCGTTAAGGTCCCGGCGTGCCGCGACTAGCCGACACGACGCTTCGCCTGCTTGGCCAGGAGCCGCTCGCAGGGCAGCTTCCCACCGCCGAGCAGCTTCGGCTGGCCGAGATCCTCGACACGGCCGGCTTCGCGTACCTGGAGATCTCAGGCGGCGGCTGCTTCGACTCTGCCGTGCGGCGTGGGGTGGAGAGCCCGTGGGAGCGGATACGTGCGATCCGGGCGCGCACAAAGACACCGCTCGCGATGGCCCTGCGAGGTCGGTTTCTCGTCGGCTCGCGGCCGGTCAACGTCGATCTGGCTCAGCGCTTCGTCGCCTGTGCGGCTGACAGCGGGATCGACGTCTTCCGTCTCCACGACCCTCTGAACGACATCTCGAACCTCCGCGAGGCGGCAACGGCGATCACCGCCTCGGGCCGTGAGTTCGATGCCGGCCTCGTCTACAGCCCGACGCGAACCGAGGACGCCGACCTCATCGTCGAGCAGGCGAAACGCGTTCCGGAGCTCGGGGCGTCACGTGTGCTCGTCCACGACCCGTCCGGGTCGTTGAGCCCGCAGCGGGCTGTGAACCTCGTTGGGGCCGTGCGGGAAGCGAGCGGTCTCCCGGTCGGCCTGTACTGCCAGGGCGCCGGAGGAGTCGCGCTTGCCGCCACCCTCGAGGCGGCGCGCGCGGGCGCCGATCTCATCGCGTGCGCCGTGTACCCGCTGGCGCTCACCCTCCACCGAGTTTCAGCCGAGTCGGCGGCGACGGCGCTGGCGGGCCTGGGCCTCGATACGGGCGTCGACGCGAACCGCGTATGGGAAGCCTCCGACCTCGTCGACGAGTTCATCGGCGACGAGCCGGTCGCGCCCACGCCTCCTCGCGTGGCCACACTGGCGGCGCAGCATCGCTTGCCGCCCGGGCTCGTGGCGGCGCTCGACGTCCATCTCAAGGCGAACGCGGCCGGAGACCGCATCGACGAGGTGCTCGACGAGCTGGCCCGGATCAGACGGGACGTCGGATCGCCGCCGCTGGCCTCGCCAATCGGCCAGATTCTCGGCTCGCAGGCCCTCGTGCACGTCCTCTCCGCCGAGCGCTATCAAACAGTCGTCGACGAGCTGAAGGCGCTCATCGCCGGCCACTTCGGATCGCCCCCGGCCGCCATCGACCCCACGGTCGAGCGCGCCGTCGAGCTGATCGGCGGCGAGCCGCCGGAGGAGGTGCCAGTCGACGTCGCATCTGCAAGGCAGGTGGCGGACGGGCTGGCCACGAGCGACGAGGAGCTCTGCCTGCTCGCGCTGTTCGGGGAGGACGCCGAGCCTCTGCTCCACACGATCCGCGGCCGTGGCCGCCGCGACGACGACGAGGCAGGCGGCGGGGAGCCTGGTCGCTCCGAGCGCATTCGGGAGATCGTCCGCATCGTCCAGGAATCAGGCGTGCAGGAGGTGACGATCGAGGATGCAGGCATGCGCGTGACGGTGCGCCGCTCGGGCGAGAGCCCCGAGGAGCTTGCTTCGGCTCCCACCACGGCCGGCGTAGCGGGCGACGAGCTGGAGCCGGTGCTCCAGTCGCCGATGGCGCCGGGCCTCCTTCGCATCGAGGCGCCGATGGTGGGCACGTTCTACCGGGGCCCCGAGCCTGGCGCGAACCCGTTCGTCTCAGTCGGTGACGTCGTCGCCGCCGGCCAGACCCTCTGCATTCTCGAGGCGATGAAGCTCATGAACGAGGTGAAGGTCGACCAGCCAGGGACCGTCGTCGCGATTCACGCCGAGAACGCGCAGCCGGTCGAATACGGCCAGCTGCTCTTCGAGCTCGAGCTCGCCGACGGTCGCGTCCCGGTCCTCTAGGGGCGCAGATGTTCACGCGCGTGCTCATCGCCAACCGCGGGGAGATCGCAGTGCGGGTGATTCGGACGCTTCACGAGCTGGGCATCGAGGCGGTCGCCGTGTACTCGACGGCGGACCGCGGAGCGCTCCACACACGGCTTGCCGACCGGGCGGTCTGTATCGGCCCGCCGGCCGCCGCCGAGAGCTACCTGTCTGTGCCCTCCGTGATCGGCGCCGCCGAGACGACGGGCTGCGAGGCCATTCATCCCGGTTACGGCTTCCTTGCGGAGAACCCGGCGTTCGTGCGCGCGTGCGCCGAGAACGACCTCGTCTTCATCGGCCCAGGCGCGGAGGTCATGGAAGAGATGGGGGACAAGGTGCGGGCGAAGGCTGCGATGGAGCAGGCCGGAGTCCCGGTTGTCCCTGGCACCAACGGCGTGGCGACTGCCGCCGATGCACGCGCTGCCGCGGACGACCTCGGCTATCCCGTGCTGCTGAAGGCGGCGGCGGGCGGTGGCGGAAGAGGCATGCGGCTCGTGTCGTCTGCGGCCGAGCTGGAGGAGACGTTCCAGACGGCGTCCGTCGAGGCGCTCGCGGCGTTCGCGGACGGCCGAATCTACGTCGAGAAGGCACTCGTGCCCGCCCGCCATGTCGAGGTCCAGGTGCTTGCCGACGGCCAAGGAAACGTGCTCACGCTCGGCGAGCGCGAGTGCTCCATCCAGCGCCGGCACCAGAAGCTCGTCGAGGAGTCGCCGTCGCCGGCGCTCACGCCCGGCCAGCGCGAGGCCATGGAGGACGCCGCCGAGCGAGCATGCCGCGCCGTCGGCTATCTCAACGCCGGCACGTTCGAGTTCCTCGTCGGCCCAGACGGCTCGTTCTACTTCATCGAGCTGAATGCGCGGCTTCAGGTGGAGCATCCCGTGACGGAGCTCGTCACCGGCTTTGATCTCGTGCGCGACCAGGTCCGCATCGCCGCCGGTGAGCCGCTGACGCTCACGGGACGCGCACCGCGCGGCGGCCACGCGATCGAAGTGCGGCTCAACGCCGAAGACCCGGCGGCGAACTTCGCTCCCTCACCCGGCCGCGTCACGCACTTCCAGCCGCCACTCGGGCCGTTCGACCGGCTGGACACGCACGTCGAGGAGGGCACCGAAGTCTCGCCGCACTACGACTCGCTGCTCGCGAAGCTGATCGTCTGGGATCTCGACCGCGACGCCGCGATCGCCCGCTGTCGCCGGGCGCTCGGGGAGCTCGCGATCGACGGCGTGCGCACGACGCGCGAGCTCGCGATCGACATCATGCATTCGGAGGCGTTTATATCGGGCCGCTACTCGACGTCGTTTCTCGACGAAGCCGGAGAGCTGCCGGCACTGACGCGACGATGAAGGAGCTCGCCCGGACGCCGCTCGGTGGGATTGCGGTCGAGCCGAAGGCGCTCGAGCGCCTCATGCGCGACGCGGCTGCGAGCGTCGAGGGCGTGAAGGTCGTCCGAGCAACCCTGTCGCTCGAGGAAGACGGCGCCGCCGCAGTGACAGTGACCGCGCCTCGCCGTGCCGTGCTGCCAGAGCTGGGTGCGCTCGTCCAGCAGCGAGTAGCCCATGCGCTTCAAAGATCCTTGGACGCCGCGCCCTCCCGCGTCGACGTCACCATAGAAGCCATCGGCACGGAGGCCGATCGCTGATGGCCGGGCGTCGGGCAGCGCGGCGGACCGCGCTCTTCCTCCTCTACCAGTGGGACCTCACGGGCCAGCCGCTCGCGTCGCTGTACGAGGGAGACATCGACGAGTTCAGCCGCGAGCTCGCGGAGGCTGTGTCCGGCGAGGCGGCCGAGCTCGACCGCATGATCGACGCGGCGTCCGACGAATGGCGCGCCGACCGCCTGGGTGTCCTCGAGCGGAACGTCATGCGCATTGGCACCTACGAGCTCGTCCACGGTACGGTCCCAGTCGAAGTGGCGATCTCGGAAGCCGTCAACCTCGCGAAACGCTACGCCTCCGACGAGGCCGGCAAGCTCGTGAACGGGGTGCTGGCACGCGTTGCGCGGGAGCGGGTGGCATGAACGCCGCGGATCCGCTTCAGCACGCGGAGCAGCTGCTCGCGCAGCTGGAGACCGCGCGAGCGAAGCTCGAGCAGACGGAGGAGCCCGACGCGGCGCTCGAGCTCCTCGACGAGATCGCACGGCTCGCGCGGGAAGCGCATGCGGAGATCGAACGCGCGAAGCACGAGTTGGACGCGTGAGGACGCCCGATCAGCTCCGCGACCTCGTCGAGGCCTACCTCGGCGGCATCGAGCTCGTTCCCGAGCTCGGCGATCTCTCCG